>NZ_CP021032.1:300000-600000 GCF_002117485.1 Rhizobium sp. NXC14
GGGGCCGTTGCGCAGACAGGTGCAGACGGCGCAGGAATCGCTGGCGCTTTCGACCACGAGCTACAAGGACGGCGCCTCGTCGCTGCTCGACGTTCTGGACGCGCAGCGGTCGGTCTCAGATGCTCAGGAAAGCCTCGCTGCCACCGTGCAGCAGGTCGCGAAGGATTATGTGGACCTCTATGTCGCCATCGGCGCCGGTTACCTCGAGCCGGAACAGGTCACTTCCGAGCAAACCGCAAAGCCGGGCTGATTCGCTGAGAGGTCGGGCCTATCGGCCTGCGCTTTCCAGAATGCGCAGCGCAAGTTTGAGGTGCGGCAGGTCAAGCATGCGTCCGTCAAGCTGGATGACGCCGGCGTCAGGCCTGGCGGCAAAGGCGGCGGCCACCTTCTCGGCCCAGGCGATCTCGGAGGTGTCAGGTGTGAAGGCGTGATTGATCGCTTCGACCTGGCTCGGATGAATGGCCATCATAGCGGAAAAGCCGTCGCGCCGGGCGCGGCCGAGATAGGCCCTGAGACCGCTGAGATCGCGAAAATCCGGATAGACGGTTTCGATTGCCGGAACAGCGGCGGCATGGGCTGCGAATAGGGTCAGCGAGCGGGCAAGCTCGTAGGGCGGGGTATAACGGCCGTCCGTCCGTCGCGCGGTCGAAGCCCCGATCGCTGCCGGCAGATCCTCGGCGCCCCAGGTCAAGCCGCAAAGGTTCGCCGAGACGTCGCGGTAACTGCCGATCTCGAAGATCGCCGACGGCGTTTCTGTCGCGATCGGCAGAATGGGAATGGTGGAGGCGAGAGCGCCTGCGAGCGTCAGCACGGAAGCGGCACCCTCGGCCTTCGGCAGCATGACGGCGAAAGGATGAAGGCCGTTCAGAGAGGCAAGATCGGCTTCGAATTCGGGGGAGGTCAGCGGATTGACGCGGATCAGCAGAGCGGCCTCGCTGGCATGGCGCAGGGTGAATTCGTGCACGGCCTCCCGGGCTCGCGGCTTGTTTGCCGGCGCAACCGAATCTTCCAGGTCGAGAATGACGGCATCGGCACCTGAGGCGAGCGCTTTTTCGAAACGCTCCGGCCGGTCGCCGGGCACGAAGAGCAGCGAGCGCAGCCTCATGACGGTTTGACCTTCAGCATTGCCGTGCGAAGGCACTGGCAGACGATCTCGTCACGCTGGTTCAACGTGACATGCCGGAAAGTGACGATGCCAGCATCGGGGCGGGAGTTTGAGCGGCGCAGCTCCGTTACCTCGGTTTCCACCCGTAGTGTATCGCCGATGAAAACAGGCTTCGGCATCGTCACCTTGTCATAGCCGAGATTGGCGACGAGCGTGCCGAGCGTGGTGTCGCCGACCGAAAGGCCGACTGTGAGGGCAAAGGTGAAGGTGCCGTTGACGACAATCCGGCCGAACTTGGTGGCGGCGGCATAATCGGCATCGAGATGCAGCGGCTGCGGATTGTGGGAAAGCGTCGTGAACAGCAGGTTATCGGTCTCGGTGACCGTGCGGCGGATCTCATGGGTGATGCGCTCGCCGACTGTCCATTCGTCGAAATAGCGGCCGGCCATCACGCTTGCTCCTTCATTACGGTGACAACAAGCTGGTTTTCCGAAACCCGGACCCCCGTGGAAACCTGTAATTTGCCAACGATGCCGTCGAAGGGCGCGCGCAGCGTATGTTCCATCTTCATTGCTTCGACCGTCAGGAGGCGATCCCCCTTGGCAACAGTGTCGCCTTCGGCGACATCGACCGCTATGACGAGGCCGGGCATGGGCGAAAGAATGGCGCCGTCGCCCGAACCCTGGCTTGCCTCGACTTCGCCCGCATGGGGCAGGCCGATCGTCCAGGCATTGCCGGCGTCGAAAAGCACGGTCTTCGCGTCGACCTCGACGGCATTCGCCTCAAGGCCGGGGCGCACGCGCCCCCAGTGGAGATGGCCGTCGATGCGCACCCGCACGCGGCCGTCGCCTGGCCCGGCAATGCGAAAACCGGTCAGTACCGACCAGGGATCCTCGTTCGCGGCCTTCGAAAGTGCCGTTGCCGCTTTGTCGATTGCCGTCTCCTCCGGCTCCGTCGCCGCAAGGCTTTCACCGTGGCGGTCGAGGAAGCCGGTATCGATCCGGGCGGCGCGAAAATCAGGATCGGCGGCGACGCGGGCGAGAAGGCCGGCATTGGATCTGACCGGCCAGATCTCGATGCCGGCACAGGCGGCGGCGAGCTTCGACAGCGCGGCCTCGCGGCTCGGCCCATGCGCGATGATCTTGGCGATCATCGGATCGTAGAAGGAGGTGATCTCATCGCCCTGCTCGACGCCGCTGTCGACGCGGACCGCCACCGGAAGTTTCAGATGTTCGAGCCTTCCGGTCGAGGGCAGGTAGCCGGCGGCTGGATTTTCGGCATAGAGCCGTGCCTCGAATGCCCAGCCCTTCATGGCGATCTCGTCCTGGCTCTTCGGCAGCGGCTCGCCGGTTGCGACCTTCAGCTGCCAGAGCACCAGATCCTCACCTGTTATGGCTTCAGTGACGGGATGCTCCACCTGCAGGCGCGTGTTCATCTCCATGAACCAGATACGATCGGGATGCAGGCCTTGGGAAGCGTCGGCGATGAATTCGATCGTGCCGGCGCCGACATAGTTCACCGCTTTTGCCGCCTTCACCGCCGCCTCGCAGATCGCGGCGCGCGCGGCGGCATCGAGCCCCGGAGCAGGGGCCTCCTCAATGACCTTCTGGTGGCGGCGCTGCAGCGAACAGTCGCGTTCGAAGAGGTGGAGGCAGTTGCCGTGCTGGTCGGCGAAGATCTGCACCTCGATATGACGCGGGTTGGCGATATAGCGTTCGATGAGAACGCGGTCGTCGCCGAAGGAGGCGCTGGCCTCACGGCGGCAGGAGGCGAGGAGCTCGGCGAAATCCTCACGCCGGTCGACGCCGCGCATGCCCTTGCCACCGCCGCCGGCAACCGCCTTGATGAGGACGGGGTAGCCGATGGCATCGGCCTCGGCCGCAAGCCTTGCTTCGCTCTGGTCCGGACCGGGATAACCGGGCGTGACCGGCACGCCGGCCGCCTGCATCAATTGCTTGGCGGCGTCCTTCAGTCCCATCGCCCGGATTGCGGCCGCCGGCGCGCCGACCCAGACCATGCCGGCCTTCTCGACCGCTTCGGCAAATTCGGCATTTTCCGACAGGAAACCGTAGCCCGGATGGATCGCGGCCGCACCGGTTTTGCGGGCGGCTTCGAGGATGCGTGCCTCGGACAGATAGCTTTCGCGGGCCGGCGGCGGGCCGATGGCGATTGCTTCGTCGGCTTCTCTCACGAAGGGCAGGCCGGCATCAGCTTCGGAATAGACGGCGATCGTACGGATGCCGGCAGTCTTTGCCGTGCGGATGATGCGGCGGGCGATTTCACCCCGGTTGGCGATGAGAAGGCTCTCCATCATGGCGCGCCTCACATCCGGAATAGGCCGAAGCGCGGCCCTTTCGGAATCGGCGCATTCAGGCAGGCGGAGAAGGCAAGGCCCAGCACGTCCCGCGTCTGGCAGGGATCGATGATGCCGTCGTCCCAGAGGCGGGCGGTGGCATAATAGGGATTGCCTTCCGCCTCATAGCCGGCGCGGATCGGCCCCTTGAAAGCCTCCTCTTCATCGACAGACCAATTCTCTCCGCGCGCCTCCAGCGCGTCGCGGCGAATGGTGGCGAGCACCGAAGCCGCCTGTTCGCCGCCCATGACGCTGATGCGGCTATTCGGCCAGGTGAAGAGGAACCGCGGGCGATAGGCGCGGCCGCACATGCCGTAATTGCCGGCGCCGAAACTGCCGCCGATAATGACGGTGACCTTCGGCACGGTCGCTGTCGCAACCGCCGTCACCAGCTTTGCCCCGTCCTTGGCGATGCCGCCGGCTTCATAGCGGCCGCCGACCATGAAACCGGAAATATTCTGCAGGAACAGCAGCGGCACGCGGCGCTGGCAGGCGAGCTCGATGAAATGCGCACCCTTCAGCGCGCTTTCGGAAAACAGCACGCCATTGTTGGCGATGACGGCGACCGGCATGCCCCAGATGCGGGCGAAGCCGCAGACCAGCGTGGCGCCATAAAGCGGCTTGAACTCGTGCAGTTCCGAGCCGTCGACGATCCGGCCGATCACCTCGCGCACGTCATAGGGCGAGCGCACGTCATCGGGAATGAGGCCAAGGAGATCCTGGGAATCGAGTTTCGGCGGCCGCGGAGGCTGGATGTCGATATCGACCGATTTGACACTGTTGAGGCTGGCGACGATGTCTCGCACCAGAAGCAGCGCGTGTTCGTCATTCTCGGCGACATGATCGACGACGCCGGAGCGGCGGCCATGGGTTTCGGCGCCGCCGAGCTCTTCGGCCGTGATTATTTCGCCGGTCGCGGCTTTGACCAATGGCGGCCCGGCAAGGAAGATCGTGCCCTGATTGCGCACGATCACCGTTTCATCAGACATGGCGGGGACATAGGCGCCGCCGGCCGTGCAGCTTCCCATCACGCAGGCGATCTGCGGAATGCCTTCGGCCGACATCTGCGCCTGATTGTAGAAGATCGCGCCGAAATGGTCGCGGTCGGGAAAGACCTCGGCCTGATGCGGAAGATTGGCGCCGCCGCTATCGACGAGATAGAGGCAGGGCAGTCGGTTCTGCAGCGCGATCTCCTGTGCCCGCAGATGCTTCTTCACCGTCAGAGGGTAGTAGGCGCCACCCTTCACTGTCGCGTCATTGGCGACGATCATCACCTCGCGGCCGGAAACCCGGCCGATGCCCGATATGATGCCCGCACCCGGCGCCTCGTCACCATACATGCCGTTGGCCGCCAGCGTGCCGATCTCCAGGAAGGGACTGCCGGCATCGAGCAGAAGCTGGATGCGGTCGCGCGGCAGGAGCTTGCCCTTGGCCGTGTGGCGCTCGCGTGCTGCCTGTGAACCGCCTTCGCGGGTCCTTGCCGAGCGCTGGTAGAGCTCGTCGACGAGGGTTTTGTTCTTGGCTGTGTTGGCTTTGAAGCTTTCGCTGGCGCGGTCGACCGCGGTCGAAATCACCGTCATGATGCGATCAGCTCCCGCCCAATCAGGTAGCGACGGATCTCATTGGTGCCGGCGCCGATATCGTAGAGCTTGGCGTCGCGCAAAAAGCGCTCGACCGGCCATTCCTTGGTATAGCCCGCGCCGCCGAGCGCTTGAATCGCTTCCAACGACACCTTCACGGCATTCTCACTCGCAAATAGGATCGCGGCGGCCGCATCGGTGCGTGTTGCGCAGCCGGAATCGCAGGCCCGCGCCACGGAATAGACATAGGCGCGCGCCGAATTCAGCGCGACATACATGTCGGCGATCTTGCCCTGCATCAGCTGGAATTCGCCAATCGGCTTGCCGAACTGCTTGCGATCGCGCACATAGGGCAGCACCACATCAAGGCAGGCCTGCATGATGCCGAGCGGGCCGGCGGCAAGCACGGCGCGTTCGTAATCGAGGCCGGACATCAGGATCTTCACGCCTTCTCCCTCCCGGCCAATCAGCGCCTCGGCCGGCACTTCGCAATCCTGAAAGACCAGTTCGGCCGTGTCGCTGCCGCGCATGCCGAGTTTGGAAAGCTTCTTGGAGACGCTGAAACCGGTCAGGCCCTTTTCGATGATGAAGGCGGAAATTCCTTTCGGGCCGGCTGCGGGATCGGTCTTGGCATAGACGACAAGCACGTCGGCATGCGGCGCGTTGGTGATCCAGAATTTGGTGCCGTTCAGAATATAGCGGTCGCCCTTTTTCTCGGCACGCAGCCGCATGGAGACGACATCGGAACCGGAGCCCACTTCCGACATGGCAAGTGAGCCGACATGTTCGCCGGAGATCAGCTTCGGCAGATGACGGCGCTTCTGCTCCGGCGACGCCCAGCGGCGGATCTGGTTGACGCAGAGATTGGAATGGGCGCCGTAGCTCAGGCCAACGGAAGCCGAGGCGCGCGAGACCTCCTCCATTACGACGACATGTTCGATATAACCAAGACCGGCACCGCCGAACTCTTCTTCGACGGTAATGCCATGCAGTCCGAGTGAGCCCATCTCGGGCCAGAGCTGGCGCGGAAACGTGTTGCTTTCGTCGATCTCCGCAGCCAGCGGAGCAATATGATCGGCGGCAAATCGCGCCGTCGTTTCGCGGATCGCATCCGCGGTTTCGCCGAGCGAAAAATCAAACATGGCACTCCTCCCGCTGAGATATGTAGCGCGGGTTGCGGCAGGTTCAAAGTGTCGATGAATGCTCGGATGAGAACGCCAATTTCGTGAAATATGGAAAGTATGGAATATATGGAAATCAAACAGGAGACGCTATTCGATGCGACAGTTTACGACAGGTGATCTCAACAAACAGGTCGGGGACGTCACCGATGCTGCGAGCCGCGAGCCGGCCACAACAAGCCGCGCTTCGTGCTGATGAGCTATAAGCACTTTGAACGCATGCGCAGTGGCACAGATCCGCGCCGCGCGCATAGCACCTCGCAGATACCGGACGAGCATGCCAAATTGATTGGCGCGGCGATTGAGCGATTGTCACCGGGCGAAGGCTACGACGATGAGCCGTGAGTTTCGTCCTGGTGCCGCCATGTTGTCGAAAGCGCGAAGTCAGTCGGGCCGGGTCAAGCGGTTCGACTGACCGACGTTGAATTCTCCGCTTCCTCTCGACGGAAGGCCTCGGGACTCTTGCCCACCCATTTCCGGAAAGCCCGGAAGAAGGCGCTGGGTTCGGAATAGCCGAGTTGCACGGCGATTTCGCCAATCGTTTTCGAGGTATTCAGCAGTAGCTCGACGGCTAGATCGCGGCGGATGTCGTCTTTGATGGCGGCGTAGCTTTGTCCTTCATCGTGCAGGCGGTGGCGCAGCGTCGAGGGCGGCATGCGCATATCGGCGGCGAGTTCGGCGAAGCTTCGCCACGTGGCCGGCGTTGCCTGGTTCAAGCGCCGGCGGACGGCGGCGGCGATGCCGGCGTCATAGCGGTAGCGCACCAGGATATTGGCGGGCGCGCCGCGCAGGAACTGTTTCAACGCCTGTTCGGTGCGTGAAATCGGCAGGTCGAGCAGAGCGCTGTCGAAGCCGAGGCGGCTGATCGGTTGCGAGAAGCGCACAGGCGCGCCGAAGAACAGCCGGTAGTCGGCGCCCTGTTTCGGCTCGGCGCAGCGGAAATCGACAAGCCGGATCGGGATGCGTCGGCCGACCAGCCAACAGGTGATGCCGTGCAGGATGATCCAGTAGGTGCGGTAGGCGAAGGCCGAGCGCGTGTCGCCCTTGTCCCTGAGCTCGATCTCGGCAAGGCCGTCGCGGATAACGAGCCGCCCTCTGGGATCTTCGAGCACGACGTCGAGGAAACGCAGCGCCCGGCGCAGCGCGTGCCCCAGCGTCGGCGCGTGCAGCACGCAATGGCAAAGCAGCGTGAAACTGCCGCTGCGCATCGGTCGGCCGCTCATGCCGAAGAATTCGTCGTCGAGCTCGGCGGCGATTGCCAGCCAGAGCGCGCCATAGGTTTCGGCCGACACCGGCTGGTCGACCGCCGATAGACCCACGCGTGCGAGGATCGGCGCTGTCGGCTTGCCGAGCCGCCGTAGGCTGTCGAGCGCCTCCTCGATGAAACCCGGCGCGATCATCCGTCGCTCGATCTCGGCCATCCCATCCCCGCTATGGCAAAACTGGCCGAAATAATGGAGCAGTTCTGTCATCGCTTGCAATAGGGGGAATGAATAGAATCGTGGGTGTCGGTGGCGCTCGGAGGAGGACGCGGCCGACAGGGAGGAACAGATTCATGCTGATCCGTGGAGCAAGTTTCATCGTGACCGGAGGCGGTTCCGGGCTCGGTGCCGCGACAGCGCGCATGCTCGTCGAGGCCGGCGGGCGCGTGATGATTGCCGATCTCAATGTCGAGGCGGGAGTGGGGATGGCTCGGGAATTCGGCAGAGACGCCCGCTTCGTCGAGGCTGACGTGACCGACGGCGAGGCGGGAGCTGCGGTGGTCGCCGCGGCGCTCGAAGCCTTCGGCAGCCTGCGCGGGCTGGTCAATTGCGCTGGCGTGGCGCCGGCCGAAAAGGTGGTCGGCCGCGATGGGCCGCACCGCCTGGAGAGTTTCGTACGCACCATCAGCATCAATCTGATCGGCACGTTCAACATGATCCGGCTTGCCGCGGCCGCGATCCAGAACGTGGAACCGGATGGTGAAGGCGAGCGCGGCGTGATCGTCAATACGGCTTCGGTCGCCGCCTTCGACGGCCAGATCGGCCAGGCCGCCTATGCCGCCTCCAAGGGCGGAGTGGCGGCGATGACCTTGCCGATCGCCCGCGAGCTCGCCCGTCACGGCATCCGCGTCGTGTCGATCGCGCCCGGCATCTTCGAGACGCCGATGATCGCAGGCATGCCGGCCGAGGTTCAGGCAGCACTCGGCCAGAGCATGCCTTTTCCGCCGCGGCTCGGCCGGCCGGCGGAATTTGCTGCGCTGGTGCGCCATATCTTTGAAAACATCATGCTGAACGGCGAGGTTATTCGCCTCGACGGCGCATTGCGGATGGGCGCGCGCTGAGCGCTTCTCCCGAAGGAGGAAAGATGGTTTTGCAGGATCCCATCGTCATCGTCGGTGCGGCGCGCACGCCGATCGGCAGCTTTCAAGGCGAACTGAAGGACGCGACCGCACCCGAGCTTGGAGCGGCGGCGATAGGGGCAGCACTCCAGCGCAGCGGCGTTGAGGCCGAGGCGATCGAGGAGGTCGTCTTCGGCTGCGTGTTGCCTGCGGGGCAAGGGCAGGCGCCGGCGCGCCAGGCGGCGATCCACGCCGGGCTGCCCTTTGCGACCGGCGCCAGCACCGTCAACAAGATGTGCGGCTCGGGCATGAAGGCTGTCATGATCGCCCATGACCAGATCGCCGCCGGCAGTGCTTCTGTGGCAGTTGCCGGCGGCATGGAAAGCATGACGAATGCGCCCTATCTCCTAGACAGGGCCCGTGGCGGCTACAGGCTCGGCCATGGGCGTGTCGTGGATCATATGTTCCTCGACGGGCTGGAGGATGCTTATGACAAGGGGCGCTTGATGGGCAGCTTCGCGGAGGATTGCGCCGAGGCCTATCAGTTCACGCGCGAGGCGCAGGATAATTACGCCATCGCTTCTCTGACGCGGGCGCAGAAGGCAATCGCGGAGGGTAGCTTCGAAAGCGAGATCGTGCCGGTGACGATCAAGTCGGGGAAAGCCGAGCAGGTTGCCCGCCGCGACGAACAGCCGGGCCGTGCCAAGCTCGGCAAGATCCCGACGCTGAAGCCCGCCTTCCGAGAGGACGGCACGGTAACGGCCGCCAATTCCAGCTCGATCTCAGACGGCGCGGCAGCGCTCGTGCTGATGCGCCGCTCCGAGGCGGAGCGCCGCGGTCTTGCCCCGCTCGCCACCATCCTCGGCCATGCCACCCATTCGCAGGCACCCAATCTCTTCGCCACCGCACCGATCGGCGCACTGCAGAAGCTGTCCGAGCGGACCGGCCTAGCGCTTGCGGATGTCGACCTCTTCGAAATTAACGAGGCTTTCGCGGTCGTCGCGATGGCGGCAATGCGCGATCTCGACCTGCCGCATGAAAAGGTCAATGTGCATGGCGGTGCCTGCGCGCTCGGCCATCCGATCGGCGCGTCGGGAGCCCGGATTCTGGTGACGCTGCTGTCGGCACTGGAGCGCTATGATCTGAAGCGCGGCATGGCGGCACTTTGCATCGGTGGCGGCGAGGCGACGGCCGTCGCCATCGAGCGGCATTAGCGGGGAGGGGAGGAGCAACATGATCCTTTCCGAACTTCAGCAGCAGATCACAGATCTCGCCCGCGACTTTGCCCGCGACCGGCTGGCGCCGGGAGCGGCCAAACGCGACCGGGAGCATCTCTTCCCGCGCGAGGAGCTGAAGGAGATGGGCGAACTCGGGCTGCTCGGCATGCTCGTTCCGGAAGCCTATGGCGGCTCGGATACGGGCGTCGTCGCCTATGCCGCGGCACTCGAGGAGATTGCCGCCGGCGACGGACCCTGTTCGACGATCATGAGCGTGCACAGCTCCGTCGGTTGTGTGCCGATCCTGAAATTCGGCACCGAGGAGCAGCGGCAGCGCTTCCTGCCGAAGCTTGCGACCGGCGAATGGATCGGCGGCTTCGCGCTGACCGAGCCGCAGGCCGGTTCCGATGCCTCGAACCTGAAGACCCGGGCCCGGCGCGACGGCGACGACTATGTGATCGACGGCGCCAAGCAGTTCATCACATCTGGAAAGAACGGTAATGTCATCATCGTCTTTGCCGTCACCGATCCCGAAGCCGGCAAGAAGGGCATCACCGCCTTCATCGTGCCGACGGATACACCTGGCTATGAGGTGATCCGGGTCGAGGAAAAGCTCGGACTGCATTCCACCGATACCTGCCAGATCGCCTTCAACGCCATGCGCATTCCTGCGGATTTCAGGCTCGGTGCGGAAGGCGAAGGCTATCGCATCGCGCTCGCCAATCTCGAGGGCGGACGGATCGGCATTGCCGCTCAAGCCGTTGGCATGGCACGGGCCGCTTTCGAGGCGGCGCGTGACTATGCCAGGGAGCGCACGGCTTTCGGCAAGCCGATTTTTGAGCATCAGGCCGTCGCCTTCCGCCTTGCTGACATGGGGGTGCGGATCGAGGCGGCACGTCAGCTCGTCTTTCACGCCGCTTCGCTCCGGGAGGCGGAGCTTCCCTGCCTGTCGGAAGCGTCGATGGCGAAACTCTTTGCCTCGGAGATGGCCGAGCGCGTCTGCTCCGATGCGATCCAGATCCACGGCGGCTACGGCTACATGGCCGATTACCCGGTTGAACGCATCTATCGCGACGTGCGCATCTGCCAGATCTATGAGGGAACGAGCGACGTGCAGCGCATGGTGATTGCCCGCAATCTGTAAGAATGCCATCCGGCCCGCTTCCGGGGAGGGGCGGGTCGGCAGAGGGAGGAAAGAAGAGACATGGTGGATTCCGCTCGTTTGAGCCTGCACGTCCCCGAACCCGCCGTTCGTCCGGGCGGCCAACCTGATTTTTCCAACGTCAAGATCGCCAAGGCCGGTTCGGTGCCGCGGCCGGAGGTCGATGTCGCGTCCGAGGATATCCGCGATCTCGCCTATTCGATCATCCGCGTCTTGAACCGTGACGGCGAAGCGGTCGGCCCCTGGGCGGGCTCGCTCTCTGATGAAGAACTGCTGTCCGGGCTTCGCAACATGATGAAGCTGCGCGCCTTCGACGCCCGCATGCTGATGGCGCAGCGACAGGGCAAGACCTCCTTCTACATGCAGCATCTCGGCGAAGAGGCCGTCAGCTGCGCCTTCCGCAAGGCGCTCAACAAGGGCGACATGAATTTCCCGACCTATCGCCAGGCGGGCCTGTTGATTGCCGACGACTACCCGATGGTCGAGATGATGAACCAGATCTATTCGAACGAGAGCGATCCGCTGCACGGCCGGCAGTTGCCGATCATGTATTCCTCCAAGGAACACGGGTTCTTCACCATCTCGGGCAATCTCGCCACCCAATATGTGCAGGCCGTCGGCTGGGCGATGGCCTCGGCGATCAAAAACGACAGCCGCATTGCCGCGGCCTGGATCGGTGACGGATCGACGGCGGAATCGGATTTTCACTCGGCGCTCGTCTTCGCCTCGACCTATAAGGCGCCTGTGATCCTCAACATCGTCAACAATCAATGGGCGATCTCCACCTTCCAGGGAATTGCCCGCGGCGGTTCCGGCACTTTTGCCGCCCGCGGCCTCGGCTTCGGCATTCCGGCGCTGCGGGTTGATGGCAACGATTATCTCGCCGTCCATGCCGTCTCCCGCTGGGCGGCCGAACGCGCCCGGCGCAATCTCGGCCCGACGCTGATCGAACATGTGACCTACCGCGTCGGAGCGCATTCGACCTCTGACGATCCGAGCGCCTATCGGCCGAAGACTGAATCGGAAGCCTGGCCACTCGGCGATCCGGTGCTGCGGCTGAAGAAACATCTGATCGTCAAGGGTGTTTGGTCGGAGGAGCGGCATGTGCAGGCGGAAGCAGAAATCATGGACGAGGTGATCGAGGCGCAACGCCAGGCCGAGGCGCATGGCACGCTGCATGCCGGCGGCAAGCCTTCGGTGCGTGACATTTTCGAAGGGGTCTATGCCGAGATGCCGGCGCATATTCGTCGCCAGCGGCAGAAGGCAGGATACTGACATGGCCAGGATGACGATGATCGAGGCCGTGCGTAGCGCCATGGACGTGTCAATGGCGAAGGACGACAATGTCGTCGTTTTCGGCGAAGATGTCGGTTATTTCGGCGGCGTCTTCCGCTGTACGCAGGGCCTGCAGGCAAAATATGGCAGGACGCGCTGCTTCGATACGCCGATCAGCGAATCCGGCATCGTCGGTACCGCAATCGGCATGGCCGCCTATGGGCTGAAGCCCTGCGTCGAGATCCAGTTCGCCGACTACATGTATCCGGCCTATGACCAGCTGACGCAGGAGGCGGCCCGCATCCGCTATCGCTCCAACGGCGATTTCACCTGCCCGATCGTTGTGCGCATGCCGACTGGCGGCGGCATCTTCGGCGGCCAGACGCACAGCCAGAGCCCGGAGGCGCTCTTCACCCATGTCTGCGGTCTGAAAGTGATTGTGCCGTCCAATCCCTATGACGCCAAGGGCCTGCTGATCGCGGCGATCGAGGACCCCGATCCCGTCATGTTCCTGGAGCCGAAACGGCTCTATAATGGCCCCTTTGACGGCCATCACGAGCGGCCGGTGACGCCCTGGTCGAAACACGACCTCGGCGACGTGCCCGATGGCCATTACACGATCCCGATCGGCAAGGCCGAGGTGCGGCGGGCGGGATCGGCGGTGACCGTCATTGCCTATGGCACGATGGTGCATGTGGCGCTGGCCGCGGCTGAGGACACCGGCATCGATGCCGAGGTGATTGATCTAAGAAGCCTGCTGCCGCTCGATCTCGATACGATCGTCAAATCGGTTACCAAGACCGGGCGCTGCGTCGTCGTCCATGAGGCGACCTTGACGTCGGGCTTCGGCGCCGAGGTCGTGTCACTGGTGCAGGAACATTGCTTCTATCACCTCGAAGCGCCTGTTGTGCGCGTCGCCGGCTGGGACACGCCCTATCCGCATGCGCAGGAGTGGGACTATTTCCCCGGTCCCGGCCGCGTCGGGCGGGCGCTTGCCGAAGTCATGGAGGCCTGAGCCATGGGCGAATTCATCATCAAGATGCCCGATGTCGGGGAAGGGGTCGCCGAGGCCGAGTTGGTGGAATGGCATGTGAAGACGGGAGATCCCGTCCGCGAGGACATGGTGATCGCCGCCGTGATGACGGACAAGGCGACGGTCGAAATTCCCTCTCCCGTCGATGGCACTGTCATCTGGCTCGCCGGCGATATCGGAGACCGCATCGCGGTCAAGGCCCCGCTGGTGCGGATCGAAACGGCGGAAGGTGCCGGTGAGGCCCAACCGATGCCGATCTCGCAGGCGCCGAGCGCCGAAGTGGTCAAAGCGGAGATCGCCAGGCCTGCCCCAGCGACGCCGATCACCGCTGCGCCGGCTGCTGCGGCTGCGCCCGCCGAAAAGCCGCTTGCCGCGCCTTCCGTGCGGCTCTTCGCCAGGGAAAGCGGTGTTGATCTGAGGCAAGTGCAGGGGACCGGGCCGGCCGGGCGCATCCTGCGCGAAGATGTCGAGCAATTCCTCGTGCAAGGCGCCGCTCCGGCCCTCCTAAGGGGCGGATCCGCCAAGAAGACGGCGACCGAGGAGATCAAGCTCACCGGGCTGCGCCGCCGCATCGCCGAGAAAATGGTGCTGTCCACCTCGCGCATTCCCCACATCACCTATGTGGAGGAAGTAGACATGACGGCGCTGGAGGAACTGCGCGCCACCATGAACGGCGACCGCAGGGAGGGCCATCCCAAGCTCACGGTCCTGCCCTTCCTGATGCAGGCCCTGGTCAAAGCCATTGCCGGGCAGCCCGAGGTAAACGCCACTTTCGACGACGATGCCGGTATCATCACGCGCCATAGTGCCGTGCATATCGGCATCGCCACGCAGACGCCGGCAGGCTTGACCGTGCCTGTCGTGCGGCACGCGGAAGCGCGTGGCATTTGGGATTGCGCCGCCGAAATGGCCCGGCTGGCGGAGGCGGCGCGCTCGGGCACGGCGACGCGCGACGAGCTTTCCGGCTCCACCATCACCATCAGCTCGCTCGGCGCGCTCGGCGGCATCGTCTCGACGCCTGTCATCAACCATCCGGAGGTGGCGATCATCGGCGTCAACAAGATCGCCACGCGCCCGGTCTGGGACGGCACGCAATTCGTGCCGCGCAAGATGATGAACCTCTCCTCCAGTTTCGATCATCGCATCATCGACGGCTGGGATGCGGCGACCTTCGTCCAGCGGATCCGCACGCTGCTCGAAACACCGGCGCTCATTTTCATCGAAGGCTGAGCCATGAAAGAAATTGTCTGCAAGCTCCTCGTCATCGGCGCCGGCCCGGGCGGTTATGTCTGCGCCATCCGCGCAGGACAGCTCGGCGTCGATACCGTCATCGTCGAGGCCGGCAAGCCGGGCGGCACCTGTCTGACAGTCGGCTGCATTCCCTCCAAGGCACTGATCCATGCTGCCGAAGAGTTCGACGCCACGCAAAAGATGCTCGCCGGCAAAAATCCAATGGGCATCCGCATCGAAGGCGCCTCGATCGATCTCGCAAGGACGATCGCCTGGAAGGACGGCATTGTCGGCCGGCTGACGGGCGGCGTTTCGGGTCTGCTGCAGAAGGCGCGGGTGAAGATCGTCCATGGCCGCGCCCGTTTCCGTGACGGCAAGACGGTGGAGGTGGAGACCGAAACCGGCCAGCAGGTCATCCGCGCCGAGACCGTGGTGATCGCCACCGGATCCGATCCGGTGGAGCTTGCCAATCTGCCTTTCGGCGGCCGCGTCATTTCCTCGACTGAGGCGCTGTCGCTGACGGAACTGCCGAAAAAGCTCGTCGTGGTCGGCGGCGGTTATATCGGCTTGGAACTCGGCATGGCCTTTTCGAAGATGGGCTCCGAGGTGAGCGTCGTCGAGGCGACGCCGCAGGTGCTGCCGATCTATGATGCGGAGTTGGTGCGTCCCGTCATGCGCAAGCTGACCGAGAGCGGTATCCGGGTGCTGACGGGTGCAAAGGCGATGGGTCTTGCCGATAGTGGCGAGGCAATGATCGTTGAAACGTCGGACAGCCGGCGTGAGACGCTGCCGGCGGATCGCATCCTTGTCACTGTCGGCCGCCGCCCGCGAACGGCGGGCTCCGGCCTCGAAGAACTCGATCTCGACCGCGCCGGTCCGTATCTGAGGATCGACGATCAATGCCGCACCTCGATGCGCGGCATCTATGCGATCGGCGACGTGACCGGCGAGCCGATGCTGGCGCATCGGGCGATGGCGCAAGGGGAGATGGTGGCAGAAATCGTTGCGGGCAAGAAGCGGGGTTGGGACAAAAGATGCATTCCCGCCATCTGCTTTACCGATCCTGAGATCGTCAGCGCCGGTCTCTCGCCGGCGGAGGCGCGCGCGCAAGGATATGAGATCCGCACCGGTCAGTTTCCGTTCAGCGCCAACGGGCGGGCGATGACGATGCTCTCCGAAGAGGGCTTTGTGCGCGTCGTCGCGCGCGCCGACACGAACCTCGTTCTCGGCTTGCAGGCGGTGGGGGCAGGAGTGTCCGAGCTTTCGGCAGCTTTTGCGCTGGCGATCGAGATGGGAGCACGCCTGGAAGACATCGCCGGCACCATCCACGTCCATCCGACCCGTAGCGAAGCGCTCATGGAAGCAGCGCTGAAAGCGTTGGGAAACGCTTTGCACATCTGAGCCGACTGGACCCGGATCACGCATGACGTCTGCCGGTTCGGATCCCATCAACTGAGACCGGAATAAGGCCGTGCCGATGCCGAAAGGCTTTGCCCAAAAGGCAAGAGCCCGACCTGTCGCAATAGGATCAGCGTCACACGGACATTGGTCGACAGGCCGACTACCCCTTACGCGCTGCTTCGTCATCGCGGCGGCAATCCGCGGATATGACATAGATCGCCGTTCGTGGAGCTGATTGACAAACTTTGCCAAGTCCAGCTAACCTACTCGCACCATGGAGGCTCGAATGGCTACGATGAACGTATCTCTTCCGGACCCGATGAAAGATTGGGTTGAGGCACAAGCAAAGAGCGGGCGATATTCCAATGCCAGTGACTATGTGCGCGACCTGATCCGGAGGGACCAAATTCGCGGTGACAAGGTTGCCGCCATGCAACGTTTCGTTGATGACGGTTTAAAAAGCGGTATTGGCAGCCGCTCGAAGGGCGAACTCTTTGCCGCCGCAGTGGCACGTGCAGAAACAACGCGCGGCAGTAGATAATGCGCTTTGACCTTTCAGTCGAAGCGGAAGAGGACATCATTGCGATCGCCGAACAAGGAGTGCGCATGTTCGGAGCCGCACAGGCTAGGCTGTATCATGACGAGTTGTTTACCGCGCTTGATCTGATTGCGGCCAATCCCCGAATGGCGCGTGAGCGAGAAGAGATTTCGCCGCCAGTTAGAGTTCATCCGTTCAAAGCCCATCTCATTGTCTACCGCATCGAGGACGGAACTATATTCGTGATCCGAATACGCCATGGACACGAAGACTGGGCCAGCGATCCCGCTTAGGCCTGGCTGAGTGAATGAACAAGCACAGTTGCATGGGGCAATAGGCCCCGGGAATATCGTCAGCAAAGCCTGTTAATAGAACCCCGACCGATCGCTGGAGAAACCGCGTCGTCCACTCGGATAGCAGGGGACGAGGTGTTCGCCGCGATCAGCCCCTGCGAGAGGCAAACACGTAGTCGCCTCCCATGCGCTAGAGCAGATCCTGTGATCGACGAATATGTGAGGTGACGAGGCGAGTCGAAGCGGATTCAAAATCCATATCGGAAGAGCTGGATGATGGGACGAGCACTGAGCGATAATCTTCGATTACGGGTCCTGAAAGCATCTGCGGCGGGCGTGTCTGCACGCCAGGCGGCAGCCCGGTTCGGGATTGCGATTTCGACGGGAATTCGCTGGATCGCAGGAGCGAAAGATGGCGAGCCCACATTCTGACCGCAAGGTTGGCGGTGCCGCGCAAAGTCGCACCCGAAGGACGGCTGAAACCCAGGCGACAATCGCCGCGGGGTGCATGTGATCCCTGGCTACGCCCTCCGGAGTTTCACTCACGCAACCACGGCCGACTGTTTCTCTGGGGGCCTGGCCTCATTTTGGCCCGACACAGAAGCTGGATCAATCACCAACGCCAGTGCGTTCGATCACTTCGGCTTATTGGCCATTAGATTTCCCAACTCCATCGGGAAGGGGAATAAAATCGTCGAAGTCTTCTCGCTGGCGATGACGTTCAAAGTGCTCAAGTAACGAAGTTGCATCGCCTCCGGCTGTCTGGCCAGAATTTCCGCCGCTTCCAGTAGCTTCGCTGCAGCTTGCTGTTCGCCCTCGGCATTGATGACCTTTGCGCGGCGTTCGCGTTCAGCTTCCGCTTGGCGAGCAATCGCGCGTATCATCGACTCGTTGATGTCCACATGTTTGATCTCGACAGTGGCTACTTTAATTCCCCAGGCGTCCGTCTGAGAGTCGAGGATTTCCTGAATATCGGAGTTGAGCCTGTCGCGTTCTGCCAGCATTTCATCGAGGTCGTGCTTGCCGAGAACGGAGCGCAACGTCGTCTGAGCAAGCTGACTTGTTGCCATCATGAAATCCTCGACCTGGATTGTCGACTTCTCGGGGTCCATGACCCTGAAGTAGATCACCGCGCTGACTCGAACCGAGACATTGTCATGTGAGATGACGTCCTGGCTAGGGACATCGAGTACGCGCGTGCGCAAGTCGACGCGGATCATCTGCTGGACATAGGGAATGAGCAGAATCAAGCCGGGTCCCTTGACTCCGGTAAAGCGGCCAAGCGTGAACACGACGCCGCGTTCATATTCCCTCAGGATCTTGACCGCGGATGCGAGGATGGCGACCGCAACGACAATGGCCACCAAATAGAAGGCAAGATCTGCAAACATATCCATGGCTTCTCCTCCCGCGTCCTTGCGTGTCGCTAGGTGTTCTTAGGACGGCTGGCGACCTCGAGCGCCAGCCCGTTGCGACCCGTCACCCTGACAGGGTCACCAGCAACAAGGGGTTCGGCGGAAACGGCCTTCCAGCGTTCGCCATGCGCGATGACGTAGCCCGAGAGCCCCGTCCAACTCTCAACTTTACCGGAAATGCCAATCATCTCCTCTGCACCGGTTGCGACCTGGCGCAATCGCGAGGTGAATGCCAGGCGAGCAACGAGAAGGCTAAAGGCAAGAATTCCAAATGCAATTGCGCCCAGTAGAGGACGCGACACTTGCAGGCCGGGTATATCGGTATCAAACAAGATGGTCGCTCCCAGGATCACGGCTACCCCGCCGCCGATGCCCAAAGCGCCGAAGCTTGGCGAATGAGCCTCAGCCACTGTCAATCCCACGCCGAGCAAAATAAGCCCAAGGGCGGCAAAACTTACCGGCAGCAATGCCAGGGCATAGAGACCAAGGAGGAGGCAGATGCCGCCGATCGTGCCAGGAAGCATTGTCCCAGGTGCGAGAAATTCGAAGATCAGGCCATAGATACCGACCATCATCAGGATGATTGCGATGTTCGGATCGGTAATGACGGAAAGCAGGCGCGTGCGCCAGTCAGGCTCGAATTCCTGTACGGCCAAACCGGCGGTATCGAGCCGGACCTCCGTTTGACCGACCCGCACCACGTGCCCCTGTGCCTTTGCAAAGAGATCGGTGACATCGACTGCAATGAAATCGATGGCATGTTCGCGCACTGCCGCTGTGGATGAAAGGCTTGCAGCTTCGCGGACAGCACGCTCTGCCCAGTCCGCGTTGCGATTGCGCAATTCAGCAAGCCCACGAATGTAAGCGACTGCGTCGTTAACGGCTTTTGCTTCATGGGCATTGCCTGGAGCTTCCGGCTGCTTGCCACCAGGTTCGCTCGGCTTCTTTTCGGGTTCCTCATCACCGCCGAAAGGCTTCACGCCGAGCGCGATTGGTGTCGCCGCACCCAAATTGGTCCCAGGGGCCATTACCGCAATGTGGCTTGCGTAGAGAACATAGGTGCCGGCGCTGGCAGCCCGTGCCCCGCTTGGCGCGACGAAACTCGCGACAGGCACCGGCGAGGCAAGGATCGCGCGGATGATTTCCCGCATGGAGGTGTCAAGGCCACCTGGTGTATCCATTTGCAGGACGATCAAGACCGCTTCACGTTCGCCAGCACGCTGAATGCCTCGTACCACGTAGTCAGCTATAGCGGGCCCAATGGCGCCATTCACCTTGAGGACGACAGACGCTCGGTCAGACGCCGACGGTGCGCCGAAGCCCCAAGCTGAAAGAAGCAAAAACAACAAAGTGAAGATTGGCGGTTGCCATCGCCAACACGTCAATCCCCGCGTGCCAATCGGCGGAACGTACATAGTATTTAATGTATGTCGGATATTACAAAGAAAAAGACGCAGGCGTCAGAGGCTCATGTTCAAGCCGTCTTATGCGCTCGTAAAGGCGAAGTTGGCTAAGCGCGTTGCACGGATGCGAGCCGCGTGGCCTATTTTTGAAGGTCGCTGGCAGCCAGCGACGCGCATTCCGATGCAGCGAAACGGTTGTCGAGATGGGTGCACACTTGGAAGACATCGCCGGCACCGTCCACACTCATCCGACCCGCAGCGAAGCGCTCATGGAAGCGGTGCTGAAGGCTTTCGGAAGCGCCCTGCATATTTGATCGAAACCGAAATCGGAATGCCGTCGACCATCCCAGATGCCATAATAATCAGATACTTCAGGATCTTATCGCCAAGCGAGAATATCCTGTTCGTCGAGATGTCTTACGACCGAGCTATATGTCGACAGCTTCAATATTTGGCAACCAGATCATGCAATTCTATAGAGCGTCAGCGGTTAGTTCTTCCGCTTCTATGACCCATGAAGGGTTTCACTCCGCGTCATCAAGCGCTGCGAGGAGCCCAGGGTCGCATGTCACTTTCAGAAAATGAGAGATTGAATCTCCTCCACCAGGCCAGCATTCTCGATACGCCACCAACGGAAGAGTTCGATGCTATCGTGCGGCTGGCTTGCAGCATGTTCGACATGCCGATGGCGTTGGTTTCGTTCGTCGACGGGCATCGGCAGTGGTTCAAGGCCGAGCAAGGTCTCTTTTTGAGGGAGACGCCACGTGAGCATTCCTTCTGCAGCCATATCGTAGAGACGAAGTCACCGCTCGTCGTCAAAAACGCCGACAAGGATTCTCGCTTTTCGGGAAATATCTTCGTCAGAGAGCGTTCGGTCCGGTTCTATGCGGGAGTGCCGCTTTCGGAAGGGGAGACCTGCTACGGCAGCTTCTGTGTCCTCGACACGAAGAGCCGTCGCTTCGGCGATCGGGATCTCGAACAGCTCCGCAGTTTGGCAAGCGTCGTCGTCGGCCTTATCCGCGAACATCGTCAGCAAAGCCTGCTGAGAGCGCAGCAACGCGAGTTGGAACTGAAGCAGGCCCGCTTCGAGCAGACCGAACGCTCTGCCAAGGTCGGCGGCTTCGAGATGGATCTCGCGACCGGCACCATCATTTGGTCGGATCAGATTTACCGCACCGTCGGACTGCCGGTCGGCAAACGCATGACCTCGGAGGAGGTGATCGGCTGCTATGCTCCTGAAGAGCGCGAGAGCGTCAGACGCAGGATACGCGATGTCCTCGATGGTTCAGCGGCCGGCATCGACAGGGAATATCGCATCATGACGCCAGAAGGGGAGGAACGCTGGGTCCGCGTAGTCAGCGATATCGAGCGCTTGAGCGGCAAGCCCAGTCGTCTGTTCGGCATCGTTCAGGATGTTTCCGAAAAAGTGCGTTACGAGCAACGTCTGCTCCAGGCCGCCAACGCCGATCCTTTGACCGGACTTGCCAACCGGGCAGCCTACAATGCTCATATCGAGCGGCTCACAGCGGCCGATGCTCCTTCCATCGGCTTATTGCTGATTGACGTCGATCGCCTGAAGCAAGTGAACGATATCCTCGGCCATGCGACAGGTGACCTGCTGCTGAAAGGCGTGGCCTCACGTCTGGATGAACGCTTGGGAAAGCGAGGAAAGGTCTTTCGTCTCGGCGGCGATGAGTTCTCCGTCATTCTGGACGCGCCCGCAAGCGTACGCCGCATGGGTTCGCTCGCGCGCCACCTGATCGAATATATCGGTCGCCCTCTGCAGGTTGGGGGATCGACGATAAATCCGGCGATAACCGTGGGTGGGGCGATTTCGGAGGGCGAGATGGATGCCGCAACGCTTTCGCAGAACGCGGACTTCGCTCTCTATCATGCCAAAGAAACGCGGCGCGGCAGCTATATACACTACGAGCCCAGCCTGCGTTCGAGGATAGCGCGTCGCATCCAAATCGTCCGGGAGGTGGAGTCGGCTCTTACCGAACATCGGATGGTGCCGCACTATCAGCCGATCGTTGCCTGTGCCGACGGTCAGGTACGGGCGTTCGAAGCGCTTGTGCGAATGCGGCGTTCGGATGGTTCAATCGTGTCGGCGGCGCAATTTCACGAGGCGTTCACAGACTCAAGCGTTGCCTATCACATTACGACCCGCATGCTCGAGCAGGTCGCGGCCGACATTCGAGGCTGGATAGACCGCGGGCTGGAATTCAGGCGGGTCAGCCTCAACATAAGCGCCTCCGATTTCATGAGGGGCGACTTGGAAACCCGGATCGTTGCCGCCTTTGCGTCAAGAGGAATTCCGCTGGATAAGCTTATGCTGGAGGTGACGGAAACGGTTTTCCTGCAGGGCATGGAAGATGCCGTAGCAACAACCCTGCAACGTTTGCGCAAGAAAGGCCTGACAGTGGCGCTCGATGACTTCGGGACAGGTTATGCGTCGCTGACGCATCTGCGAAGTCTGCCGGTCGACATCATCAAGATCGACAAGAGCTTTATCGACACCATGCTCGTCGATGAATCGAGCCTCGCTATCGTCGAACTGGTGCTTAATCTGGCGCGGAAGCTCGATATGAAGGTCACGGCCGAAGGTGTAGAGAGCCATCGGCAGGCGATGCGTTTGCTGGAAATGGGCTGCACCACACTGCAGGGCTATATGTTCGGCAAACCCATGAGCCGTGAACGTGTTGGTGAATATCTGTGTGCACGGAAAACCGGCGTGACGGAGAATGCCGACCGACCGCAGGAGGAACCGCGTCGTTTCCTCGGATAGCAGGGGGCGAGGTATTCGCCGCTATCAGCCGCTCCCGACAAGGCTCAGGCGGCGGCCGTGGAAAGACCCGGATCGGCGTGATGGCAGTCAGTCAGCAGTCCGGGCGCTGCCGTCCTGTTCTTCAAGGCCGGATCCTGTTCGGCGCAGATAGATGTCGCATTCCAGCAGCGCGTTCGAAAACGGCATCCGCTCGGCGGATCGACGGGGCTCGGCAATCAGTCCGGTTGTTTGATCTCTATAGGGCTTTTCATGATGATCTCATGATGCGGAAACGGGATAGAGATGCCGGCTTTCTTGAAGGCATCCCAAAGCGCCATCAGGACTTGCCCACGAACATTTGTCAGCCCGTTCGCTGGATCCGAGATCCAGAAGCGAAGCCGAAAGTCGAGCGACGAAGAGCCAAAGGCGGTCAGCCAGCAGACGGGTGGCTTATATTGGTTTGCCACCCGCGGCACGGTCGATGCTGTCGCAATGGCGATCTTAACGACCTGATGCGGGTCGCTGTTATAGGACGTCCCGAAGTCAACGTCGATCCGCACATAATCACTGGAGAACGACCAGTTGACGACCTGCTGCGATATGAAGTCTTCGTTTGGAATGAGGTACTCCTTGCCATCGCGGGTGATGACGGAAACAAACCGCGAGCGCAGGTCACGGATCGACCCGAACGTGTCGCCAAGGGTGATCGTGTCACCCGGCTTGATCGACTTGTCGATCAAGATGATTATGCCGGATATGAAGTTCGAGACCACCTTTTGAAGGCCGAAGCCGATTCCGACGCCGACTGCGCCTGAGAAAATGGTCAGAGCGGTAAGGTCGACGCCGGTCGCCGACAAAGCGATGGCTCCAGCGATTATGATCAGGCTGATCTTGATGCATTTGCTGATCAACACCTTGATGGAAGGCGATAAGTCGGCCGAGCGCTGAACCCAGTGGGAAAGCATGTTGCCGATGAGGACGGCCAACCAGATCAGGGCGATCGCCAGCACGAGGGCTTTGAGCACAAGCAGAAGCGAGAGTCTCACCGCGCCCAAATTAATCGCAAGTCCGTCGAGTGCAGATAGAACCGGGCCGTCAAGACCAACTGCATAAAGAGCGATGTAGCTCCAGCTGCCGATCGCGACGGCGCGCGACAGGGTCGGGTTGCGGATGATCTTGGTCAGGACGGAGATGAGGAACCATGCCGCTGCCAGCGTCAGAGCCGTGGACACAAGCCAACGTTGTGAGGGCCACGCGCTGTTGCTCAGCACAACGTTGGCGAGCCATAACCAGCCGACAAGGAAAAGCCACATCATCCGGCGCATAGGAGCAATGATGACCCGAAGCAGGTCCGGATTACCCTTGATCAGGCGCGCCTTTGCCTCCATCGCAGGTTCTGTGCGCGACGCAAGTAAGGACGCAAAACCCAAGCCCGCCACGATGATTGCAAGCTGAAAGAACGTCCATTCGTTCAGAATGAATGTCGTTAGCCACTGCTCGGCGATCTCGGTCATCTGCGTGATATTCATGATGATGATCCGATGAATGTCAGCTAGATAAAGCTAGCGCACGAGTTTAGTTCATTTGGAAGAAACAAGCATCAGCATTCCATTTCGTCGTGCTAAAACAAATCGATGAAACGTGCTCGCGGGTATCGATCAGCTTGCGCGCCTGCGCAGCCATGTGCGCACGATGAGCTGAAGACGGAGCGTCATGAAGCCTACGAAAAAACGCGGCAAGTCCCGACCAGACAAGTCTCAGCCATTGCTGCGTCAGCTCGCCGCGGTCCCTGCGAAGCTGTTCGCTGGCGCGTTCCGCCAACAGTACGGCGCCATCTGCTTTCGCTATTTCAATGGCGGGCCGAAGATCGAAATTCTCGTGATCACATCGCGCGAGAGCGCGCGCTGGGTCATACCGAAGGGCTGGCCGATGAAAGGGAAGAGGCCTTTCGAAGCGGCGGCGATCGAAGCCTGGGAGGAAGCAGGCGTGCGCGGGGCGGTGAGAAGGAAACCTGTCGGCCGCTATACCTATCTGAAGGAGTTCGACGACGGCGATGTGGCGCCATGTATCGTCGACCTGTTTCAGATCGAAGTCACCGAGATCGGAAACGACTTCAAGGAGCAAGGCCAGCGTATTCTCGAATGGGTCAGCCCTGATGAGGCGGCGCGACGTGTTCGGGAAGTCGAACTCAAGTCGCTGCTCGTCGAATTTGAACCGCGGGGCCAAAAGAAATCTGACCACGGCTGATAGGTTTGTGGGGCTCCTCCTTCTGGTTGCCGTTCGTGGCGGGCTCGGAAGGCAAGTTGACTCTCAATTGCCTTCGCGTCGACGGGCGTGATCATTATCGCTCGAACGGCTCGCCGAGCGAGGCGACGCCATTGAGTTTGAGCAGGCGGCGATCCGCCGAAATGATGCCGAGCACGATGATCGTCACCAGATAGGGCAGGCATGCGAGCAGCTGTGAGGGAACGTCGAGCCCGGTCGCCTGGGCGGCAAGCCCCATCAGCGATACTGCGCCGAACAGGCACGCCCCGAGAAAGATGCGGCCGGTCAGCCAGGTTCCGAAGACCACGAGCGCAATTGCGATCCAGCCGCGGCCGGCAATCATCCCATCCGCCCAGAGCGGCGTGTAGATCGTCGCCGCATAGGCGCCGGCAAAGCCAGCCATGACGCCGCCGACAGCGGCTGCGGCGAACCGGATGGCGACGACCGGGTAGCCGATAGCATGCGACGCCTTCGGGTTTTCGCCAACGGCGCGGATGATCAAACCGACCTTGCTGTAAGCAAACATCGCCCAGATAGCGATGGTCACGGCCAGCGAAAGCCAGACGACGATGTCCTGGGTAAACAGGCCGCCGATGACCCGAATATCGGAAAGACCGGGAATGGCGATCTTCGGCAGCGCCTTGACCGTCAGGCTCTCGTAGGTCTTGCCGAATAGTGCCGACAGGCCCTGTCCGAGAATCCCGATCGCAAGCCCGGTCGCGACCTGGTTTGCATTGAAGCCGAGGACGATTGCCGCAAAGATCAGGGACAAAAGCGCGCCGCTGAGGCCGGCGGCGAGAAAAGCCAGAAAATGGCCGCCGCCATGATAGACGATGATGAAGGCGATGACGGCGCCGAATGCCATCAGCCCCTCGACGCCGAGATTGAGCACCCCGGCACGCTCGACGATAAGTTCTCCGAGCGCTGCGAGGAGGAAAGGTGTCGCAGCAGCCAGCATTCCAGCCAGAACGAATTCGACGGCGTTCATGCCGGGCTCCTGCTCGCTGCGGGCCGACAGACAAGACGGTAGCGCACGAAGGCGATGGCCACCAGGTAGGCAAGGAGCAGGCTGCCCTGGAAAACCCGGACGGCCGCGACCGGCAGATTGGCGGAGACCATGGCGTTGTCGCCGCCGATGTAGAGCGCCGCCATGACGATTGCAGAAACGACGATGCCGATCGGATGCAGACCGCCGAGATAGGCGACGATAATTGCCGCATATCCGTATCCGGTTGAGATCGAGCGCTGCAGCTGACCGAGCGGGCCGGCGACTTCGGCGGCACCAGCAAGACCGGCTAGGGCCCCACCGATCAGCAGGTAAAGCCAGATTGCCCAGCTTTCCCGGAATCCGGCATAGCTCGCAGCGCGCGGCGCCAGTCCGCCGACCTGCAATTTATAGCCGATGAAGCTCTTCTGCATGAAGACCCATGCGGCGATCGACAGGAGAACGGCGAGGACGAGTGCGACATTGACGCGCGTTCCCTCGATCAGGATCGGCACCATCGCGTCATATTGGAACATGACGGACTGCGGGAAATTGAAGCCGTTCGGATCCTTCCAGGGACCGAGCAGCAGATAATTGAGGAGTTGCACGGCAACGAAACTCAGCATCAGCGAAACCAGAATTTCGTTGGCATTGAGCCGGGCGCGCCAAAAGGCGGTGAAGGACGCCCAGAATGCCCCGCCCATCATGCCGAGCAGCAGCATCGCTGGCCAGATCCATTGGCCGGTTGCGTCGGGCCACCAGATCGGAATGGCGGAGGCGAAGATCGCACCGAGCACGAATTGTCCTTCGGCACCGATGTTGAACACCTTGGCGCGAAAGCCGATCGCAAGCCCCTGCGCGATGAGGAGCAGGGGAGCGGTCTTCAACAGCACTTCGCAGAACGATGCCCACGAGAAAAAGGGCTCAATCAGCATAGCATAGACCACCGCTGCCGGATCGCGCCCCATGGCGATGTAAAGTCCGAGATTGAGTACGATGGTGACGATGAGCGCGATGGGCGGCGCCAGAAGGGTGGCGGCAAGCGATGCCCGCTCCCGACGGACCAGAATGGGCAGGGCGGCAAGGAAAGGTCTGCTCATGCGGTGGCTTTCTCGCGCTGCGGCTGGGCTCCGATCATATATTGGCCAATCTCTTCCGGGTTGGTCTCACGCGTGACCAGCGGCGCACTGAGCGTCCCGTGATGCAGGACCTGGATAAAATCGCTCAATTCGAACAGTTCCTCGAGTTCCTCGGAAATGACTAGGATCGCCACGCCCTCGTTGCGAAGGCGCATCAGCCGCTTGCGGATCGCCGCGGCCGCACCGATATCGACGCCCCAGGTCGGCTGGGCGAGGAAAAGAAGCTTCGGCGCCAGCATGATTTCGCGTCCGACGATGAACTTCTGCAGGTTGCCCCCGGAAAGCGACCCGGCCTCTGTCCCTGGCCCGCGCGTGCGCACGTCGAAGTCCCGGATGCAATCACTGGTGAAGGCCTTCGCCTTGACCTTGTCGAGCAGGCCATGCTTCACAAGGTTCAGCGGGTGCGCGGTCAGCAGGCTATTGAGGGTGAGCGACA
Organism: Rhizobium sp. NXC14; assembly: GCF_002117485.1. Lineage (NCBI taxonomy): Bacteria > Pseudomonadati > Pseudomonadota > Alphaproteobacteria > Hyphomicrobiales > Rhizobiaceae > Rhizobium > Rhizobium sp. NXC14. The sequence goes on from NZ_CP021032.1 coordinate 327,099, forward strand.
TCTCGGGAACTGCACCACGGCCGAGCCGGTCCTCCGGGACGAAGGCGAAACCGAGCCGCCGGCGGGCCGCAGCGTCGAGCGTGCCGACATCCTCGCCCATCATGAAGATCTGGTCACGCTGTTCCCGTGCCAACAGGGTTTCACCCGAAATCAGCGCCGCTAGTTCGCTTTGACCATTTCCCGAAATGCCGGCAATGCCGAGGATTTCGCCGGCGCGCACGGCCATGCTGACATTGGAAAGCGGCACGGCGAAGGGGTCCGCCCGGTAATCGAGCCCGACGAGCTCCAGACGCTTTTCACCTTCGACCGAAGGCAGCGCAGGCATCGGTTCCGGCATGTCGCGGCCGATCATCATCCGGGCAAGCTCGTGCGCATCGTGCTCGCGGGGGTCGACGTGACCGGTCACCTGTCCGCCGCGCAGGATCGTCGCGCGATCGCAGAGCGACTGGATTTCTTCAAGCTTGTGAGAGATGAACAGGATGGACACGCCGCCGTCCCGCAGCCGGCGCAATGTTTCGAACAGCTTTTCCACCGCCTGCGGCGGCAGCACCGAGGTCGGCTCGTCAAGGATGAGCAGTTTCGGATCGGTCATCAGGCATCGGATGATTTCCACCCGCTGCCTCTCGCCGACGGAAAGCGAATGGACATGAGCGTGTGGATCGACTTCGAGGCTGAACTCATGCCCGAGCTTGCGAACGCGTTCCGCAAGCTCGCTCTTCTTGCCGGACACGATCAGGCGGATATTCTCGACGACCGTCAGGCTCTCGAACAGCGAGAAATGCTGGAACACCATGCCGATACCGGCGCGCCTTGCCTCTGCGGGAGAGGCAAGGCTGAGGGCTTTCCCGTTCCACGCGACGGTGCCGCTGTCCGGCTGCTCGACGCCGTAGATCAGCTTCATCAGGGTCGATTTGCCAGCCCCGTTTTCTCCGAGGATGGCATGGATGGATCGTGGAGCGACGTCGAGATCGATCTGCTGATTGGCATCGACCGGGCCATAGCTCTTGGTAATGCCGCGCAGCGACAGGAGCGGGCTTACCATGGCTTACTTCGGCAGCGGCGTCGTGACACCCTTGACGTGCCAGTCCATCGCGACGATCTGGGCGTCTGTCGCCGTGGTCCCCGAAGCGACACCTTCACTGCCATCAGCCTTGGTGATCGGACCGGTAAACGGCGAGAAGCTGCCATCGGCAATCTTGACCTCGATTTCCTTGATCTTGGTCATCGTATCGGCTGGGATTGCCGGGTTCCAGTCGACGACCTGGACAACCTTGTCGGCAACACCGAGGAAGGCGTTGGCGCCCTTGAAGGTGCCGGCAAGATGGGCGTCGACCGACGCCTTGAAGAAGGGTGACCAGTCGGTAGCGATGCAGCCCAGATAGATCTTCTCGGCATATTTCTTCATCGAGGAGTTAAGGTTGAATGCATAAACGCCGGCTTCCTCGCAGGCCGAGATTACCGAGGGCGTATCCTGCGCATTCGAGAAGATCACGTCGCAGACCTGCGAGATCAGCGCCTTGGCGGCTTCCTGCTCCTTTGCTGGATCGAACCAGGAGTTGACCCAGACGACAGACACTTCGATATCCGGCTTGACGGCCTGCGCTCCCAGGGTGAAGGCGTTGATGGAGGTGATCAGCTCGGGAATGGCAAAGGCCGACACCGAGCCGAGTTTGCCGGTCTTGGAAACGGCCGCCGCCGCCATGCCGAGCAAGTAGGTTCCCTGGAAATATTTCGCGGCGAAGGGCGAGAAGTTCGGTGCGACCTGGAAGCCTGAAGCATGCAGGACGGTCACCTTCGGATTGCGGCGGGCGATCTGCAGCGCGCCATTTTGATAGCCGAAGGAGCCGGCGATCAGGAAATGGTTTCCGTCGGCGACAGTCTTGTTCATGATGCGGTCGGCGTCCGGTCCTTCGGCGATGTTTTCGATGACCGTGACCTTCACCTTGTCGCCATAGGCGGCCTTGATCGGGTCGATGCCGGCGGCAAGCGCATGACCCCAGCCGACGTCGCCGATAGGCGAGGGAACGACGAGGGCGATGCCGAGCGGTTCGTCGGCGGCAAGCGCCGAGCGGCCGGCAAAGGCCGTCGCGAGACCGGCAGCCGCCGCGCTCTTCATCAGTGTTCTGCGGGTGAAATTACTGGACATGTCAGTTCCCTCTTTTGGTTTTTAGAATTCGACTGCCTCGAGAGCCGCTTCCGCGGCGGCGAAGAGCTGTGCCTCATCGAGCCCGACAAACTCACCGGCTTGCCAGACGATGCGTCCGTTGATCATGGTCAGGTCGGTCGGCATGCCGATCCCCACCTTGGCAATCAGGCTCAATGGGTCGTGGCGGGTTCCGACATAATCCATCCGCCTGGTATCGATGGCGAAGAGGTCGGCTGCCATGCCGGGAGCGAGCCGGCCGATATCGCTGCGGCCAAGCAGGCTTGCGCCACCCGTGGTCGCGTAGCTCAGGAAATCGATGGGCGCTGGAACCGGATGGGCGCGCGTCGAGGCCGTCAGGCATTGCAGCATATAGGCAGAGTGGATGCAGTGCATGAGGTTGGAATTGTCGTTCGAGGCCGCGCCATCGCAACCGAGGCCAATACGCAGGCCGAACGCCGCCATCGCCGGTATGTCCGTCACTTCGGCGCCCACCAGATAGACCGGTTCGGGGCAATGGGAGACACCCGTGCCGCTGGCCGCCATCTTGCGCAGTTCGTCGTGTGTCAGCTCCCAGCAGTGGGCATAAAAGCTGTCAGGCCCGGCAAAGCCGAGTTCGGCGCAGTAATCGACGGTCCGCATCCCATGCCGTGCTTGGATGACGGGACTTTCACCTTCGCCGACATGCGTGTGCAGCCGGACGCCGCGATCACGGGCAAGCGCGACCGATTCGATGAGGGTTTCGCGGTAACAATTCACGGGCTGACAAGGGGCAACGACCACCTGCCGCATGCTGAAGGCGCCGGAATCGTGGTAGCTGTCGATCAGCCGGGCGCAATCGGCGATGAACTCGTCCGTGGTTTCCAGCATGGCGTCCGGGATCGTCGAGCCCTCGGACTTCGGCAGCGTATTGCCGCCTCGTCCCGCGTGGAAGCGCATACCGAGAAGTTCCGCCGCCTCGAACTGACGATCGATCAGACGCTTTCCGGCGTGCCGGGGGAAGCAATATTGGTGGTCGAAGGCCGTCGTGCAGCCATGCTTGATCATCTCGGCCATGGCCGTGACCGACGAATGATAGAAACAATCCTCGTTCAGCCGCGAGAAGATCGGATAGATCCGGTCGAGCCATTCGATCACGGAGAGCTTCGTCCAGTCGAGATCGGCCCGATTGCGCACGAAGCATTGGAAGAAGTGGTGATGGGTGTTGACGAGACCCGGATAGACAAACCAGCCGGACGCATCCTGAAGGATCGTGTCGGCAGGCAGGGCCTCCTGCGACAGGTTCGTCCCGATCGCCTGGATCGCCGGGCCGCTGGTCAGCAGATCGGCGTTCCGACGCACGGTCGGCCCGTTGCCTTCGTCGACGATTATGGCGGCGCAGTTCTTCAGCAGGTAGCCCGGCATCTCACGTCTCCTTCCTGGCGGGATGAGGGTCGGGCTTCAACTCGTGCAGCCGGTGGATGCCGGGCATTTCGATGAAACCTTCAAGACTGCGGATGGCGCGCAGCCACAGCCGAATGTTCGGGTAGGGATCGAGCGAGATTCCGCCATCAGGCGCCAGTGCGACATAGGGGAAACAGGCCATGTCGGCGATCGTCGCGCGGTCTGATGTGAGGAATCGCATGTCGCGGAGCCGCTGCTCAAAAAGTCCGGCTTCGAGTTCGCGCAGCGCCGCGATCCCTTGTGCCTGCAGGGCCTCGATATTGCCGGGGCGCAGCAGCATCTGATGCAGCCGCGCCCCACCGAGATTTGTCGTCAGCCGATGCGAAAAAGAGAGCCATTGTTGCACGCGCGCCATCTCCTCGGGCGCGTTCAGACCCAGCCAATCAGGTCCGTTCCGCGCGGCGAGAAAGGCGAGCATGGCCGAAGATTCTGTCAGCACCAGCTCGCCATCCACGAGGATCGGTATCGAACCTGCCGGATTGAGGGCGAGAAGCTCAGGACCACGATGTTCCATGCCGGGATGGAAATCGACCGGCCGGATATCCAGCTTGACGCCGAGGATCGCTGCCATCAGGCGGATCTTGTAACAGCTCGGCGATAGGATGTAGTCGTAAAGCTTCATTGTGCGACCAGCTGTGCGCCATAGAGATAGTTGTGGCGCTTCAGCCAGCGCCGGTAAGCGATCGATGTCAGATCGGCCCTGGTCGGAATTTCCATGCCGGGATCGAGCGGCAGAAGCGCCGGGATCTGGTTTTCCAGGATCGAACGATCCTGCAGGAAAATCATCTGTTGAAAATGGATGAGGTCTGTCATTGGCGTCACGTCATCGAAGAGGGCCATCCACGGCCAGACGTCGCAAAGGTCTTCCGCAAGCGGCTGGACGAACAGGGTTATGACATCCCATTCGCCCGGGCGGGGAGGGCAGGTCTTGTAAAGCACCGAGCAGGTCGGGGCCGGCACGCGATACATATACTCGGTGGTTATCCCGCTGGTCGCCGACTTTGCAGCCTGCGGCTGGTAGAACTTCACCTGCGTCGCCCAGACTTCATCCTCTTTCTCGCGGATCTCGACTTTATAATTTTCGACCTCCGTATGCGGCTCGGCGCCGAGGATATCGGTATGAACGAAGGGAAAATGCGCGATGTCGAGGAAGTTCTCGACTGCTCTTAAGGGGGAGCAGCGTACCCGCACGACACCGACGTCGACGAAGCGGCGGCCGGGCTGATCGGCTTCGGGAATGGCAAATATCTCCTTGGCGGGGGTACCGAGAGAAGACCAGACATGACCATAGCGGAGGCGAACGGGCAGGGCACGTCCATCCCCCGATGTAACCCGCGCCGCGCCGTCAGGGGTGCGCACCACCTCTATGGGCTCGCCCATCAAGGCAGTCTTGCTTCCCGCCTCGGTGAGCTGGCTGAACAGGCCGACCGGGTACCATTCATCGAGCATCTCGCCGGCTTCGTTCATGCGGCATCCTTCTGGCGTTTCTCCGCCCGGCGGCGCAGGGCTTCGGCAATGCGGGATGCCGTAATCCGATCTGCGACGTTGCGATCCTGTTCGACCAGGACGTGTATGAGGGTGCATGCGATCTGCGCCGCCGGCAACAGCCGGACCCACGGACATTCGGCGACGTGGATCAACCCGTCCGCATCGAGTTTGCCTTCGGCTGCCGCTTCGATTGCCGCTATGCCGGCGTCCAGCGTTAGCGAGCGTATTGGCGCGAAACGATCCAGGCGTGGCGGCAGTATTGCCGGCTCGCCGACTGACACCCAGACGATGCCATCTGATTCTTCGACCCGCTGGACCGCCACGCGAATCGTTTCCGGCGGTACAAGGTCGGGATGAGCCGGAATGCGAACACATCCTCCCGCCGGAGAATAGCTCCAGCCGTGATAGATGCATGAGAGGGCCTCGCCCCGCACGAAGCCGTGAGACAATCGCATGCCGCGATGCGGGCAGCGGTCGGACGAGGCCGATACGCGCCCGGACTGGCTGCGCCAGAGAGCGATTGATCCTGCCGATGTCCAGGCCGGTATGACGGTTGCCGGCGGCAGATCGGCAGAAAGCGCGACAGGCATCCAGGAGCCGGCCGTATCGGAAGGCATGACGGTTATTTCCTCAATCTTACCAGCGGCTTGACACTGCAGACGTAGCGCGGCTTTCCAAGCTTTGCAATCTCAGCTTCAGAGGTTTGCATAAAAGATTCGCATTGGCAACAATGGTTAAATAACGGGCATCAGCTCGGGTGCTGTTCCGGCTGCGGTGTGTCTGTGGCATATACAATCCTGCGCTGAATCGCGTCGACCCAGACATCGATCGGCCCAAGTGAACATCCCACTTCCAGCATGTCGATCAGTTCGACAGGTCCCGCGACTTCAAGTTCGATCCGGTCCGCGCCGGCATGCAAAAAATCCTGGGAAAGACCGAGCTTGTCGGCATGACAGCGAATCCACGGGACGAACGAGGCGGATTTGACGTCGCCAATGATCGTGATCCGTTCGCGTAACTCGCTGCGCCGTGATTGTCGCATGGAATTCTCTCGCTCGCCCTATGATGACAGCATAGCGCTTCGTCGCCTTTGTGAAAGGGGCATGAGCGAAGGTTCTGGTCGTTCCACCGATCGATGCCTAAATAGCAATCATGCCGGGCTCCGTGGAGAAGGTGACACCAGCCGTCGCCTCCATAGTGGTCGCCAAAGGCTGCATCTCAGAAAACGAGCGGCAGATTCTTCAGGTCGACTAGGTAAAGCGGAAGGAGGTGACGACTGACCTCGATGACACTTCAGCCGGAGACTTGCTCCTATTGCAGGCCGGTCCTCGGACGGAAAGATATGGCCCGCACGTCGCTCGCGGGCCTTACCTGAACACCCAGAGAAGGTTTATCAGGAAATTAAAGGTGAAGGCCGTCCCTATGCCGAAAAACTTTGCCCATAAGGGCGAGAACCCGACCTGTTGTGCGAGAATCAGCGTCACACAGACATTGATGGACAGGCCGACGAGCGCGCCGATCAAAAACAGTGAAGCGCGCTTGCGGCTTATTGCCTGATTGAAGACATACCGGCTGGTGACGCTGTAATTGACGGCGGCGGCGATCAGCCAGCTCGATGTCGCCGAAAGGATGAGAGGCACGCCGAGCACCAGCATGCAATGAAACATCGTGAGGTCGACGAATGCAGCGAGACCCCCAGTGAACACATAACGAATAGCTTTGGAAAAGATCATCCGGATGTCTCCTCTGCCCGAAGCGCCGCGAACACTGGGTCCGAATAGGTTGAAAAGGTCAGCCAGTCCTCCCGCGGCACGTTGGAGCGAATGAGCGGCAGGACACCAGCGCGCCGCGCCGCAAGACCGTCCCGCTCCGGTCTGTCGCCTATCAGCACGGTTTGCGCCGGACCGACACCGGCGCGCTGCATCAGCATCTGCAGGCCCCGCGGATGAGGTTTTTGGATGCCGACGCCGGGATCGCTTGCAGCCAATATGTAATCGGCCGACAAGTTCATCCTGTGCAGCTTCTCGTCGGCAGGATAATCAGAATAGATCCCGATCGCCTTATTCTGCCGTCTGAGACCGGCAAACAACTCCACCAGCCCATCATACCGGCAGGATGCGAGATGGGCGAGCGGACGGCGGCCGATCCATTCGCTGACGATTGCCTCTATCCTTTCCGCGGGCTCGCCGGTTCGCGCGACGATACGCGCCATCAGGTTCGCCTGAAAATCGTCGATCTCCTCCTCGCCGATGGTTTCACGCAAGGAACGGTAAGCGCGCAGCACCCGCAGATTGGTCAGGCTGCCCCGCGCCACCGCATGAGCGATCAATTCGCCCGCCATCCTAAGGCGCAGCCTTCTCTGGCTATAAAGTGTTCCGTCGACGTCAAAGACGACGAAACGGATACTGCCCCAGTTGATATCATTCGCCATGATCATTGGATGGTGATGTAGTGCTGCTCGGTCAGGGTCACTAAAAGAGGAATGTCGACGAACGTCGTGAAGATGAAGGCCGCCACCAGGGCCATGACGACTGCAATCAGCCCCGGCTCGCGGAACAGCTTTTCCGGTTTCTGCGCCGTAGATCCCGGTTTCGTGGCCATCACGAAGTAGGCTGTAAACAGGACAACGACGAAGGGCAGGACGAGCATGTACTCGATGCGATACTTGACCAGGAAGACGGACAGGAAGGCAATCGAAAAGAGTGAGTAGGCAATGCATGAGGCAGTCAGCGAGACCTGCGTATAGTGCGCGAAACTCGCCCGGTAGCGCGACAGCAGATCTTTGCCATGGGACGCGACGATCTCGTCATATTCCGATAAGCGCTTGGCCGCCATAAGGAACGCGCCGCCGAACCAGTAGGCGAGAATGATCGATCCAGGCGGCAGGCTCGTTGGGTCGATCATCGACCAGCCGATAACCAGCCGGATCGGATTGTTGATCGATTCCGAGATGACGTCGAGATAGGCCTTGTCCTTGCTTCTGATTGGGTCGAGATTGTAGAGGATTCCCTGAATCGCAAACAGACAGGCCACGCAGAAGAGAAGTTTGCTCGAGAGGATGGCGCAGCCGAGGCCGACGATGAGCAGCACGCTCCACTCAAGCTGAACCAGCCTGCCGTTCATCGCGCTTTGCACGGCGGACCGCTGCGATTTCGTCGGATGATGCCGGTCAAACTCCCGGTCGAACCACTCGTTGATGCAGTAGTTCGCAGAGGCGATGCAGAGCGCGGTCACAAGGCCAAGCAGGACCGAAGACGCCAGGTCGTCGTTTCTGACCCCGCGCAGAAGATAGGCGAGGATGATGCCGGGAAGGATGAAGACGTGCTTCGTGCTGTGATCGAGCCGCGCAATGGCGATATAGTCGCTCCAGCCGGCACGGCCTGATGCGGGGACGCTCCGGTCACTCGAGCCTGTGTTCATACCAGACGCCTCCTTCATCGCCAGACGGTCTATTTCCGATCATCATCTACACGTAATAGGTTTCGAAATAATTCGCAGGAGGCAACGTATGCCCTCGCTGATGGAGGATGCCTAATTAATCAGCATCCAAAATTCACCCTTATCGGCATCCAATTTTGGCTCTGACGCAGATTTGGTGCAATTCTCTCATGTCGCGCCAATCAGGCGGGCTTGGAGAAGATCAAGTTTTCCGCGTCCTTAGATCTGGCGCTTTACCAGCTTGAGCTTGGTGATCTGCCCCTCGGTTTGTCCATTGGACCATGGTGAGACGATCACTGCCCGGACTGCCTGTATGTCTTTCGCCACGCCATTGACAAAGGAGGAAATCACACTGTTATGGGCGCGGTCGATCCACGGCGCGAGATGGTTTTCCGCCTTGCACCGGATCATAAGATAGACTTCGGCGATGATATCGCGAGCCGTAACGAGCAAGGGAACACCACTTTCGATAGCGGCGATTGCGACGGTCTCGGATTTCGTCAGGTTGTCTCTGCTGGTTGACAAAGGGCGGGCAATCGTTGGGGCGGAGGGAATGCGGGTCAACGAGTCCGCATCCGCCTTGTCGGCTCGCTTCCGTCGTGTGGCCCATTCACTGGCGACCCGGCACGAACCACGAAAGCCTCGTGTTCTCAAACGCCGCCATAGCTCAGTGCCGTTCCTCTTGCCGGCAGCCCATTGCAAGTCGAGCCATTCGAGATAGGGCTCCAACGAGCTTTTTCTGGGCCGAAAGACATCGTTTCGTTGCCCTCTGGGCACCTGGCGGACCAAGCCGCGACTATGACCGGTACGGCGCACGATTTCCTTGATCGTGACATCATCCTTCGCCAGTGCAATGACGGCCGCGTTCGTCTGTTCGCGCCGAAGATAGCCTTCGTATTCGTTCGGCCGCGGTCAGCAGCTTGGGATTGATGCGCGTTGCTCCGAGTGTCTTGCGGATTTCCGCATCCATTTGCAGACAGCGTCCAGGAACGCACGGCTGGCATTCTCCATCAAATGCCATCGATCAGCGACCTGCAACGCATCCGGCAGCGCCTTTGCCACCGCGAGCCCGTAAGCACCGCCACGGTCGCGGGCAATGATCTGGACTTGGGGGTTCTGCCGCAGCCAAGCTTCCGCCGTCGACGGCTCACGATCCGGCAACAGACGAACCGGCCGCCGACGTTCTAGGTCACACAAGATCGTGCCGTAGCGATGATTGCGCCGTCAGGCCCAGTCGTCGACGCCAATCACCGAGGGCGGGGTCGACGTTGGTAGTCCTTGCCTGCGGATGACGCGCAGCAAAGTGTCGTTGCTGACGGGAAGCATCAGCCGCTGGGCAAAACGCGCCGCCGGGCGTCCTCCAAGCGCGAGCGCCAAATGGTGGACGACATGCTCAAGACGCCCAGTTCGTCTGGCATAGGGCGGCAGCACATCGCCAAACCCCTCGGTAAATATCTGCCTCCCGCAGAGCACGGCATCACAAGCGAACCTTCGTGTCTGCACGAGCAGCCTGACGCGTCTCCCAGAGAGGGGAAGGTCCGCTACTTGGCGGCAATAGCGACTTCGAACCGTTTGCGACATCCGTCCGCATGCCGGACAAGCCACGGTAGCGCCGGCTCGGGAAAGCAAGATGCAGGTTTCATCGTCAATGTGGGTGATGCGTTCGGCGATGAAGCCTGCCGGTACCAAATCAGAGGGGCGAAACTTGGTGAGCATCGTGCTGATTCCTTTGTGGAAACCAGCAAGGCAGCATCGTTACAACTGCATCAAAACTGAGTCAGAGCCAAATTTGCACGCCGAAACACAGAGGGGAATGCACTACGGCCATAAGCTTCGTGAGATGGACGGACCCTCCGGAACGGCACTGACAAGCCTATACCGGCGTGCCAAATCTGTTTCCGCCCTTGTCGAGGACTGGTTGCGTCGCCGCGCCCGCGGCCATCATGAGGCCAAGCAGGCATCGATCTTCAATGCGGTTCATCTGCGATGCGAGCGACGTGATCAGCTTTGGATTTGCCGCTCTGCCTCCTTCACGACCTCACGATAATGGTGCTGCCATCGCGTCCTGCCCCGGCTCTTGGTCCTGCCAGGCCCACGCCGCCGGCAACGGCTTTGCCGTCCTCCACTTCGTTGCGGCCCTGCGGGTGCAGGCGGCGCTTGTTGCCTGGCTTTCGGCCCGCCGTAGCAGGTCGCGATAGCCGCGACCTCCAAACGGAGGTTCAGATATGAGCACGCAGCAATCCAATCAACGATCCGATATTTACAGCCGCATCACCGCCAAGATCATTGCCGATCTCGAACAGGGCGTACGGCCATGGACCAGGCCCTGGACGACGAAAGATGCGACAGCCGAGGTCAGCCGGCCACTGCGCCATAACGGCCAACCATACACCGGCATCAATGTTCTGCTCCTCTGGTCGGAAGCCATCGCCCGCGGCTTTGCGTCATCGACGTGGATGACGTTTCGCCAGGCAAAGGAGCTCGGCGCTGCCGTCCGCAAGGGCGAAACCGGCACAACCGTTGTCTTCGCCAGTTCTTTTGTCCGCGCCGAGACGACAGAGACAGGCGCGGAGATCGAGCGGGATATCCCGTTCCTCAAAACCTACACGGTATTCAATACCGATCAGATCACCGGTCTCGATGGGCGGGCCGAGTGCATTGAGCCCGTCCAGGATCCGATGAGCCGCATCGGCAATGCCGGCCGCTTCTTTGCCAACACGGGCGCACTGATACGGCACGGAGGATCGGCCGCCTATTATGCTGCTGCCCGGGACTACATCCAGATGCCACACCTGGATGCCTTCCGCGACGATGCCTCCTATGTCGCCATCTTGAGCCACGAGATGACGCACTGGACCGCGGCACCCCGAAGGCTTGACCGTGATCTCAGCCGGTACGCCAAGGACCGGAGCGAACGAGCCCGCGAAGAACTCATTGCCGAACTCGGCAGCTGCTTTCTTTGCGCCGATCTCGGCATCGTTCCGGAGCTCGAACCACGCCCCGATCACGCCAGCTATATCGATGGCTGGCTCAAGGTTCTCGGCTACGATAAGCGGGCCATCTTTTCAGCGGCAGCTCATGCGCAGCGGGCCGTCGATTACCTGCATGACCTGCAGCCGGACCTCAACGAGGAGGAGGCGGCGTAAGCCGTCTTTTCTCAGCCATTCACACAGGATAACTCCAGCGGCCGATGGCCTCGCGCGCTTGCGGCCGTCGAGATCTCGGCTTGAGTCAATTCTTCGCTAACGCGCCCTTGAAAAATGCCTGCTCCATCTGCTTGGCAGCCGCCTCGGCATTCGTAGTCAGAAAGTCCAAAAAATGTCTGCCGACCACCTCACTTTGTGAAATTGAAGCAACCGTGCGGCTTCCTGGTTGCCGAAATAACGCCCTGTTTTGTGTGAACGAGAAACCCACTGGCATAAAGTCGAGCATCATGCTCATCCGAACAGCCTTGTGCCTCCATTGCCGCTGGAAAGACTCAGCCCTTTGTTCCCGGGGTCGATAACAACCCCTGGTTTCACCTAGCTAGCGACGGGTGACAACGTTGCCTCAGCAAGGGTCAATCAGCAGCCCCGCGCCCTCGTAACTTATTAATGGCTTTGTACGCCATTGAAGCCTCCGATCAGCAATGATATATACTGCCGATATCATATATCGGAGTTATCTCATGAGAACGTTGGTGGATATCGGCGACCCAGAAGTCAAAGCGCTGGACCGGCTGGCACAGCGGGAAAAAATGTCTAGGGCAGCGCTGATCCGAAAGGCGATCAATGACTTTCTGGCCAGGAACAATGCCGATGTTGAAGCAGAAGCGTTCGGCCTCTGGGGCGATCGACAGATCGATGGCTTGACCTATCAGGAAAACATGCGCAGCGAATGGTAAAGTCTCTGTTCGACACCAATGTCTTAATCGACTATCTCAACGCAGTTCCGCAAGCGCGAGGCGAACTGGCAAGATATCGCGAGAAGGCGATTAGCATCATCACCTGGATGGAGGTTCTCGTCGGTGCCAAGCCTGAGGTTGCGATCGGAACGCGCGCTTTCCTGGCGGGCTTTGCAGTCCTCGCTGTCGATGACGCCATAGCCGAACGAGCAGTATCTCTGCGACAACTTCATCGTATCAAGCTTCCCGATGCCATAATCTGGGCAACGGCCAATGTTCACTCGATGTTGCTGATTACACGAAACACAAAGGATTTCCCTCCCGAATTGCCCGAAATACGAGTGCCTTACGAAATCTGACCTAAAATCTGCGCTGTCGCCAGCACGTATCAAAGGTTCGATTTCCGCTCAGCTCCGCGGCGAAAAGTCACCGTCGCGCCGAGGATCAGACTAGCAATCCTGTCGCTCGCACATGTGATGCCCGGCATGCCGATGGCCGGGCGCTGACCGCCAATCATCTCGCCGCCTTCCGGCTGCCCGATGGTTGCCGGCGCCTCTACATCGCAGCTGACGCCGATGCCGCCGGCCGCCACGGAATCGCGGGATTAAGCCGCCGCGCCCAGACGCTCGGGATCCTGCCGCTGGTGCTCGCCCCGGAGCTCGGCGACTTCAATGAGGATCTGCGCCGGCTCGGCCCGGAGCGGCTGATCGCCAATCTCAGGGCCCAACTCGGCCCGGAAGACGCTCTGGTCTTTCTGGTCGCATAATCGTGGCGAAAGGGCAGGTGAGGGCCCGGGCCTAGCAGGATGGCCGGTTCCTTGGCGGCCGCCGTTCGGGTGGGCGCGCGCCCGCGGGCCTGCCGAGAGGCGACCCTTACCATGCGGCGGGTGGGCCTTCAGCGGGTCGGTCAGGTTTGTTCCCCTGGCTAGGGTCGCGTTCGGCCCGTAGCAGCGACAGGACCGAAATATTCGCGACCGAGCAGCAGCCGTGGCCCATTTTCTCGTTCTCCACATCGGAAATCTCAGAAAGGCTCCAAACCGACTGCGATGCCGCCGGTCATCACCTGATTTCGCGTTAATATCGCGGCAATCGCAGTGCAAGGGATTCCGCCAGCCGACACTGCCGGGCGTGCCGTTTGAAATCCGGTATTCGACCTCGGAGCGACAGCTCCACACGGTATTGCACATGGCCCGGGCTCGATGCGATTGCTGCGGCGGTTTCGCTGAGCCGGTGTAGGATTGCGCAGCTGGCACGTGCTTCCCGCTTGTGGTGGCCGGGACCGGCGAGATCTTGCCCAGAACGGTGGCGGGAATTTCAAGGCTCCTGGGTCCCTCACAACCGCCAAGGGCTATCGTGGTGGTTGTCCCCGCGTCCGGTCGCAATCCGGGACCATTCCCGTTCTCTTGTGTCGCCTTTCTAAGGGACCGGCCGCCATCAGCGTCAACCCGCAAGGGGTTCCCCTGAGCTGGCGCTCCGGTGACGCCTGCGGCTCGGCCCCTTCTTCGGACGCCATCGGGAATGGTCCCGAGCAACCGAAGGAGACATACAATGGCAACCACCATCGCAACCCTGACGCAGAAGACCGACGGCAGCCTTGAAGGCATCTTTGCCACCATCCGGGTCAACGCCCCGATCGCCATCGTTCCCAACGCCAGCAAGGCGAGCGACGACGCACCCGACTACCGCATCATCCACCGCAAGACCGGCTTCGAAATAGGGGCGGCGTGGAACCGCATTGCCCGCCAGACCGGCGAGGAATATCTCTCCGTCAAGCTGGAGGCCCCTGAGATCGGCGTGATCTTCGGCAACGTCGCCCAGGCTCCTGGCGGTGATCCCGGCAAGAAAGTCATCCTCTGGAACAGCCCGAACTGAAGAGCGACTCGAGCGGCCCCGAGCAATCGGGGCCGCCTTCGCCGTTTCGCGATTTGTTACGCGCGGTATCGGGAGTGAACGCGGGCATCGAGCCCGCATTCACTCCTCCTGTCGTGCCACACGAGACCAAGGACTGCCTGCTCAGATATCCGAGTCTGCCGTGAGGCTCGTGCCGCCTCAAGGACTTCGCGGCCCCTCCAATTTTCAGCCGGCGCCCTGAAAGGCACCGTCAGAAAATCGGTTCCTCCGCTCGCCGGCTCCGCCGGTCGCTGACGCGATCCGGCCCGACCCCCACGACCCGGGGCGTCATCTTTCACATCATTCAGGAGATGACGACGATGACGATTGCACTCGAAATTCAGGTTGAAGAACTGCGCGCCGAACTCAGGAACGCCGATCCCGCCGAGCGTCGCCGGATCGAAGCGGAGCTGGAGATCGCTGCGCCACCCTTCTGAGGGTGGCCTTTGCCTTCCCGCCTGGGCCGGCACGCCGGATCGACCAGCGCGTCGACCCGAAGCTGTGCTTCACGCATTGATTACCGGCAAGGATCATGAAGGCTTCCCGGACAGCTCCAGACCATGGGTTCACGTCGGATTCTTGTGTTCGGTCTATAGCCGCGCGCCCGTTTCGTCCGAAGAAGATCAAGGAACATGCTTACTGCATCCTCTTCCTTGTCGAAGTGATGCACCATGGCCTGGCCGGTCGTTCCGATGCGTCCCCATCGCCGCGTCAAGCAGGGCGTGCCGAATAGCGTCGGTTCAATCGCAAGCACGTAGAAGCGCGCCATATTTTTGGTCGCGTCCGTGCGTTCGATATAGAGCTGATAGGGTTGAGCGAGCATGACGGAAGAATCGCCGGTTCCGGCTTTTGCGTCCAACGACACTTGTGAATCGGTCGACCCACACCGATTCATTTTCGTGATGATGGCCGAAACCGACGATAGTGGGCGAGCCGGCCAATGGTCGCCGGGGGCTATTCGCTTCGATCACGCAAGCCCACAAGCGACCTCCGCCGCGCCGATCTCCGTCATCAAGATGAAGGAGATCCTATTATGACAACCGATCAGAACCTCATGCTCTACACCAAGCTTACCGGTTTCCGACTCGTCGTCCTGGCAAACCGCTTCGGCTGCGACAGCAGCTTCTCGCGCGAGCTTCACGATCGCCTGGTCGATGGACTCGAGGCGGCAATTGATCGGATCCACGTCATCATGGAATTGCAACGGAGGGCTCTCATCGGGGACGATGAATTCGCCGAATATCAGCTGGAGGGTGAGAACGAGATTTTCCGGCGCTTCACCATCAATCTGCTGGACGACCTCGAAATCGATCGCGACACGCACGAATTCAGCGTCAACGGCGCCGATTGGGTGAACGCTTGGGCTGTCGACGACACTGGCATCGATACCAACTATCCCAAACTCGTTGCGCTGATCGCGGACGAACTCGGCTCGCTGGCGCCAATCATCAAGGATATCACGTTAGCAACCGGCATACCCGTCTATGTGGCGCGTGCCGTTCAATGGGCCGGGTAGCAGCGCCCAATTCTGGTGATTCGCAATCAAGGCAGCCTCTCAGTCGGCGGTCGTCTCTAAAGCGGAATTGGTCGTTTTGTATCCACCCGATCCTGCGAAGAACAACATGTGAATCGAATCGAAGTCTTGGCCGTCAGAAGCGGTGGCTTACCGCCCAGGGCCAACCGCTATATTCATGTAAAGCTTCCGATCAGAGTTAGAAAGTAAGCATAGCTCGCCATGGCCGCCATGCGCCATTGCCAGCCATCCCCAGCCGTTGCACCACCGCTATACTAACTAGAATAAAATAGTTAAATAGGCTATTTTGCATCAATCTGAAAATGTCGCAGCCGCAATTCCGGTCGATAGGCGCGTTTCGGAAAAGCGGCATCGGCCTGTCAGGCCGATCGGTTCGAGGGCGCAATATACGTCGCTGCGGCGACGTGCTTGAAGGATCTGGAGCCATCAGTGGCGATCATGTTCGTCAGAGCGTAGGTGATCAGCAGGGGAGCGGGGCGCAGCATCGTCTCGGCCGCCGCCTATCGTCATCGCGCCCGGATGATGGACGAACAGGCCGGAACGTCCTTCAGCTATCGTGGTGGGTCGCGGGAGCTGGTGCATGAGGAGCTGGCGCTGCCGGAGCAGATCCCGGCCTGGCTGAGGGCGGCGATCGACGGCCAGTCCGTTGCCGGCGCCAGTGAGGCGCTCTGGAACGCCGTCGATGCTTTCGAGACCAGAGCCGATGGGCAACTCGCCCGCGAGCTGATCATCGCACTGCCGGAGGAATTGACGCGAGCGGAGAACATCGCGCTTGTCCGGGAGTTCGTCCGCGACAGCTTCACCTCGAAGGGAATGGTGGCCGACTGGGTCTATCATGACAAGGACGGCAATCCGCATATCCACCTGATGACGACGCTGAGGCCTCTGACGGAGGAGGGGTTCGGAGCAAAGAAGGTCCCTGTTCTGGGCGAAGACCGCAAGCCGCTGCGTGTCGTCACGCCTGATCGACCGAATGGCAAGATCGTCTATAAGGTGTGGGCAGGCGACAAGGAAACCTTGAAGGCGTGGAAGATCGCCTGGGCGGAGACGGCCAACCGGCACCTGGCGCTTGCCGGTCATGAGATCCGGCTCGACGGCCGCTCCTATGCCGAACAGGGCCTCGACGGTATCGCGCAAAAACATCTCGGGCCGGAGAAGGCAGCCCTCGCGCGCAAGGGCAGGGAGCTTTACTTCGCGCCGGCCGATCTCGCCCGCCGGCAAGAGATGGCCGACCGGCTGCTGGCGGAGCCGGAGCTTTTGCTGAAGCAGCTCGGCAATGAGCGCTCGACCTTCGACGAGAAGGATATCGCCAAAGCGCTGCACCGCTATGTCGACGATCCAGCAGACTTCACCAATATCCGCGCCCGGCTGATGGCGTCGGATGAACTGGTGATGTTGAAGCCGCAGCAGCTTGACGCTGAGACCGGCAAGGCGTCGGAACCGGCAGTCTTCACCACACGGGCGATGCTGCGCATCGAATACGACATGGCGCGTTCGGCGCGGGTTCTGTTGGAGCAAGCAGGCTTCGGCGTTCCGGCTCGGCAGGTCGATGCGGCGATCGAGCGCGTCGAGACCGGCGATCCACAAAAGCCGTTCAAGCTCGACGCGGAACAGGTCGATGCGATCCGTCATGTCACCGGCGACAGCGGTATTGCGGCTGTTGTCGGCCTTGCCGGCGCCGGCAAATCGACGCTGCTGGCGGCAGCCCGCCTTGCCTGGGAAAGCCAGGGGCGCCGGGTGATCGGTGCCGCCCTTGCAGGCAAGGCGGCGGAAGGCTTGGAAGACAGTTCCGGCATCAAGTCGCGCACCCTCGCCGCCTGGGAACTGGCCTGGGCGAATGGGCGCGACACACTCCATCGCGGTGATGTGCTCGTCATCGATGAAGCCGGCATGGTGTCATCCCAGCAGATGGCCCGTGTGCTTGACATCGTCGAGGCGGCGGGCGCGAAAGTCGTTCTCGTCGGCGACGCCATGCAGCTACAGCCGATCCAGGCGGGTGCAGCCTTTCGGGCGATCAGCGAACGCATCGGTTTTGCCGAGCTTGCCGGCGTGCGCCGCCAGCGTGAAGAATGGGCGCGTGAGGCCTCGCGGCTCTTTGCCCGCGGCGAGATCGAGAAAGGGCTCGACGTTTATGCCCGGCATGGTCACCTTGCCGAGGCGCGCACGCGCGCGGAAACGATCGAGCGGATTGTTGCCGACTGGAGCCAGGCGCGTAGAGAGGCAATCGGTCGATCCGTTTCCGAGGGCAGGGATGGTCGGCTGCGCGGGGACGAACTGCTCGTGCTTGCCCACACCAATGACGATGTCGGCAAGCTGAACGAGGCGCTGCGTCAGGTGATGGCAGGCGATGGTGCGCTTTCCGACAGCCGCACCTTCCAGACGGCACGCGGGGCGCGGGAGTTCGCCGCAGGCGATCGCATCATCTTTTTGGAGAACGCCCGCTTTCTCGAGCCGCGGGCCAGCAGTTATGGTCCGCAATACGTCAAGAACGGCATGCTCGGCACGGTCATCTCCACCGGCGACAAACGCGGCGAAGCGCTGATGTCGGTTCGTCTCGACAACGGCCATAAAGTCGTCTTCAGCGAAGACAGCTATCGCAATGTCGATCACGGCTATGCCGCAACGATCCACAAAGCCCAGGGTACCACCGTCGAGCGCACCTTGGTGCTTGCCACCGGCATGATGGACCAACACCTGACCTATGTAGCGATGACGAGGCATCGCGATCGCGTCGATCTTTATGCGGCAAGGGAGGATTTTGAGCCAAGACCGGAATGGGGACGCAAACCGCGTGTCGATCATGCCGCCGGCGTGACCGGCGAGCTTGTCGAAACCGGAGAGGCCAAATTCCGGCCTGATGATGAGGATGCCGACGACAGCCCCTATGCCGATGTCAGGACCGACGATGGAACCGTCCATCGGCTGTGGGGCGTGAGCCTGCCGAAGGCGCTCGAAGAGGGTGGCATCGCAGAAGGCGACACCGTCACACTGCGCAAGGACGGCGTGGAACGGGTCAAGGTCCAGATTGCCGTTATCGATGAAGAGACCGGTCAGAAGCGTTACGAGGAGCGGGAGGTCGACCGCAACGTCTGGACGGCCAGGCAGATCGAAACCGCCGAAGCGCGCCAGGACCGCATCGAGCGGGAAAGTCATCGGCCGGATCTGTTCAAGCCGCTCGTCGAGCGGTTGTCGCGCTCCGGCGCCAAGACGACGACGCTCGATTTTGAGAGCGAGGCCGGTTATCGGGCTCATGCGGAAGACTTCGCCCGCCGCCGCGGGTTCGATCATCTCTCGCTGGCTGCGGCCGAGATTGAGGGGGACATCTCACGGCGCTTTGCGTGGATTGCCGCAAAGCGCGAGCAGGTGGAAAAGCTCTGGGAACGGGCAAGCATGGCGCTCGGCTTTGCAATCGAGCGGGAACGGCGCGTCTCCTATAGCGACGAGCGAACCGAATCCCACCCAACTGAACCCCAGCCCCCCTCGGGCGCGAACGCCGGCAAAACCCATTCTCTGATCCCGCCGACCACCGACTTCGCCAGAAGCCTCAATGAGGATGCGCGGCTGGCGCAATTGTCATCCCCGGCGTGGAAGGATCGGGAAACCCTCCTGCGACCGGTGCTGGAGAAGATCTATCGCGATCCGGATGGCGCACTTGTCGCCCTGAATGCGCGTGCTTCAGAGGCCGGCGCCGAACCCCGCAGGCTCGCCGACGATCTTGCCGCGAGCCCCGATCGGCTTGGCCGCCTGCGCGGCTCCGAGCTCATCGTCGACGGACGCGCAGAGCGCCAGGAGCGGAATGTCGCCTTGGCGGCTGTGACGGAATTGCTTCCCATGGCCCGCGCCCATGCGACCGAGTTCCGCAGGAACGCCGAACGCTTCGAGATCCGTGAGCAGGCGCGTCGCGCGCATATGTCATTGTCGGTCCCGGCACTCTCCGAAGGCGCCATGGCGCGTCTCATGGAGATCGAGACGGTGCGCAACAGGGGCGGCGACGATGCTTATAAGACAGCCTTTGCGCTTGCCGCGAAGGACCGCACGGTCGTGCAAGAGATCAAGGCGGTCAGCGAAGCGCTGTCGGCCCGCTTCGGCTGGAGCGCCTTCACCGCAAAGGCGGATGCGGTCGCCGAGCGCAACATGGCCGAGCGTTTGCCGGATGATCTGGTGGCCGGCGAGGGCGAGAAGCTGACCCACCTGTTCGAAGCCGTCAAACGTTTTGCCGAGGAGCAGCATCTGGCCGAGCGCCAGGACCGTTCAAAGATCGTCGCGGCGGCCAGTGCCGTTCCGGACCCGGAGCAAGACAAGGGGGGAGGCAAGGAGAATGTGACCGTGCTGCCCATGCTTGCCGCCGTCACCGAGTTTAAGACAGCAGTCGACGACGAGGCGCGAACGCGAACTCTCTCCGCTCCCCTTTACCGTCAGCAGCGTGCGGCACTGGCCAACGCGGCAAGAACGATCTGGCGCGATCCGGCAGGCGCTGTCGGCAAGATCGAGGAACTGCTTGCCAAAGGCTTTGCTGCCGATCGCATCGCCGCTGCGGTGAGCAATGATCCGGCCGCCTATGGCGCTTTGCGCGGCTCGGGCCGTCTGATGGACAAGATGCTGGCTTCCGGCCGGGAGCGCAAAGAGGCGGCGCAGGCCGTGCCCGAGGCAGCCAGCCGGCTGCGCTCTCTCGGGGCAACCTATGCCAATCTCTTCGATGCAGAACGACAGGGCATCACCGACGAACGCCGACGCATGGGGGTTTCCATTCCTGGCCTGTCGAAGGCGGCGGAAGAGGCGCTCATGCGTCTCACCACTGAGGCGAGGAACAAAAGCCGTCAGCAAAACGCATCGGCGGCTCCTCTCGATCCGGACATCCGCCGGGAGTTCGCCGTCGTCAGCAAAGCGCTTGACGAGCGCTTCGGGCGCAACGCCATCATCCGTGGCGACAAGGATCTCATCAACCATGTGCCAGAGGCGCAGCGCCAAGCTTTTGCGGCGATGCAGGAAAGGTTAAAGGTCCTGCAGCAGGCAGTCCGCGCGGAAAGCAGTCAGCAGATCCTCGCCGAAAGGCGTCACCGGGCGGTCAACCGCGGCCGGGGAATCGATCTCTAAAGGTCGCTGAACAACCGCATCGCTTGGCGTTCATGCGCCGCTGTCGGCTACTCGCTTTCACGCTGGGGATGTGGTGGTCTCCTCTGTGCTCAGATGTTTACTTTATTCCCAAGCAGAAGTGGAGGCGGTTTAATTTCCCACCATCATGCATTAGATCAGCTTCCTGAATTTCCCGTTTGAAAGATCCTGCCTTGGCCCCCTCAACCTTCGACACGCTTCTGCAGAAGATCGAAACCCGCGCGGCGCGTGCCGGCATTATCGGGCTCGGTTATGTTGGCCTGCCGCTGGCGATTGCGGTAGCGCGCAGCGGTTTTGCGGTCACCGGCTTTGACATCGATCCCTCAAAGATGGTGGCGCTCGATGCCCGCCGCTCCTACATCGACGCCGTCAGCAACGAAGCGCTCGCAGCCGAGATCGAGGCGGGGCGGTTCCAGGCGACCACGGATTTCGCAGGCCTTGGCGAATGCGATGTCATCATCATCTGCGTGCCGACGCCGCTGACCAAACATCGCGACCCCGATCTTTCCTTCGTCGAGGCGACCTCGCGCTCGATCGCTGAGCACCTGCGTCCCGGCCAGCTCGTCGCTCTGGAATCGACCACCTATCCCGGCACGACGGACGATATCGTCAAGGTCATTCTCGAAGGCACCGGGTTGAAATCCGGCGCGGACTTCTTCGTCGGCTTCTCGCCGGAGCGCGAGGACCCCGGCAACCAGCATTATCACACCGCGACCATCCCGAAGGTCGTCGCCGGCGACGGGCCGGAGGCGTTGGCTCTGATGAAGGCCTTCTACGGCGCTGCGGTTTCGACCGTCGTCCCGGTTTCCTCGAATGCGACGGCCGAAGCGGTCAAGCTCACCGAAAACATCTTCCGTTCGGTCAACATCGCCCTCGTCAACGAGCTGAAGACCGTCTATGCGGCCATGGGCATCGACGTCTGGGAAGTGATCGAGGCGGCCAAGACCAAGCCCTTCGGCTATATGCCCTTCTATCCCGGCCCCGGCCTCGGCGGCCATTGCATCCCAATCGATCCCTTCTATCTCACCTGGAAATCGCGCGAATACGAGTTGCCGACCCGCTTCATCGAGCTTGCCGGCGAGATCAATTCGGCGATGCCGCGCTATGTCGTCGGCAAACTAGCCGAAGCGCTCGACATGCGCGCCGGCAAGGCGCTGAGCCGCAGCCGTGTGCTGGTGCTGGGCCTCGCCTACAAGAAGAACGTCGCCGATATCAGAGAGAGCCCGTCGCTGCGGCTGATTGAAATCATCGAGGAGCGCGGCGGCCGCGCCGATTACCACGATCCCTTCGTCGCCGAGATCCCGCCGACGCGTGAATACCAGGCCCTGAAAGGTCGCAAGTCGGTGGGGCTGACGCCGCAGGCCTTGAGCGGCTATGACGCAGTGCTGGTCGCGACCGATCATGACAGTGTGGATTATGCGGCGCTCGCCAAAACTGCTGCGCTGATCGTCGATACCCGCAATGTCTTCGACCGGCTCGGCCTCTCGGCCGATCACGTCATCAAGGCGTGACGGAAACGGCCGAAAGCGATTTGCCGGCCATCCGGCTGGCGGCCACCGCATAGCCGCCTGACGCACCGTCGATGAAATGCATGTGGTCGCGCGAGATCGGCGTCGGCACGAAGCAGGTCATCAAAGCCGAGGACTGGCGATGCAGGCCGTAGCGGGCGATGCCCTTGGCCCGCGCGTCTTCCAGCAGCGTCTCGATCCGTTTCAAGCGGCCGGCGTCGACGTCGACCGTCATCTTCAGCCCGTCGTCGAACTTGCGGAAATCGGAATTGCCGGCGACGTCGCGCTTGTAGCGGCGGGCATCAAAGCGTCCGAGTGGAAGGCCGAGCCTGTAGCACGCGAGGATGATGGCGAGCTGCAGGAAGATGATCAGCTTCTGCCACAGCCGTCTTCCCGCGGGCGCGGTGGCCTTGGCCTCGCGATTGATGCCCTTCAGCGAGAAGGCGAATTTCGGGCCGTCGGCCGGCACCGGATGGCTGCCGCGGTTCTGCTCGGCGGTGATGGCGACGATGCCGTTGACGAGATCGCGGAATTCTTCGCCCGGCCGGCCTTCGCCGGGCACGGCGATGATCGAGACGATCTCGCCATTCTCCGCCGCAATCGGGCTCCAGCGGCAGGACAGGCCAGTTAGATCCGGCCGCGTGCCCGGCGCGGCGCGCTCGACGCCGTAACGGCCGAGCTTCATCTGTCGTTCCGCCCAGCTTGTGCCGCCGCCCCAAAACATCGCATAGGTGACATGCGGGCTTGCGGAATAGCGCGCGACGCGCACGTCGAGGCCCTCCGCGCGGGTATCGGCGACCGGCACGATGGCGATGCGCAGCATCAGGCCGAGATCCTCCTCGACCCAGACCTGCACGGCGGCGAGCGCATCCCGCGCCGTCTTCTCCAGCGAACCCGGCAGCGCGATCAGCGCGCCATCGCCGCCGAAGACGAAGGGATAGTCGCCCTTGCCGACTGCATTCAGCACCGCCGAAATGACGCTGGCGCCGGCCATGTTGACGTCCTTGTAGCGACCGCCGGCAATCGCCTGCGTCGAACCGACGATATCGGCAAGCGCCAGCACCCATCCCTCCGGCAACGGCCGGTAATTGCCGGCATCGGTCACGCCCTCGAAGGCGCTGAAGCGCGGCACGCTCGCAAAGAATTCTTCGTCGGTCCCGGTTGTCATGTCATTGACCTTAGCACAGACCCATATCGCTGCTGCAACGCCAATTCACATCTATGGCAATCGACTTGACAA
The DNA here is from genome assembly GCF_002117485.1 of Rhizobium sp. NXC14. Taxonomy (NCBI): domain Bacteria; kingdom Pseudomonadati; phylum Pseudomonadota; class Alphaproteobacteria; order Hyphomicrobiales; family Rhizobiaceae; genus Rhizobium; species Rhizobium sp. NXC14. Next base: position 350,777 of record NZ_CP021032.1, read on the forward strand.
GGTTTCATGTGTTAGCACGCGCTCACGATTTTCATCACGGATTCGGATTGCCATGAGCCGCCTCGACAGCTTCATTCGCCGGTTGACGGCCCAACGCGACATTCTGAACGCAATCACCGATCTGGTCGAGGACATCGAAGGCCCGGTGCTGGAGTTCGGCCTCGGCAACGGCCGCACCTTTGATCACCTGCGCGAAAAATTCCCCGACCGCCGCATCATCGCCTTCGACTGGGAAGTCCGCTCCTATTCGGCCTCGACCCCAGAGCCGCAAGATATGGTGACTGGCAACATCCGCGATTCCGGTCAGGCCTTCCTCGGCATCGGCGCAGCCCTCGCCCACGCCGATATCGGCACCGGCCATGACGAGATCGATGCGGTGACGCTGACCTGGCTGCCACAGCTGATAGCCGGCGTGCTCGGCCCGAACGGCATCGCCGTCAGCGGCCTGCCACTGGAGCATCCGGAGCTCACGGAGCTGCCGCTGCCGGAGGGAATCAAGGAAGGGCGGTATTTTCTGTATCGGCGCATGTGAGGGGAGAGGAAGCCCCACCCGCCTTTGAAGGAGGAGAAAAATGGAACGCATCGAGATGGAAGTCAGCGGCGGCTGTCAGTGCGGCGCCGTGCGCTACCACGCAACCGCCATGTTCGACAATTCGCATCTTTGCCATTGCCGCATGTGCCAGAAGGCTTCCGGCAACATCTTTGCCGCGCTCGTCGCCGCGCCCGATGATGCGCTCGCCTGGACTCGTGGCAAGCCGAGCGTCTGGAAGAGCTCGGAGCTAGTCGAGCGCGGCTTCTGCGCCAATTGCGGCACGCCATTGTTCTTCCATCACCTGGAAAACGGTCGCACCAACCTGATGATCGGTTCGCTCGACCATCCGAACGCCTTCCCGCCGCATGCCAATACCTGCACCGAAAACATGGTGGCATGGTTCGACACGATCACGGACATAGAAAATACCGGCGCGACCGAAACCAACGGCGCTGACTGGGCTGCGGCGATCAGGGAAAGCAACAACCAGCACCCCGATCGCGATACCGGCTCGTGGACGGTGAGGGGGCGTGACGGCTGAGCCCTAGGAGCTTCCGCTCACGAGGCACAGGAATAAGCCGCGGCCGAGCGCGCCTTCAGTTTTGTCTCGAAGTCAGCCGCGATTTCCTCCAGCGTCACGCTGCCCAGCCGCCTCAGAAGCAGCGCTTCCGCCTCCTTCATCGCATCGGCCAGCGCACTATTCACCGCCTGCTCGACCAGACATTTGGGCTGATCATCGGCGGGGCCGATGGCGAAGAGGTGGGGGTCGCCAAGCGCGTTGTAGACGTCGAGCAGGGTGGTGTCGGACAATTGCCGCACCAGCGTCCAGCCGCCGCCATGGCCTTTTTCCGAACGCACATAGCCCTGGTCGCGAAGGCCGGCCATGGTGCGGCGCACGACGACGGGATTGGTGTTGAGCATCTTTGCAATCACCTCGGAGGTTGCCGCATGTTCATGCCGATCCATGTGGATCAGCACGTGCAGCATGCGGGAAAGGCGGCTGTCGTTGCGCATGGTTCTATCCTGTCGATCGAGCGCGGCATTATCGCAAGCAATTTGTAACAAGACAAGTAACATGAGCCTTGACGGCGTTGTTTCATGTAACTTATGTTGATTCATGACAGGTAATGTCTAAGGAGTGATCGCATGTCCTACGAAGTCATCGTCATCGGCGGCAATTTTGCCGGCCTGTCGGCAGCCATGCAGCTCACCCGGGCGCGCCGGCGGGTTCTGCTCGTCGATGCGGGCGCGCCGCGAAACCGGTTTTCGCTGGCCTCGCACGGTTTCCTCGGCCAGGACGGCCAGGCGCCCGCGGCGATCATGGGTGAGGGGAAGAGGCAGCTTTCGCTTTATCCGAACATAAAGCTGTGCGACGGCAAGGTTATCCGCGCCCGGAAGGAGGGCGAGGAATTCGCTATCGCCATCGAAGGCGGCGGTGAAGAACGTGCTGCCCGCCTCATTCTCGCAACCGGCGTCAGCGACACGCTGCCCGACATACCTGGCCTTAGCGACCGCTGGGGCCGAGCGGTGCTGCACTGCCCCTATTGCCACGGCTATGAGGTGAGCGGCGGCGAACTGGGCGTCCTTGCTAACTATCCGCATTCGGCCCATTCCGCCATGATGATCCCGGACTGGGGTACGACCACCTTCTTCACCCAGGCACTATTTGAGCCCGATGAAGAGCAGCTGGCACGGCTGACAGCACGTGGGGTACGCATCGAGCGCAGCCCGATCGTGGAGCTGTTGGGCGATAGTCCGAAACTCCAGGCGGTGCGTCTCGCCGACGGCCGTATAGTTCCGCTCGACGCCATATTCGTCGCGCCGAAGACGGTGATGGCGAGCCCCATCGCCGACCAGCTCGGCTGCGCCTTCGACGACGGCGCCTTCGGGCCGGTCATCCGCACCGGCGAAAACAAGGAGACCAGCGTCAAGGGCGTCTTCGCCGCCGGCGATGCCGCAAGCTCCATGCACAGCGGCACGCTCGCCTCCGCCTCCGGCGTGCTCGCCGGCGTGCATTGCCATCAGTCGCTGGTGATGCCGCCCGCCGGATAGGTGCTTGCGACGTCGGGAGATGGGAGAGGCGCGCCAACACCTAGCACCTGAGATCCCCAACCAGCTCCCATAGATCGACCTTTTCAGCCCGCCCCTTCACCTGCACCAGACCCAGCGGCCGAAACTGGAAGCGATCGCCGACGGCGTTATGGATAGCGGCGCTCACCAGGATCGAGGTGCCGTATTCCTTGTTTAATCCTTCCAGCCGGGAGGCGACGTTGATCGTATCGCCCATGGCCGTGTATTGCTGGCGCGAGATCGCTCCGAAACTGCCGACGACGGCGGGGCCAGTATGGAGACCGAATCGCGTGAAGAGTTCGGGGCGGCCGTGCCTCCGGTTTTTCCCATTGAGTTCGTCGACGGCGGCTTTCATGGCAAGCGCGCATCGGCAGCCGTGGTCGGCATGCCTGGCATCCGGGACAGGGGCATTCCACATGACGAAAATGGAGTCGCCGAGATATTGGACGACTGTGCCGTCATGGCTCTCGGCAATGGTGTTCAGCAGCTCGAAATAGGCCGATAGCGTATCGACCACGTCCTCGGGCGAATTCTGCTCCGATATGGTCGTGAAGTCCCTGATATCGGTAAACAGCACGGTCACGTCCTGCCGCTTCGCCTTGACGACCGTTCGCCCGTCAGGGCTGACGATCCGGCGGACCACTTCACGCGGAACATAGAGGGCAAACTGGCCGATGGCGTGACGGCTTGCCGAGAGCGCGCTCGCCAATGTGTTGATTTCCGTTATCCAGGAGTGCGACAGGGCCTTCTCGCTGACCTCGAGATCGCCAATCATGCGCGCCTCGTCGGCGAGGCGGTACAGAGAGCGGCTGACCATGCGCGACAGGACCACCGATGCCGCAACACCCGCGATCAACAGGATGCCGGCAATCAGGAGATTGCGCACGAGCAGCCGGTTGGCCTCAGCAACGAGGTCGTCCAGCGGCACGACGATTGCGGCCGTGCTTCCCCGGAACAGGCCGGACACGCTGACCGGGGCGATCTGGACAAGATGGCTTACACCATCAAGTTCGATCCGCGCCAGGCCGCCGTTTGCGAAGGCAGGGTCCTGCCGCAGCCGGACAATCGTTTCGAGACTGGTATCGAAGGCGTTTGCCGTTATGGCGAAGGCGCCTGAGGTTCTCGACCATATTGCGATGATCCTGCTCATGATATCAGGGTCGGAATGAGCAACGAGATTGCCGCCCCCGTCGATGACATAGGCTCGGGCATGCGGCGAAATGCTCTGTGCATCCAGCAGGCGGCCGATGGTCTGCAGGTGAACGTTGATGCCGACGACCACCCGCCCATCGTCCTTCATCGGTGCCGCGATCGTCAGCGTCGGCACCTTGAGCGTTCCGGTCACATAGGGGCCGACGGAGACCGGGGCGCCGTCCTGAACGACCGATTGATACCACGGGCGTTGCCGCGGATCGAAAGACGCGTCGTCGACATCCCGTTCGCCGATCAGTCTTGCCTTGCCGTCGAGAAAGCCAAGCGTCGATATGACGTTCGCGCTTTGTCGCCCGGCGATCGTTCTGATCGCGAAAGCCGCTTCGTCAGGCGCCGCGAGGGTCTGGCGGACATCCCTCCTTCCAGCGTTGATGACCTGCAGGTACGAGCCGTCAGGGTATCCGGTATAGATGCTCGTTGCCTCGGGGACATTTCGCAGAACTTCGAGAAAGAGGTCCTGTTTCGCCTTGATATCCTGAGGCGGCGGCGAAACGAGCTGCGGCAGGGTGGATGCCAGCGCCACCGCCTCGTAGCCTCCCTCCAGCGTGTGGCGATATCCCTCGATCAGCCGCAGGCTCATCTCGCGCATCTGCTGCGCGCCGGCACTCACGGCAGCATTGCTTCCCTGCCTGAACGCCAACCAGATAATCGGCATCGACGTGCAAAGCAGCGATGCGACGACCAGGACACCGAGATGCACTCTGAGCGGTTTGGACCAGCGCACGAGACTTCCCTCGAATGCGGACACCTCTCAGCGCATCTAACGCCCGAAGCTCGTCTGACTGTGCTTGAAAAGTGCCCCCAACTGTGCAGCTAACCGCTTTTTTCGGGTTTGCACAAGACGTTCCTGAGCTCACGCCCCCGGGGGGCAACACGGACGTCCGCGGCAAGGCGCCAGTAATCGTGTCCTGCAGAGCCTAGGGCAAAAACAATACGTTGTACTGATCGATATCGCCAGGCAGATCCCGCACCTTCATCTCTTCCTCGCGGTCCTCGAAGAGCACGACGCAATCCTCGTAGAACCCCGACAGCATCGTTATGAAGGCCTTCGTGCCCTCGCGCCCGTAGAACAGCGGCGTGAACTCCATATGAAGCGGCACGCGGCGGGAAAGCAGCGGCTGCATCGAGCGGCAGGCGACCGGCTCATAGCCTTCAATATCCATCCACACCAGCCCGATCGCGGCCGGGTCGATCGAAAGCCCGGCGAGGATTTCGGAGACCGGCTTCACCGGTACGGTGACCTTCCTATCGCTAGAGCCCTGGCGGATGGCGCTGCTCTTGCCGTGATTGTTGAGGTTCAGGAAAAAGTCGATCTCGCCTGCGTGCTCGCCGGCGGCGCAGTTGACGAGGCGGACCTTCTCCTCCAGCCGGTTCTGGCGGATGTTCAGTTCAAGCAGCGGGAAATTGCGCGGATCGGGCTCGACGCTGACGATCTTGGCATAGGTGCCGCTCAAGGCGAAATAAACCGTCTGGGTGCCAATATTGCCGCCGATCTCGAGCAGCGTCGCATCCTTCCTGAGCAGGCCGCGCTCGCGCAGGATGGCGATCAACCGGTCGACGGCGTCGCGCTCGAAATGGCCCTTCCGGAAGACCTTTCGGCCGATATAGTCGGAAGGCGAGAAGGTCATCAGATGATCACCGGCATCGACCGTCATCGAGACGACGCGCCGGCCGATATTCTCGATCAGCAGCCGGCGGCCGAGGCGGGTGTCGAAGAAGCGCGAGGCGACTCTATTGCGCGCCTTGCGCAACCGGCGGCTCCAATATTTGGCGGTGAGCCAGGGCTTGCCGTGCATCAGGCTTTTCCTTTGAGCGGTTCTGCCGCTTTCTCTCTCGGAACGACATAGACTTTCAAGGGCAGGGCGCGGCCGCGCACGCTGATTTCACGGCTTTGGATGTCGTCAAGATCGGCGCCGGCAAGCCTGGCCACCGGCTCGGAGAAGACGATCGCCGCGTCGAATTCCTTGGCCGCACTTTCCAGTCGGCTCGCGACGTTCACCGTATCTCCAATCGCCGTCATGCTGCGCACCCGGCCATAGCCCATCGTGCCGATGACGGCCGGGCCGGTGTGGATGCCGATGGCGATCCGCAGCGGCAGCGTCAGCTCTTCGGCCAGTTCGGCGGCGAGTTTGTCGATCCCGATGTTGATTGCCGCCGCCGCGTCGAGCGCTTGGCGGCAGGCCTCCTCCGGCGCGGCGTTGAGGCCGAAGAGCGCCATGGCGCCGTCGCCGATGAATTTGTCGAGCCGGCCGCCCGCCTGCTCCACCGCCTTGCCGATGATGGCGAAATAGCGGTTCAGCAGGAAGACGACGTCGAAGGGCAGGCGCGTTTCCGTCAGCGTGGTGAAATGACGGATATCGACGAAGAGCACGACGATTTCACGCTCACGGCCGGGGCTCGTCTCCTGGCTGTTGGCGGGAAGAGCCGCCTCGACGGCCGGCACGAGAAGGGGCGCGACCGAGACATCGGTATTCGGCCGAAGCTGGCAGGCGAGGCGGACATCAGGGCCGGCATTGATGCGTTTCAGTGTCGTCTGTTCAAGCTTGTCGGGCGGCGGCAGCGTCTGGTAATCACCAAGAATCTGTACCCGGCAGGTGGAGCACTGGCCCTTGCCGCCGCAGACCGAATAATGCGGCAGACCGCCGAGCCGGCTCGCCTCCAGCACCGTGAACCCACGCGGCACGCGGATCACTTCGCCGCCCGGATAGTGCACCGCGACCTGATCGAGACGCTCCTTCAGCCTGCGCTGTGTGCGGGCGGCAACGACGATGATCAGCGAGGCCGAGAAGGCGCCATAGAGCCCGGCGCGAACCATGGCGATCTGGCTGCGGATTTCGGGGTCGGAGACATAGTGGGAATTCACGGTCGTTGCGTAAGGCTCGATGGAGGTCAGTTGATAGGTGGGGTCGGCAAGTGTGCGGCCCATTTCGACGAAACCGAGCAGCGACAGCACCGGCGCAAGGATCGCCAGCGCCAGCAGCAGCGGTGCGAAACCGCTGTACCAGGGGCGGTAACGCAGCCAGTAATGGATGCCGATGCAGCCGTGGATCCACACCGCGATCAGGCCGAATGCCTGGCGCACGCCCGTCGCCGGCGTCCGCAGCCATAACATGCCGACGATCGTCTCGTAATTGTCGATATAGCCATAGAGCTCATGGGCAATGCGGGTGCCGATGACGTGATCGATCAGAAGCAGCGGGATCAGCAGGCCGAGCACCATCTGGGCTGCTTCCCCCTTCGGCATGACCAGGCTGCGCCTGATGTAGATGGCGCGCAGCACCAGGGTCATATGGACGAGGACTGATCCGTAAAACAGGACGGTGCCGGCGGGATTGCGCCAGATTGCCAGGAAAAGATGGCGGGCCTTATCGGCCGCGGCGATCGAAACGAGTCCGAGTGCATGGTTCGACATATGCAAGAGAACGAAGACGAAAATAACCAGCCCGGAACCGAGCCTTGCCCTTCTGATCGAGCGCTCCGAAAAAATCCCTGTGACCGAGGCCGTCGTCATTCATTCCCGTTCTTGTCGATGCAATCTCAGGCCCATAGAGATGGGGGAAAGAGGCGGAATTGCTTCCATTGCGATCACATTGCATATGCTTATGCGCAAGTTTTCGGGAAGGCGGCAATAAGGGATTTTTTCGCCGCCGGTCACGATGCCGCACACCATGGGAGGGTTCAACGCGACCGCATGCTGCATGTGCCTGATTTGGTTATGAATTCGCTTGTGAATGCCGATTGGAAACAGTGTGTCTATGCGAGGGATGCGCATGCGGGTCGCCTTCTATGCGCCGATGAAATCGCCGAACCACCCGGTGCCTTCGGGCGACCGGCTGATGGCGCGGCTGTTGATCCGGGCATTGGAGCTTGCCGGGCATCAAGTCGAGATCGTTTCCGAATTCCGCACTCATGCCCCGACACCGGAGGCGGCCGCGGCGCTCGCACCCGCCATCTCGGCCGAATTGGGGCGGTTGCGGGAGAAATGGCAAAAAGAGCCGCGGCCGGATCTCTGGTTCTGCTATCATCCCTATTATAAATCGCCCGATCCCTTCGGGCCGGCGATCGCCGCCGAATTGGCTATTCCCTATGTCACCGCCGAAGCCTCCTATGCAGCAAAACGCGACCGGACGGATTGGGCCGACCGACAGAAGCGCGTGGGGGAGGCGGTCATGCAGGCGGCGGTCAATATCAGCTTCACCGAGCGTGATCGGGCCGGACTATCAGCCGCCTTTCCGCAGGCGCGGCTTGCGGCTCTCAAGCCGTTCATCGATTCGGCGCTGTTCGAGGCGGTGCGTCCGGCGCCCGATCCCGGCCGGCTGATGACCGTCGCGATGATGCGGGCCGGCGACAAGATGGAAAGCTACGCGATGCTCGCAAAAGCATTGCGGCTGATTGAAAACAAGCCATGGACCCTTTCAGTCATCGGCGACGGGCCGATGCGCCGAGAGGTGGAGGGGCTGTTTGCCGGCTTTCCCGGCCGCATCGAATGGCTGGGCGAGCGGAGCGAGACCGAGATCGCCGGCCTGCTCGCGCGCGGCGGCATTTATGTCTGGCCCGGCTGCGGCGAGGCCTATGGCCTTGCCTATCTCGAAGCCCAGGCCGCCGGCCTACCTGTCGTGGCGCAGCAAACGGCGGGCGTGCCCGCCGTGGTCGAGGCCGGCGTCACCGGCCTGCTGACGCCGGAGGGCGATGTCGCCGCCTATGCCGGGGCCATCGCGGCCCTGCTCGGCGACGGGCGGAAACGCGACGCGATGGGGCAGGCAGCGCGGCGCTTCGTGCTCGAGGAGCGCTCGCTCGCGGTGGCTGCCCGCGTTCTGGACGAGATTTTGCGCAAGGCGCAGGAACAGGAGTGAGATGATGAGCCAAGGGATGAACTGGGAACCGCTGCGCCGGGAGCTCGACCACTGGCGAGCCGCCGGCCGCGTGGCGCGATTCTGGCTGCGCGACGACGACGCCGTCGAGCCGACGCCCGATCTGGAGCGGCTGCTGGCGCTGACCGCCGAGAACGGGATTCCGTTGACCCTTGCCGTTATTCCTGCCCTGACCGGCGAGGACTTGGCTGCGCGGCTGGCGACGGAAGCGGGCGTCGCTGTCGCTGTGCATGGCTGGTCGCACACCAACCACGCCGGGCCCGAGCGCAAGAAGCAGGAACTCGGCGGCGAACGGCCGCCCGAGGTGGTGCTCAGCGAGTTGCGTGAAGGATTGCAGCGCCTGAAGCGGCTCCATCCCGCCCGCTTCCTGCCGGTGCTGGTACCGCCGTGGAACCGGATCGACGCCGCGCTCATCCCGGCATTGCCCGAAGTCGGCTTTGCGGCGCTCTCGGTCTACGGGCGGGCAAAAGAGGGCGGGCCGATCCCGCTTCTCAACACCCATGTCGATATCATCGACTGGCACGGCACGCGCGGCGGCCGCAGCGCGGAGGAACTGGTGGCCGAACTGGTTGCCGAACTCCGCGACCGGTTTGCCGGCAATGACGAGCCCATTGGCGTGCTCAGCCACCATCTGGTTCATGATGCGGCCGCCAGGGATTTCCTGTCGGACTTGTTTGCGGTGACGGCCCACCACCCTGCCGTCTCTTGGTCGTCGGCGCCAGAACTCCTGCAAGATCAGGCTATCGATCAGACTGCGTGAACGCGCCCGAGGAAGTCCCGCACCAGTTCTGTGACCTCATTCAGATGCGTCTCGAGCAGCCAATGCCCGCCGTCGAGCAGATGCAGTTCGGCCTCCGGCAGATCTCGGAGATAGGCGCGTGCCGACTTTTCCGGCATATAGTGGTCGTTTGGCCCCCAGACAATCAGGGTCGGCGGCCGGTACTCTCTGAGATATTTCCGGTGCTCAGGGAACCAGGCGCGGTTCTCCTTCAATCCGGCGATCAGGTCGATAGCGATTTCCTTGCGCCGCGGCGTGACCAGCGACCAGTGCAGCCGCCAGAGATCCGGCGGGATTGTGTCGGCCAGGGGCGGCGGCAGGTCGTTGAGGAATTCCTCCCGGAAGGTCTCCTCGTTGATCGCTTGCGCCAGCGCTTTCCTCATCTCCGCGCGCGGCAGCGCCCACGTCGCCTCGATATCGGCATATTTCGGGCCGAGTGCATCCTCATAGGGAATATCGCCATTCTGGATGATCAGCGCCACGATGCGGCTCGGGTTTCTGATTGCCAGCCGCGCTCCGATCGGTGAGCCGAAATCGTGGAGATAGAGGGCGAAACGGTCGACATCGAGCGCGCCGATGAACGCTTCGAGCCAGGCGGCATAACCATCGAAGCTGTAGTCGAAATCGTCGGGTGTGCCGCTGTAGCCCGCGCCGGGGAAATCCGGGGCGATCAGCCGCCAGCGGTCGGCAAGGCGCGGCATGAGATTACGAAACTCGTAAGACGAGCAGGGATAGCCGTGCGGCAGCAGCAGTACCGGCGCCTCCTTCGGGCCCGCCTCACGGTAAAAAATCTCGATACCTGCAACGGTGGTGATGTGATGTCGGACGAGCGTGGCCAGATTCACGTTCGGTCCTCCTGGTACTGCTCGGCGCCCTCCACGGGCCGCAGCCATGCCTCGCGGCGTTTGATCCAGAGTTCGTAGCGCGGCGCCAGCGGCGTCGGCGCCTGCGAGAGGATGCCGAGCTTGATTTCCGCCTCCTGGTCATCGGCGGAAAACAGCCGCGAACCGCATCCGGTGCAGAAGCGCCGGCCGTGGAATTCGCCGGTTTCGCCGGAATGTTCAAATTGGCCGGCGGGCCAGACGCCGTAAAAGGTAAAGGCCGAACCGCTTTCCTTTCGGCAGTCGGTACAGTGACAAATGCCGACGCGCAACGGTTCGCCACGAACAGAAAGTTTCACCTGCCCGCAAAGGCATTGTCCGGAGAGCACGGTCATGGCTGATACCCCGTTGCATCGATCTTGCGCTGCCGGGGAAACGGTCGGACCCGGCATCTGTTCCGTCAGCAAGTTGCAAACGGGCCGGCGCCTGCGTGCGCCGGCACCCCTAAATCACCACGGTCTGATTGTCGCGGGCGGCGAAGGCGCCGGGGAAGGCGGCCTCAGCCTGTGCTTCCATTTCGGCCAGTTGTTCGTCCGTGCGGGAGGGGGCGTGGTGGAACAGGGCGAAGCGCTTGGCGCCCGCCATTTTGGCCAGCTCGGTGCCGTGCTCCCAGGTCGAATGGCCGAAGCCCTTGAAGCGCTGCATCTCATCTTCATTGTAGGTGCAATCGTAGACGACGAGATCGGCGCCGTGCATCATCTCCAGGGAGACCGGATCATAACTGCCGGGAATATGCTCGATATCGTAGATCAGAGCGATCGAACGACCCCGCCATTCGATGCGGTAGCCGATGGCGCCGCCCGGATGGTTCAACGTGAACGTCTTGATCTCGATGCCCTCATGCGGGGTCAGAACCTGGCCGGAGTGGAAATCGCGGAAGTTCATCGTCGCCTGACAGATGTCGGTCTTGACCGGAAACCAGGGCGGGCTGATGAACTGCTCGACCATTTCCCGCGTGCTCATCTTGCCGTCGAGGTGCCCGGACCAGATGTTGACGTTGATTGAGGGATAATAGATCGCCTTGAAGAAGGGCAGGCCGATGATGTGGTCGTAATGGCAGTGGCTGAAGAACAGGTCCACGTCGCTGACGCCGTCGGCAAGCAGCGACAGCCCCGCCTCGCGCAGGCCCGAACCTGCGTCGAAAAGCAACCGATGTTTTCCGCAGCGAATCTCGATGCAGGAAGTGTTACCGCCGTAGCGATCGAACTCGGGGCCCGACACGGGAATACTGCCGCGGACGCCCCAAAATTTTATCTGAAACAGTTCTGTCGTCATCGTTTTTCAAACCGGCCTTCCCGCATCGCCATCGTAATCATAGTTTATCCCGATGCGAAGCAGCAGAATTCCACGAGTTTGCCTGCGCCCCCTTTCATTCTCCTAACCGGTAGCGGAAGAAGAAGTATATTCTCCTAAGCAATCGGCTTTCGCTTCGGAAAGCAACCCAGTATGGTTGGTTTTCGGTAAATGGGCTGCGCGGGCAGGGCGTTTTCCGCAAGTCATGCCTATTAGATGGTTGCGCGCGATCGAAAAAGCAAATGCCCGCTCTCGCGCTGGAACCCTTGCCGCGCGGCTAGCCATAGCGCTGGCCGCAGCTGTGATCTCAAGCCGTCCCGAGCCGCTTGATATTTCCTATCAGTCCTCCGGCAAGCCGCAGGCTGGCGGCGGTTGCCATGGTCATCTGCGGCAGGAGCAGCCACTCGAGCGTCCAGGCCGCCCCGGAGCGCTCCTGTTCATGGACAAGAGACTGGTGGATACCCGAGAGCGCCGTGGCGTTGAAGCGGGCGAGCGAGACCAGGACTTCCGCGGCAACCGGGTTCTGCTTGTGCGCCATGGCCGAGGAGGTGCCGCCGCCTGAAATTTCGATCTCGCCGCCCATCTCGGCAAGCAGCGCGATATCCTGTCCCATCTTGCCGAGGCTGCCCGAAATCGAAGCGACCAGGCCGGCGATATCGGCGATCGGCAGACGCGCGCTCTGCCATTGCCTGATGTCGGTGAGGCCGAGCTCCTGGGCGAGCGAAGCGCGGACGGCGGCGGCCTGTGGCCCAAGCTTGTCGAGCGTGCCGGCAGCACCGCCGAACTGGACGGGGAAGCTCTGCTCGGTCAGGCGGTCGCGATAGGTCGCGAGCGGCGTGCGCCAGGCATTGAGACGGTCCGAGACGCTGATGGCGATCGCCGCCTGCATGCGGGTATGGCCCATCAGGCGGTTGCGGCCGAACTGCCGGTCGAGCCCGTCAAGCGCTGCGAGGATGGCGGAAAGTCGGCCGGCAAACAGGAAGACCACCGCCTTCAGGCGGATCATCAGGCTGGTGTCGATGACGTCCTGGCTGGTGGCGCCGAGATGCAGGTTTCTGCCCGCTTCCTCGCCGACCTTGGCGCGCAGCTGCTTGACGAGGTCGGGGACGACGACCCCGTCTTTCGCCGTTGCCGCGCGAAGGCTGGCAAGATCTGGAGAAAAATCGGCGCAGGCTTCGGCAATCTTCCTTGCTGCCTCGCCGGGAATGAGGCCGTGCGCGGCTTCGGCCCTGGCGAGTGCCGCCTCGAAGGAGAGCATGGCCCGAATATCGGCTTCGGCGGAAAAATAGGGCGCGATTTCGTCGTCACCGACAAGGCCGGAGAGGAAGGGGTGGTCGAAGGGCGATGCGGTCATGGTTTGCTCGTTTGTGGTGGTGGCCCCCTCATCCGGCTGCCGCCACCCCGGGGTCGAGCCACTGGTCTCGACCCGTCCTTCGGACCCCCGAGGGGAGAAGGGAAATGAGGCGGCGTCGGCGCCTTATGGGCAGGTTCTCTCGCGTGGCACTGTTCCCCTCTCCCCTCGGGGAGAGGGCAGGGTGAGGGGGCTGCTTGCGCGGAATTCTCCGACAAGCAGCCGGCACACCCTCAAATATCCAGAAACACCGTCTCCTTCGGCCCCTGCAGATGGATGTCGAAACGGCAGGTTGCGCCATCGCGGGTGGCGACCATGGTGGCAACGCGTTCGCGATGTTCGATGCGGGCAAGCAGCGGGTCGCTGGCGTTGGCTTCGGTCTCTTCCGGGAAATACATCCGTGTATGCAGGCCGATATTGATGCCGCGGGCGACGATCCAGAAGGTGATGTGCGGCGCCTGTCTGCGGCCGTCCTTGAAGGGGACCCACCCGGGCTTGATGGTTTCGAAGCTGTAGACGCCGTCGTCGGCCCGGGTCGGGCAGCGGCCCCAGCCGGCGAAGTTCGGGTCGGCGGCGCCGCGCATTTCCGAGGGACTGTTGTAAAGGCCGGCGCTGTCGGCCTGCCAGATCTCGACGACGGCATCGCGCACCAGCGCGTCCGCGCCGTCGAAGATGCGGCCGGTGACGGTGATGCGTTCGCCGAGCGTCTTGTCGTTGAGCATCACGCTGCCGAGATCGCTGTCGTAGACGCCTGTGATGTCGCAGAAATTCGGCGTCAGGCCGATATGCACATAGGGACCGGCGGTCTGCGACGGGGTTTCCTTGAGATAACCGAGCTGCTGCATGGTCAGTTGCCCTCCAGCTTGTTTTCGAACATCGTCGAGCGGCGTCCGCGCAGCACGATATCGAATTTATAGGCGCGTGAATCCATCGGAATCGTGTTGCCCCAGTCCAGCGGGGCGATCAGCTGCTCGATCGCCGCCTTGTCGGGGATCGTGCCGACGATCGGGCATTTCCAGATCATCGGATCGCCCTCGAAATACATCTGGGTGATCAGGCGCTGTGCGAAGCCGTGGCCGAAGACCGAGAAGTGAATATGGGCGGGGCGCCAGTCGTTGACGCCGTTCGGCCAGGGATAGGCGCCGGGCCGGACGGTGCGGAAATGGTAGCGGCCCTCCTCGTCGGTGATGGCACGGCCGCAGCCGCCGAAATTCGGGTCGATTGCCGCGAGATAGGTTTCCTTCTTGTGGCGATAGCGGCCGCCGGCATTGGCCTGCCAGAATTCGACCAGGGCGCCGGCCACCGGCTTGGCCCGTTCGTCGAGCACGCGGCCATGGACGATGATGCGTTCGCCGATGGCGCTTTCGCCCGGCCGCGCATAGTTCAGTATCAGGTCGTTGTCGAGCTCGCCGATGATTGAATGGCCAAAGACCGGGCCTGTCGTTTCGGAGATCGTGCCGTCGAGTGACAGCAGCGCGCGCTGCGGCGCGCGCAGCACCGAGGTTTTGTAGCCGGGGGTCAGCGCCGGCGCGTGCCAGGCGCGGTCGCGGGCGAAGAAGGCGCCGGTCTCCGGCTTGCTGTTTGCTCGTTCGGACATTTCTCCCCCTCAGGCCGCTTTCTCGGCGTCCATCTGTGCAAAGGCCTGCTTGGCAATCTTGATCGCGTGGTTGGCGGCGGGAACGCCGGCATAGATCGCCACATGCAACAGCGCCTCGCAGATATCCTCCCGGGTCGCACCCGTATTGGCGGTGGCACGCACATGCATGGCGACCTCATCGTCCTGTCCGAGTGCGGCCAGCAGCGCGATGGTGACGATCGAACGCTCGCGCCTCGTCAGCGCCGGGCGCGACCAGACATGGCCCCAGGCGGCTTCGGTGATCAGCTCCTGGAAGGGGCGGTCGAACTCCGTCGTTGCCGCTATGGCGCGCTCGACATGGGCGTCGCCGAGCACGGCGCGACGGGTCGCTATGCCTTGCCGATAGCGTTCGGAGGGAGAGGCTGTTTCGTTCATGGGCTGCTTTCTCCAGGCGATATCGATGTGAGGAAGGCGCGGATGATCGCCGTCAGCGCTTCCGGCTGCTCGACACAGGGAATATGGGCGCAATGGCGGATGATTTCGTAACGGGCGCCGGGGATCAGCCGCGCTGTGGAGAGTACCAGATCGGGCGGGGTCGAGCCGTCCTGGTCGCCGACTATGCAGATTGTCGGCACAGCGATCGACTTCGCGGCCTCGGTGAAATCCGAGTCGCGGATCGCCTCACAGGCGGCGAGGTAACCCTCCACGGGCTGGCGCGTCAGCATGTTGCAATAGCCGGAATAGGCGGTGTTTTCGGGCCGTCGGAAGGCCGGCGTGAACCAGCGCTCCATGATGGCGTCGACGATGCTGCCGAGGCCATCTTTCTTGACGGCGGCAATGCGGGCGTTCCAGCTCTCTGCCGTGCCGATCTTGTGGGCGGTGTCGCAAAGGATGAGGGCGCCGACGAGATCCGGCCGGTGCTGAACGAGCGACTGAGCGATGAGGCCGCCAACCGAGAGGCCACAGATGACGGCATCCTTGACCGAGAGCAGGTCGAGCAGGCCGGCAAGATCGGTCGCATGATCCTCGATCGATGAGGGGAGCTGGCCGACATCGGAAAGGCCGTGGCCGCGCTTGTCGTACAGCACGACCGCATAGTCGCCGGCAAGCCGTACGACGACATCGCGCCAGATGCGAAAATCCGTTCCGAGCGAATTGACGAAGACGATCACCGGCCGGTCGGCGGGAGCGCCGATAAGCTGATAGTGGATCGTCACGTCGTTTATGCGGGCGAACTGCACGTCGCTTCCTCCGTCATCATGAGCTCAGCCGGGTAGCCCCTCATCCGGCTGCCGCCACCTCTGCCTGGGTCGAGCCACGCGTCTCGTCCCGTCCTTCGGACCCCCGCGTGCGGGGAGAAGGGATCTGCCGCACCGTCTCCCTCAACCTCGATGCCGCGTTTGGCACGTCCCCTCGCCCCGCCTGGGAGAGGGTTAGGGTGAGGGGCAGCCATTCCCGCCCCTCCGTCATGCTCGGGCCTGGCCCGAGCATCCACACGGCACCACCAGCCGCGGGTCAAGGCCGAGGATGACCGATTGCGCCTTCTCGTCAACTCGCCACCATCTCTTGGCGCAAAACTGAATGGTTGATCCGGTTAAGTAAAATGATATTTTCAGGCATCTCGATAACCCGGGAGTTATGGAATGATCGACAGCCGCGTCAAGGTTCGTCATCTGCAGACCTTTGTCGAGGTGGCGCGGCAGAAGAGCGTCATGAAGGCGGCGGAGTTGCTGCATGTCAGCCAGCCGGCGGTGACGAAGACGATCCGCGAACTGGAAGAGGTGCTGGGTGTTGCCGTGTTCGAGCGCGACGGTCGCGGCATCAAGATCACCCGTTACGGCGAGGTTTTCTTGCGGCATGCAGGCGCCGCGCTGACGGCGCTGCGCCAGGGTCTCGATTCCGTCTCGCAGGAGCAGTTCGCCGATGCGCCGCCTATCCGGATCGGCGCCCTGCCGACGGTGTCGTCGCGCATCATGCCGCGGGCGATGGAACTCTTCCTCAATGAAAATACCCGGAGCCGGGTGAAGATCGTCACCGGCGAAAACGCCGTGCTCCTGGAGCAGCTTCGCGTCGGCGATCTCGACCTCGTGGTTGGCCGCCTGGCCGGAGCTGAGAAGATGGCGGGCTTTTCCTTCGAACATCTCTATTCCGAGCAGGTGGTGTTTGCCGTGCGGCCCGGCCATCCGCTGCTCGATGGCCGGCAATCGCCCTTTGCCGGTTTCGCCGACTACACGGTGCTGATGCCGACGCGCGGCTCGATCATCCGGCCGGTCGTGGAAAATTTCCTCATCGCCAACGGTATTTCCAGCCTGCCGAACCAGATTGAGACGGTGTCGGACTCCTTCGGCCGCGCCTTCCTGAGGGCAAGCGATGCGATCTGGATCATTTCCAACGGCGTGGTGGCAGGCGATGTCGCCGATGGGCGGCTGGCGCTTCTGCCGATCGACACCGGCGAAACCAAGGGGCCGGTCGGGCTGACGATGCGCGCCGATGCGGTGCCATCGCTACCGCAATCGATCCTGATGCAGACGATCCGCGAGGCGGCCGGAGAGCTATCCTGAAGTCCCACTTCCAATTTGCTTGCCGGATGCCCAGATTTGGACTAAATCTAGTTCAAGACAGGAGAACGCCATGCAGCAGGCAAGACACAGGGAGCAGGAGCCGGAGCGGCTGGAAACGCAGCGGTTTGCGCCGGCCAATCGAAGGCGGCTGAGCCCGCCGGCCTTGCGGACCTTCCTGGCGATCGCCGATCTCTGGGGGCTCACTGAAGAACAGCGCCTCCTCGTGCTCGGTTATCCCTCCCGCTCGACCTATCACAGCTGGGCCAAGCAGGCGCGTGAGCACGGCGCCTTCACCCTCGATGTCGATACGTTGACCCGGATCTCCGCCGTGCTCGGCATCCACCAGGCGCTCGGCGTGCTGTTTGCCGACGAACGCGCCGGAATCGACTGGCTGCGAACGCCGCATCAGGCGCCTGTCTTCGGCGGCCACCCGCCGCTCGATATCGTCACAAGTGGCACCCAGGACGGGCTGATAACTGTGCGCCGGTTTCTCGACGGCGCGCGCGGCGGGCTCTATATGCCGCCGAACCGGCTCGACGAGGCATTCACGCCCTACGAAGACGCGGACATCGTCTTCCGGTGAGCGACCGTTTCGCCGAGGCGCCGCGACCGTCCTACCGGCTGATCCCGTCGCAATTTCCGCCGATCGGTCTCTTCGATACTGTGGCGAGGGCGGCCGATCTCGAAGCCGTCATGGAACTTGTGGGATGGACCAATGACCGGCTCGTGGCCGACCGCATCCGGCGGCTTCCCGAAAACGAATGGGTTTACGGGACGCCCAATGCCAGCATCGTAATGGCGGCATTCCTGCATGTCGCAGCCGGCGGCATGCGGTTCAATGGCCCCGATCTCGGCGCCTGGTATGCCGCCGACAATCTGAAGACAGCCGCCGCCGAGGTCGGTCATCATCTCCGCCGCGAGGCTGTGGCGCGTGGGGTGGCGACGATGGCGCGCACCTATCGCAGTTATACCGCCACCCTGATCGGCTACTATCTCGACATTCGCGGCGAACAGACGCTGCGGCCCGATATCTATGACGGCACGAGCTACGCTGCATCGCAGGTGCTCGGCGAAGAGGTGCGCTCGAGTGGCGGCGCCGGCATTCTTTATGACAGCGTGCGGCTGAGAGGCGGGGTGAACGTCGCGGCGCACCGGCCGAGGAATATCCGCGACGTGGTGCAGGCCGATCATTTCGAAATCACTGTTTTCGCCGGCGACCGGCGCATCGATGTGAGGAAGCTTTCCACCCGACGACGGCCAAAAGGCGGTGCCTAAAGCGGCAGGCGTTCGGCCCACGCCTTTGCCGCCTTTGCCATCGCGGCGAGGTGGCCGGCAGCGGAGAAGCCGGAGATTTTCTTGCGCGGCTTCAGGTCGTGGTCGCCGTCCTCAAGCCAGAGGATCTCGATCCTGTCGGAGAGATCATAGCCCGGCACCTCGTCCTTTGTCCCGAACTCGTCGCGCGTACCCTGGCAGATCAGCGCGGGTGTCGCGAGCCTTTTGAGGTGGCCGGTGCGCAGCTTCTCCGGCTGGCCAGGTGGATGGAAGGGATAGCCGAGGCAGAGCAGGCCAGTGATCTTTCCCCTGTCGTAGAGACCGTCTGCGACCATGCTCGCAACCCGTCCGCCCATCGACTTGCCGCCGATGATGAGAGGACCGCCGGCGTCGAGCGCGGCAATCGCCGCCTCATATTCGGGGTTGAGAGTTTCGGCGCGCGGCGGCGGCTTGCGCCCTTCCGCGGTGCGGCGGGCGGCCATATAGGCGAATTCGAACCTGGCGACGCGAAAGCCGACGCCGGCAAGCGCGTCGGCCGCCGCTGTCATCGAAGCTGAATCCATCGGCGCGCCGGCGCCATGGGCAAGAAGGATGGTGAAGCGCGCATCCTGCGGCCCCTGCAGCAAAAATCTCTCGAGCATCGGCAATCCTCCATCCGCCCCCGGAACCATGTCGGCAGCCCGGACTTCTTCCCTGGAAAGGAGACAGACAATGTCGACGAATGATGAAAACGTAAAGCCCGAGCAGCGCCGTCCCAAGGACGTCAATGCCGTTCCCGGCAAGCCGGAACCCGCCGACGCCGAATCGATGGCGCCGCCGGCCGTGCAGCCGGCTGGGGAGGGCGACAAAAGCGAGCGGCCGGTGGTCAATCCGGTGACCGGCGCCGCCCTTTAGTGGCCGCATGCTAAAGATGATGCAAAAAGCCCTTGAAACGGCGAATGCAAGCGTCCATATAGCGGGCCTGCCTGAAAAATGGATGCGCCCGGTATCGACGTTGTCGAGCTGTTCGCTGTCCGACAGGATAAGGGCGCTCCCCGCAAGGGTCGAGCGCCCTTTTTGCGTTCAGGCATCCGGACGTTCGAGCAGTATTGTGTGGCGAGCGTGCATAACTCCACCAAGATCTATATAGCACTTCGGAATCCCGAGATAGGATGAGGCTTTGAAATCCTTGACTATTTCTCCGGGAGAATGCCGCGCAAACCGGCTCGAATTTCGGAATCTCGAAGCGGAGGAATTTCGGAATTCCGAAGTGGGATATTTTTCGCCGCCCTGTCGATTTTCGCATCTTCCGATCGTCATTCCAACGATGTGCTGCATATTGCCCTGAGGTCGGCACATCATCAGGCAACGACAGGAGGATTGTCATGGATAACCGTCAGCTGGTACCTGCCGCCGTACTCGCGGCCAAGAATGGCGTTCGTTTCCCGAATGAGAGCGAGGAATATCGTATCGCCCGCGATGCGCTGTTGGCCGAAGAGATCGAATTGCGCCGGCACATCGAGCGCGTGGCAAGACAGCGCCGGGCGCTGCCGCCGGGCGGCGAGGTGAAGAAGGATTATCGCTTCGAAGGTGCCGACGGGCCGATCTCGCTCAGCGAGCTCTTTGCCGACAAGGAGACGCTGATCGTCTATAGCTACATGTTCGGGCCGGAGCGCGAGCGTCCATGCCCCATGTGCACCTCGCTGCTGTCGGCCTGGGATGGCGAGGTGCCGGATATCCAGCAGCGCGCCGCCCTTGCGGTGGTCGCGCTTTCGCCGATCGGCAGACTGCTCGCCTTCAAGAAGGAGCGCGGCTGGCACCACCTGCCGCTTTATTCCGATCCGTCGGGCGATTACAGCCGCGACTATCACGCCATAGGCAGAGGCGGCGGCGATGACGCCGCCTACAACGTCTTCAAGAGGCGCGACGGCACGATCCGCCACTTCTGGAGCCAGGAAATGGGCGGCGTGACGGCTGATCCCGGCGAGGATCCGCGCGGCGCGCCCGATCTGATGCCGCTCTGGACGCTGATCGACACGACGCCGGAAGGCCGGGCGCCGGACTGGTATCCGAAGCTGTCCTACTGACGGTTTTAGCGCGCGCTGCGTCAGCCGGTGGAGCGGTTTCTGGAGGTCTCGATCCATTCGAGATTGGTCACAGAAGCCTCCGGCAGCAACGACGGATCGAGATCGTAGACGTAGCCGCTCAGCATGTCGGCGGCGCGTTCGGCCGCCTTGATCTTCGCCTCGGTTTCCGCGACCGCCTTGGAGATCGCTTCGATGCGGGCGCGGAACATATGGGCGAGCACATCACGGCCGGACTGCTTTTCCAACCGCTCCAGATGCAGGCCGACGCGCGAGGCGTGGCGTTCCAGCTCGCTCTTGCTGAACCGCGCCTTGCGCAGTTCCTCGGAGAGGCTTTCCTGCATCACCGCGACCGGGTCGAAACTGCCCGGCGCCCGCTCGTCGAGCACGGCGTCGGTCACGAGCTTCTCGATCATCACAAGCGCCTGCAGCTCGGCCGCATCGGCGAACTCGACGTCATAGCCGGTATCGTCATAGACCTTGCGGCGGACCGGATCGAGAAGCAGCGCATAGGCTTTCTGCAGATTGTCGAAGGCTTCCGTATCGCCGCCCGAATCAGGATGGGCGACCTTTGCCAGGCGCCGGTAGGCCGCCTTCAGCTTCGCCTCGTCCGCATCGCGTTCAACGCCGAGAATATCGTATGGATCCGTCACACCTGCTCCCTTGCCGCCCTTGATGTCGCGGGCAGTCTAGGTCTTCTTCTGCATCAGAAGGGCAAA
Organism: Rhizobium sp. NXC14; assembly: GCF_002117485.1. Lineage (NCBI taxonomy): Bacteria > Pseudomonadati > Pseudomonadota > Alphaproteobacteria > Hyphomicrobiales > Rhizobiaceae > Rhizobium > Rhizobium sp. NXC14. The sequence continues at coordinate 371,956 of NZ_CP021032.1, forward strand.
GTTTAGACCGAAAGCAGGAACGGCGTCCATGGCCTGATATCGCGATCGCCGATGCTGGCACCCTGATTTTTTCCGAAATCGGTCGAAATTCCAAAGAGTTAAGGGAAAATCAGTGAGTAGCGATCGAGATGAGATAACATCTGGCCTGGCCGTCGATATCAAGCGCAGCTATCGTCATATCCTCGATCAGCAGCGCGTCGCCGGCTGCAAGCGTCCCGGTCTCGCCCGACCGGCGGAATGACACCATGCCGCGGTGGCAGAGGAACAGGCATGTCGGCGATGGCAACGGCAGGCGCGTGGCGCCGTCGATGTCGATTCGGGCGAGGCTATGGGTGAGGCCGGCCCGGCGCGTCATGACGTTGAGATCGGTGATCGCGCCGTCTTCGAGCCTGGCGGTGACGGGGACATCAGCCGGGAAGGCAAGAGGAGTGGTTTGTGTCGTCAGCAGGACAGCAGCGCTGCCGTCGATCTCGAGCACCATGCCGTTGCCGTCGAGGACCGCCAGCGTCCGGTCGATGCCCGGGAAAATCGAAAACGGTCCGTCCTCCGCGACCGCTGCCATGCTGATGCGCCAGTCGAAATCGTCGATCGGGGCGCCTGGCGGAGAGACGGCGATCTCCACCGTCTCTCCCTTGCCGTTCTTCCACGGCATGCGCTTGTGATCGCCGGCGCGCAGGATCCTCATGAGGTTCAGTTTCCGAGGATGCCGGGCAGGCGCAGGCCCTTGTCCCGGGCGCAATCGAGGGCGATGTCGTAGCCGGCATCGGCGTGGCGCATGACGCCGGTCGCGGGATCGTTCCAGAGCACGCGCTCGAGACGCTTTGCCGCATCATCCGTGCCGTCGGCACAGATGACGACGCCGGAGTGCTGCGAGAAGCCCATGCCAACGCCGCCGCCGTGATGCAGCGACACCCAGGTGGCGCCAGAGGCGGTGTTGAGCAGGGCGTTGAGCAGCGGCCAGTCTGAGACGGCGTCGGAGCCGTCCTTCATCGCCTCGGTTTCGCGGTTCGGCGAGGCGACCGAGCCGGAATCGAGGTGGTCGCGGCCGATGACGATCGGCGCGGAAAGCTCGCCGTTTTTGACCATTTCATTGAAGGCCAAAGCCAGGCGGTGACGATCGCCGAGGCCGACCCAGCAGATACGCGCCGGCAGGCCCTGGAAGGAAATGCGCTCCCTAGCCATGTCGAGCCAGTTGTGCAGGTGCTTGTTGTCGGGCAGCAGCTCCTTCACCTTGGCGTCGGTCTTGTAAATATCCTCCGGGTCGCCCGAGAGGGCTGCCCAGCGGAAGGGTCCGATGCCGCGGCAGAACAGCGGTCTTATATAGGCAGGCACGAAGCCGGGGAAGGCGAAGGCGTTTTCCAGGCCTTCATCCTTGGCGACCTGACGGATATTGTTGCCGTAGTCGAGTGTGGGAATGCCGGCGTTCCAGAAGGCGATCATCGCCTCGACATGCTCGCGCATCGAGGCGCGCGCCGCCTTTTCCACAGCCTTCGGATCGCTTTCGCGCTTAGCCTTCCACTCGGCCATAGTCCAGCCTTTCGGCAGGTAGCCGTTGATCGGATCATGCGCCGAGGTCTGGTCGGTGACGATGTCGGGGCGGATGCTGCGGCGAACCATTTCCGGCAGGATCTCGGCGGCATTGCCGAGCAGGCCGACGGACTTGGCTTCGCCTGCCTTCGTCCAGCGGTCGATCATCGCGAGTGCCTCGTCGAGCGTTTCGGCCTTGGCGTCGAGATAGCGGGTGCGCAGGCGGAAATCGATCGAATCCGGATTGCATTCGACGGCAAGGCAGCAAGCACCAGCCATGACGGCGGCGAGCGGCTGGGCGCCGCCCATGCCGCCGAGGCCCCCTGTCAGGATCCATTTGCCCTTGAGATTGCCGCCGTAGTGCTGGCGGCCGGCCTCGACGAAGGTCTCGTAGGTGCCCTGCACGATGCCCTGCGTGCCGATATAGATCCACGAACCGGCCGTCATCTGGCCATACATGGCAAGACCCTTCTTGTCCAACTCGTTGAAATGGTCCCAGGTCGCCCAATGCGGCACCAGATTGGAATTGGCGATCAGCACCCGCGGCGCATCCTTGTGGGTGCGGAAGACGCCGACCGGCTTGCCGGATTGGACGAGCAGGGTTTCCTCTTCCGTCAGCGTCTTCAGCGTCGCGACGATGCGGTCGAAATCCTCCCAGGTGCGCGCGGCGCGCCCGATGCCGCCATAGACGACGAGCTCGTTGGGATTTTCGGCGACGTCGGGATCGAGATTGTTCATCAGCATGCGCAACGGCGCTTCGGTCATCCAGCTCTTGGCATTGAGATCGTTGCCGCGGGGCGCGCGGATTTCACGGATATTGTGGCGTGGATTGGTCATGGCTGTTCCCCTGTTCTCAGGTTTCAATCGTCAGCGTTTCAGGCCCGGTGCGATCTGTTCGATGCGCATCAGAATGTCTTTGAGATGAATGCGAAGCCTGTCGGCCTTGGCGGCGTCATAGGCGAAGGGCGGCGTCTCGGTCTGCAGATGGGTCCATTGCGCGAGCTCCATCTGGATCGCATGCACGCCCGTCTCGGGCCGGCCGTAGTGGCGAGTCGTCCAGCCCCCCTTGAAGCGGCCGTTGAGCACGCTGTCGTAACCTTCGGCAGCTTGCGTGACGGTGAGCGTCGCCTGCTCGATGGCGCTGTCGCAGGTCCTGCCCATGTCGGTGCCGATATTGAAATCCGGCAGCTTGCCTTCGAACAGGAAAGGAATATGCGAGCGGATCGAGTGGCAATCGTAGAGGATCGCCACGCCATGGATTGCCCTGACGCGTTCGATCTCGGCGGCAAGGGCGGCATGATAGGGCGCATGGAAATCCCTGAGCCGCGCCGCGATATCGGCCTCGTCAGGCGCCTGCCCATCCTTCCAGATCGGTCTGCCGTCGAAGTCCGTTTCGGGAACGAGACCGGTGGTGTTCTGGCCGGGATAAAGACTGACGCCGGCTGGATCGCGGTTGGCGTCGATCACGTAGCGATGGAAGGTGGCACGCACGGTCGTGATGTTGTCGACCAGCCCGTCATAGAGGTGGTGGATGTGCCAGTCGGTATCGGCGAGGATACGGCCATTGTCGTTGAGGCGGTCGGCGATGTCGGGCGGCACCTCGGTGCCGGTGTGGGGGAAGCCGAGGATGATCGGCGAGGTGCCCTGGCGGGTTTCGTATGGTGCGGTCATGGGCAAAGCGCTCCGGCGTTGCGGGCGTTACCCCCCTCTGTCCTGCCGGACCCGGGGTCGAGCCGCGGGTCTCGACCCGTCCTTCGGACCCCCACAAGGGGGAAGATCGACCCGCGGATGGGGCTGTGCCAAACAATTAATATTGGAGCGAGCGGCTCCGCCCAGCCGATCTCCCCACCTGTGGGGGAGATGCCCGACAGGGCAGCGGGGGGTGCAAAGTGCGCAGACATCACCATCAACCCTCCAAAACCGGCAAAATGCCTGTCGAAACTGAATCATTCAGCGCCCCCGTCGCCACCAGTGCGGCGGCGGCGGCGAGATCCCCCGCCAAGTAACGATCACTCTCGAGGCTCGGCACCTGGGCGCGGATCGCAGCGATCGCCTTCAAAAGCTCCGGGCTCGTCGACAGCGGCGCGCGCAGTTCGACGCCCTGGGCTGCCGTCAGCGCCTCGATGCCGATGATGGCGAATAGGTTTTCGGTCATGCCGAGCAGGCGCCGGGCGCCGTGGCAGGCCATGGAGACATGGTCTTCCTGATTAGCAGAGGTCGGTGTCGAATCGACCGAGGCCGGGTGCGACATCTGCTTGTTCTCCGACATCAGCGCCGCCGAGGTGACCTCGGCGATCATAAGGCCGGAATTCAGGCCCGGCTTCCTGGCGAGGAAGGCCGGCAGGCCATAGGAGAGGGTGGGGTCGACGAGCAACGCAATGCGGCGCTGCGAGATCGCGCCGATCTCGCAGATGGCGAGCGCGATCTGGTCGGCGGCGAAGGCGACGGGTTCGGCGTGGAAATTGCCGCCAGAGACGACGGAATTATCCGAGAGCACCAGCGGATTGTCGGTGACCGCATTGGCTTCGATCTCCAGCGTGCGGGCGACCGCGCGCAAGAGATCGAGGCAGGCGCCGTCGACCTGCGGCTGGCAGCGGATGCAATAGGGGTCCTGCACCCGCTCGTCGCCCTCGATATGGCTCTGGCGGATGATGGAGTTTTCGAGCAGGCCGCGCAGGGCTGCTGCCGTGTCGATCTGCCCCTTATGGCCGCGCAGTGTATGGATATCGGCATGGAAGGGCGCCGAGGAGCCCATGGCCGCATCCGTGGACATGGCGCCCGTGATCAAGGCGGATTGGGCGGCGCGATGGGCGCGGAACAGGCCGGCGAGCGCCAGCGCCGTCGAGGCTTGGGTGCCGTTGATCAGCGCCAGGCCCTCCTTGGCGGCGAGCACGACCGGTTTCAGCCCGGAGCGTTCGAGGGCTTCAGCGCCGGAAAGGCGTTCGCCGTCGAAAAAGGCTTCGGCCTCGCCCATCATGACCGCCGCCATATGGGCGAGCGGCGCAAGATCGCCGGAAGCGCCGACCGAACCCTTTTCCGGGATCAGCGGGATGACGCCCTTATCCAGCATGCCTTCGATTAGCCGCACCAGTTCCAGACGCACGCCGGAGGCGCCGCGCCCGAGCGAGACGAGCTTCAGCGCCATGATCAGGCGCACGATATTCTCCGGCAGCGGCGCCCCGACGCCGCAACAATGAGACAAGATGAGATTGCGCTGCAGGGTGGCGACATCGGCGCTGTCGATCTTGATCGAGGCAAGTTTGCCGAAGCCGGTATTGATGCCATAGACCGGCGCGTTGCCGGCGGCGATCTCGGCAATGCGGGCGGCGGCCTTGTTTATGCCGGCATCGAAAGCGGGATCGAGTCTTGCCGGCTCGCCCGTCCAGTAAATAGTCTCGAGGTCGTTGAGCGAGACGGTGCCCGGGTGGAGGGTGATGGTCATCGACCGTTCCTTTCGCCCTTGAAGATACGCGCATGAAGCGGGTTGAAGCCGATGCGGTAGACGAGCTCGGCGAGGGTTTCGACATTCCAGACGGCGAGATCGGCTGACTTGCCGGGCTCGATCGTTCCGGTCTCGGCGATGAGGCCGAGAGCGCGGGCGCCTTCGCGGGTGGCGCCGGCGATGCATTCCTCGACGGTGAGCCCGAACAGCGTCGCCGACATGTTCATGGTCAGCAGCATCGAGGTCAGCGGCGAGGTGCCGGGATTGCAGTCTGTGGCGATCGCGATCGGCACGCCGGCCCGGCGCAGCGCCTCGACCGGCGGCTTCTGCTTCTCATGGATGGCGTAGAAGGCGCCGGGCAGGAGCACGGCGACAGTGCCGGCAGCCGCCATCGCGGCAACGCCATCATCGTCGAGATATTCGAGATGATCGGCTGAAAGCGCGCCGTATGACGCAGCAAGCTTGGCGCCGCCGAGATTGGAGAGCTGTTCGGCATGCAGCTTGACCGGCAGGCCGAGCGCCTTCGCCTTGTCGAAGACCCGGGCGATCTCGGTCGTGGAAAAGGCGATGCCCTCGCAGAACCCGTCGACGGCATCGGCGAGGCCGAGATTATACATGTCGTCGAGGCCGGGCAGCACGACATCGTCGAGATAGTCGCCGTTGCGGCCTTTGTATTCCACCGGCGTCGCATGCGCGCCGAGATAGCTGGTGGCGACGCGCACCGGTCTGATATGACCGAGAAGGCGCGCGCTCTGCAGCATTTTCACTTCGCCGGCCCGGTTCAGCCCGTAGCCGGACTTCACTTCGATCGTCGTGACACCCTCGGCAAGCAGCGTATCGAGCCGCGGCAGCGCTTCGGCGACGAGGTCTTCGACCGACAGCGCATTGGTGGCCTTCACCGAGGACACGATGCCGCCGCCGGCGCGGGCGATTTCTTCGTAGGTCGCGCCGGCAAGGCGCATCTCGAATTCGCGGGCGCGATTGCCGCCGTGAACGATGTGGGTGTGGCAGTCGACGAGACCGGGGGTGACCCAGCGGCCTTCGAGATCCACGATCTCGGATTTCTCGATGGCGGATGCCGGCAATTCGCTTTCGACGCCGGCAAAGGCGATACAGCCCCCTCCAGTCAGCACGGCGCCTTTTTCGATGATGCCGAGACCTGCTCTGTCGGGCGCCAGCGTCGCAAGTCGCGCATTTCGCCACAGCACCGGCCGGATATCGGCGGATGGGGTACCCTCAGAAAAATTGTTCCCGCTCATCAGCTATGCGCCTTTCCTTATGCCGAAACATGTATATACATAATCAACAGGTGACAAGAGAAATTTTGCGCGCTTTTCTGGAAAAGAAAGATCGGCGGCGCGGCAGGAGGAGAAGAAGGCCATGACCATACTTCACGCGGAGACGGCGCTGACGTCGCAAGGCTGGCGGAAGAACGTGCGGCTGACGCTCGAAGAAGGTCGCATCGCCCGGGTCGAGCCCGACGCTGCCGCAGCACCCGGCAATGAGCGCCATGCCCTGATCGTTCCCGCCATGGGCAACCTGCACAGCCATGCCTTCCAGCGAGCGATGGCCGGCCTTGCCGAAGTGCGGGGGCCTGCCAGTGACAGCTTCTGGAGCTGGCGCACGGTCATGTACAAGTTCGCCCTGGCGATGACGCCCGATCATGTCGAAGCAGTCGCCGCCAAGCTCTATGCCGAGATGCTGGAGGCGGGCTATTCCCGTGTCGGCGAATTCCACTATCTCCACCATGACAAGGATGGCGGCGCTTATGCCAATATCGCCGAGCTTGCCGAACGCATCGGTGCTGCGAGCGAAGAGACCGGCATCGGCCTGACGCTTCTGCCCGTCTTTTATGCCCATTCCGGCTTCGGTGGTGCCGCGCCGATTGAAGGCCAGCGACGCTTCATCAATTCGCTGGAAAGCTTCGAAAGGCTGATGGATGGGTGCCGTGTGGTGACCGGCCGGCTCGACGGCGCCGAACTCGGGCTGGCGCCGCACAGCTTGCGGGCCGCCACTCCCGAGGAGTTGGCGAAGCTTGTGCCGATGGCGGGCGACGGGCCGATCCACATCCATGTCGCCGAACAGGTGAAGGAGGTCGAGGACTGCATTGCCTGGTCCGGCGCGCGGCCGGTGGAATGGCTGCTCGATCATGCGCCGGTCGATCAGCGCTGGTGCTTCATCCATGCAACGCATATGACCGAGGACGAGACGCGGCGGATGGCGAAGAGCGGGGCGATTGCCGGCCTCTGCCCGATCACCGAAGCCAATCTCGGCGACGGCGCCTTTGCCGCGCCGCTCTTCCTCGAAGAGGGCGGCCGTTACGGTATCGGTTCGGATTCAAACGTGCGGATTTCCCTGCCGGAGGAATTGCGCCAACTCGAATATTCGCAGCGCCTGGCGTTGCGCGCCCGCAATGTCGTCGCGGCACCTGGCGGATCGACGGCGCTTTCGCTATTCACCCACGCACTTGCTGGCGGCTCCGGCGCGCTGAAAGCGCCGGCCGGCCTCGTCGAGGGTCATCACGCCGATCTCGTTTCGCTCGATACGTCAGCCGTTCCTTACCTCTCGGGCGATCAGATCCTCGATCACTGGCTGTTTGCCGGCGGCGTTTCCGTCGATTGCGTGTGGGCGCGCGGCTTTAAGCAGGTGGAAGGCGGCCGCCATCGCGAGCGCGACGCAATCGACCGGCGGTTCCTTGCCGCAATGGGCGAGTTGCTGGCTGCCTGAAAAAGCACTTTTCCTTTCAAGGCATTCGATCTAGACCGGAGAACCAATCGGAACGTGGCGATGAACCAAAGCAGGGATCTGACCTTGCACCAGCGCATCCTGGGCGAGATCGAGGGGCGTATCGTCTCGGGCGAATGGCCACCGGGGCATCGTATTCCCTTCGAGGTCGACCTCGCCACGCAGTATGACTGCTCGCGTATGACGGTGAACAAGGTGCTGACTCAGCTCGCCAAGGCGGGCCTGATCGAGCGCCGCAAGAAATCCGGCAGCTTCGTCACCCAGCCGCAGGCGCAATCGGCCGTGCTCGAAATCCACGACATCAAGGCTGAGGTGCAGTCGCTGAACCTGCCTTATTCCTATGCGCTTTCGAAGAAGGCGAGCCGCAAGGCGAAAGCGGAAGACAGAAGCCGGCTGGAACTGCCCGTGGCGTCTTCGGTCGTCGAGGTGGTCTGCGTCCACAATGCCGGGGCGCGGCCCTTCTGCCTCGAGGAGAGGCTGATCAGCCTTGAAACCGTGCCTGAGGCCGCCGATGCCGATTTTCTGACGGTGGCGCCGGGGCCGTGGCTGCTTGGCCAGGTGCCGTGGAGCACGGCCGAACACCGGATCCACGCGGTCTCCGCCAGTGCCGAGGTGGCCGCGGCGCTCGACATTCCGCGCAACACTGCCTGCCTGGTAGTCGAACGCCGCACCTGGAGCGGCGCCGGTCCGGTGACCCACGTCCGTTTCACCTATCCGGGCGATCGCCACGCCCTGGTGGCGCGATTCACGCCGGCCTCGCAGTAGGTTCCATATACAAGATGGCGAGTGCTTTCACTCTTCGAACATCTTGCCGCTGCGTGCTTCGAGCCGATAACGATAGCCGGGATAGACGAGGCGGGCGGTCGAGACCACCTGTTTTGCCGACCATGTGCGCCGGCGGATCGTCAGGCACGGCTCGGTCTTGAGAATAGTGAGCAGCTTGCATTCCCAGGCCTGCGGCATCGCCGCCTCGACGACATGCTCGGAGCCGCTGAGCGGGGCGGCCGCCGTCAGATAGGCGTTCGGCGTCAGCGTCGTGAAGTCCTGCTTGAGATAGTCGGGAGCGGCTTCCGGATGGACAAAACGGTCCTCGATCTGCACCGGAACGCCGTTTTCGCTGTGCACGATCAGCGAGTGGAAGACCGCCGCGCCGATTTCAAGTTCCAAGCTGTCAGCGATCTCGGGAGAGGCGGTTTCCTGGGCAAGAATGACGACAGACGCCTCATGAACATGGCCGCGTTCGGCGATCTCCTCGGCGATGTTGCGCACCTCGAACAGCGCCGAATAGCCCTTGCGCTCGGCGACGAAGGAGCCGACACCCTGGATGCGGACGAGTTCGCCCTCGTTGGCAAGTTCGCGCAGCGCCCGGTTGGCGGTCATCTTGCTGACGCCGAGCTCGACGACCAGTTCGTTTTCCGAGGGAACGCGGTATTTCGGCGGCCATTCACCACTGTGGATGCGGTCGAGGATCACCTGTTTGACGCCGGCATAGAGCGGCGTGCTGTCATTTCCTGCCAGGTCGCGTTTCATCTCGTCGGAACGCTTCATTGCCTATTCCTTTTGCACGGATGCAATTCGCCATATAAATCGACTTTTCTCTTGCATATCACAAATTTTCTCATATGGTACCATATACAACCTCCCGAACAGTCCTCGACGAAAAAATAGGACGGAACGGGCAAGCCGGCGGAGATCGGCGGTGCCGCAAGGTCTGTTTCAACTCCAGAGGAGAATTCATCGATGAAATTAAGCGCAATCCTTTTTTGCGGCGTCGCCGCCTTTTCCGCCTTCGCAGCTCCGGCCTTTTCCAAGGACTGGACGAAGGCGACCATCACCCTTGAGGGCGCTTATGCGCCTTGGAATCTCACCAATGCCGACGGTACGCTTGGTGGCTTCGAGCCTGAGCTTGCCAAGGTGCTCTGCGAGCGCGCCAAGATCGAATGCACGCTGGTTGCCTCCGATTGGGACGGTATGATCCCGGCGCTCAACGCCGGCAAGTTCGACGTCATCATGGATGCGCTGTCGATTACCGAAGAGCGGCGGAAGATTATTGATTTCACCATTCCCTATGCCGCGACTCCCGCCGCTTTCGCCACGGCCAAGGATAGCCCGCTCGCCAATGCCGCCGGCACCGGCGCCACGATCAAGATGACGCCCGGCCAGACCGGCGTGAAGGAGATCGACGCGCTGAAGGAACTCTTCAAGGGCAAGACCATCGGCATCCAGGCGGCGACCGTCTATGCCAAGTTCGTCTATGACAATTTCGGCGATATCGCCGAGATCCGTGAATACAAGACCGGTGCCGATCGCGACCTCGACCTGCAGAACGGCCGCATCGACCTCGGCTTCGACGACGCCGTCTATTTCGCCAATGCCTTTGAGGCCGCCAACGGCGCGCTTGCTTTCACCGGCCCGGAGATCGTCGGCTCGATCTGGGGCGAAGGCGAAGGCCTCGGCATCCGCAAGGCCGATACCGAGCTGCGTGACAAGTTCAACGAGGCGATCAAGTCGACGCTGGCCGACGGCACGGTCAAGAACCTTTCGATGAAATGGTTCAAGGTCGACGTCAGCCCGCAGCAATAAGCCTTACGGCCTCTGGCCGCAGGTGCGGTCTCCGGCTTTAACGCCGGAGACCGCGTGTTATTCTCAAATCCATAAGACACTGCCGCGGACGGGGAACGGACGATATGGCAAGCTTGGAACTGCTCGGCTTCGGTTCAACCGGATGGGGCGCGCTGCTCATTCTCGCCGCCTTGATGACGCTCGCCGTCACGGCGACGGCGCTGGCGATCGGCGCGTTGCTGGGCGCGGTCGTCGCCTTCGCGAAACTCTCCGGCAATCCGCTCCTCATCACGCTCGGCAATGTCTATACCACCGTGTTTCGCGGCGTGCCGGAACTGCTGATCATCTATCTCATCTATTTCGGCGGCTCCTCGGCCGTCACCTCGATCGGCAAGGCGATGGGCTACGAGGGTTTCCTCGGCCTACCGTCCTTTGCCGCCGGCGCGCTTGCCGTCGGCATCATCTCCGGCTCCTATCAGGCGGAAGTGTTCCGCGGCGCCTTCCTCGCCATTTCCAAGGGCGAACTCGAAGCCGCCTCGGCGATCGGCATGCACCGCGGGCTGCGCTTTCGCCGCATCATCATGCCGCAGGTGCTTCGCTTCGCCATTCCGGGCCTCGGCAATGTCTGGCAGCTCAGTCTCAAGGATTCGGCGCTGATCTCCGTCACAGGCCTTGCCGAGCTGATGCGCACCAGCCAGGTGGCGGCGGGCTCGACGCGGCAGTATTTCCTGTTCTTCATCGCCGGCGGCGCGCTCTACCTGATCCTGACCAGCCTTTCGGACTGCATCTTCAACGGCGCCGAACGCCGCGCCAATCGCAGCATGCCGGCATCGGCCATGGGCCAGGCGTAAGGAGGCGAAGATGGATTTCACCTTTCTCGCCTCGACCATGGTCACATTGCTGAAAGCCGTGCCGACGACGCTGATCCTGTTTTCGCTGTCGATCTTCTTCGGCGGCCTGCTGGCCCTCGTCATTGTCTGGATGCGGGTCAGCGGCAACCGCATGCTTTCGGGCTTCGCCAAAGGTTATATCTTCGTCTTCCGCGGCTCGCCGCTGTTGATCCAGATGTTCCTGGTCTTCTACGGTCTCGGCCAGTTCGGCGTCATCCGCTATTCCTTCCTCTGGCCGTTCCTGCGCGAGCCGATGGTCTGCGCCATCCTGTCCTTGGCGCTCTGCACTGCCGGCTATACCGCGGAGATCTTCCGCGGCGGCATCCGTGCCGTGTCGCCGAAGGAGATCGAGGCGGCGCGCTCGATTGGCATGTCCGGTTTCCTGCTGGTGCGCCGCATCCTGGCGCCGATCGCCTTCCGCCACGCGCTGCCGGCCTATTCCACCGAGATCGTGCTGATGATGAAATCAACGGCGCTCGCAAGCCTCGTCACCGTCTGGGAGGTCACCGGCGTCGCCCAGCGGCTGATCTCGCAGACCTACCGGACGATGGAGGTCTTCCTCTGCGCGGCGATCATCTATCTCGTTCTGAACTTCATCATCCTGCAGGGCATGGCCCTGCTTGAATATTCGCTCTCCCGACACCGCCGAGCGGCCCCGCAGCCGCTGAAGGCATAGGCGTTTTTGACCTGATTGGAGCAACCATGCCAGGCGTCACCCGACTTTCGGTTCGCAACATCCGCAAGAGCTTCGGTACCCATGAAGTGCTGCGCGGCATTTCCCTCGATGCCGAGGACGGCGACGTGATTTCGCTGCTCGGCGCCTCAGGCTCCGGCAAATCGACCTTCCTGCGCTGCATCAACATGCTCGAAACCGCCAGCGACGGCGAAATCTGGGTCGACGGCGAGCATATCGAGATGGTCCACAAGAACGGCAAGACAAGGCCGGCGAGCCAGAAGCAGGTCGACCATATCCGCTCCGAACTCGGCATGGTGTTCCAGTCCTTCAACCTCTGGTCCCACATGACCATCCTGCAGAATGTCATCGAGGGACCCATTCATGTGCTGAAGCGGCCGCGCGCCGAATGTATCGCCGAGGCCGAGGCGCTGCTCGAAAAGGTCGGCATCGCAGACAAACGCCATGCCTATCCCACCCATCTCTCCGGCGGCCAGCAGCAGCGCGCCGCCATCGCCCGCGCGCTTGCGATGAAGCCGAAGGTCATGCTCTTCGACGAGCCGACGTCGGCGCTCGATCCGGAGCTGGTCGGCGAAGTCCTGCGCGTCATGCGCGCGCTTGCCGAGGAGGGCATGACCATGCTCGTCGTCACCCATGAGATGAGCTTTGCCCGCAACGTCTCGAACCGTGTCGTCTTCATGCGCGAAGGGCTGATCGAAAGCAGCGGCACGCCGGACGAGATGTTTGCCGGCGGCGCCACACCCGCCTTCCGCCAGTTCATCGGTAATTTCGGAACGGGTCGATGACGGTCGTCCTCGATAAGGTGCTGGGCTGGCGCGATGTTGCGCGCGTCGGGGCAGGGGAGGCGCTTGCGCTGTCGCCGGCTGCCTGGGCGCGGGTCGAAAGGGCAAGCCGGATCGTCGCGCGCATCGTCGAAACCGGCGTGCGCGCCTATGGCGTCAACACCGGCGTCGGGGCGCTGGCCGATACGGTGGTCGACCGCGCCTCGCAGAGCCTGCTGTCGCGCAGCATCGTGCTCAGCCATGCCTGTGGCGTCGGGCCGCTTCTGCCCGCCCGCGAGGTGCGCGCCATCATCGCCGCCGAGATCGCCAATTTTGCCCACGGCCATTCCGGCGTGCGGCGTGAGATCGTCCAGCATCTTGCGGCCCTGTTGGAGCATGATTGCATTCCGGACGTGCCATCCAAGGGCTCGGCCGGTTATCTCACCCATAATGCCCATACCGCGCTCGTCCTGATCGGCGAAGGCAGCGCGACGCTTGCCGGACGGCGTATGAGCGGCCGCGAAGCGCTTGCGGCGATCGGCCTTGTCCCGCTGGTATTCGGCGCCAAGGAGGGTTTGAGCCTCGTCAACGGGACGGCCTGCTCCACGGGCTTGACCGCACTGGCACTCTGGCGCGCCGAACGGCTGCTCGACTGGGCCGATGCCATCGCGGCGCTGACGCTGGAAGCGGCGGGCTGCCAGATCGCCGCCTTCGACGAGGCGGTGCTGGCGCTGCGCCCATCGGCGGGAATAGAGAAAGTAGGCGCTACGCTGCGCGCACGGCTCCAGGGCAGCGGTCTCATCGCCGCCGCCTTTGGCCGGCGTACCCAGGATGCGCTGAGCCTTCGTTCGGTGCCGCATGCCCACGGAGCGGCCCGTGATGTCTTCGACAATTCCGCCCGCATCGCCGATCAGGAGCTCGCTTCGGTAACGGACAATCCCGCCGTTTCAGGCACTCCGGAAGAACCCGTCGTCTCCTCCGAGGCACATGCGGTCGCCCCGGCGCTCGGGCAGGCGGCCGACAGCCTCGCCGTTGCAATGGCGCAGCTCTGTGCGATCAGCGAGAGGCGCATGGACCGGCTGGTCAATCCACTGGTGAGTGGCCTGCCGCCGTTTCTGGCGAGCGATGCCGGCAGCCATTCCGGCTTCATGATCGCCCAGTATACCGCAGCGGCGCTGAGCAATGAAAATCGCCGCCTTGCCGCGCCCGCAGCGCTTGACGGCGGGCTGACCTCCGGCCTGCAGGAGGATTTCCTCGCGCATCCGACGGCTGCCGCCGGCAAGCTGCTCGCGGTCATCGACAATGCCGAATATATCCTGGCGATCGAGCTGATGGCTGCCGCCCAGGCGCATGATTTCCTGGCGGCGACGGCGCCCCGGGCGGCAGGCACGGATCTTATCTATCAGGCCGTGCGGGAGCGTATCTCCCATTATGGCGACGAGCGGCCGCTCAATGGCGATATCGAGGCCGTGCGCAGCCTGATCCGCGAGACTGTGCCGCCACCGATGAATTGATCGGGCAGACGTCAGAACGGCTTGCTGGAGTCGGAATCCTGCTTCGGTTTTCCGTCGGCGTCGAGGCGTTTGAGGCATCGGGCGAACGTGGGGTAGAGCTGGTCCACCCGCGAGAGCGGCAGCGTCCAGTCGCCTTCGTCGCCGGCAAAGGTCAACTGCACGTCAGGGGTTCCGGAAAAGGAATTCTTGATGATCTTCTTCAGTCCGCCGCTACCCTTGCTGCCCACGGGCCAGAGGCGAAGCGTATGCTTGTCGAAGAACTCGGCGGCAACGGCTTTCGTCACATTTCGATCAGTCAGCGTCACCTGGGTCTTGGTGCCGGCCGGGATGTCCCAGCTGTTCTTCGACACCAGCCAGAACGTCTCGGTCGCACTCTGGCGGAATTCCATGCTCTTGCCGATCTCGCTCTCCCACAGCAGCCGGCAATAGGGTGGGCTGTCGCTCGCATAGCCGACCGACCATTGTCTTGCGCCGCCCATCCATTCGGTCTCGCCGAAGGCGGAGACCGGCTGCAGGATGGATGCCAGCAGAACTATCGCGGTCAGAATTTTCATCGTCGAAGCCTCCAGGACAATCCGCTTCAGCCATAGCAAAAGAAGGTTGAGCGTTTGCTACCGCGGGTCCCCCGGCGCTCGCTAAATGCCGCAAGGTCTTGAATCCCGGGGGCGTATTGCCAATGTGGCAGGGGATCGACATGACGAAGGGAGTTGGCGACAGGCATGAGTGACGTTCAACGACGCAGGGTTTGGGCTAGGCTCAACGCATATGAGCCACTGGCACTGATCACGGTGGCATCGATCGCCGGCGGCCTCTTCCTGCTGCAGCGGCTGACGAGCGAGGTTATCGAGGGCGAGACTCTCCGCTTCGATGAGTCGATCCTGCTGGCGCTGCGACATCAGGGCGATCTCAGCATGCCGATCGGTCCCGCCTGGCTGACGCACGCCGTCGGCGACATCACCAGTCTCGGCGGCATCACCGTTCTGTCGCTGATGACTGTCCTCGTGACGGTCTATCTCTTGCTCGACCGGCGCTGGCCGATCGCGATCTTCGTCTTTTCCTCGGTGCTGTCAGGGTGGCTGGCGAGTACGCTTTTGAAGATCCTCGTCGCGCGGCCGCGCCCCGATGTCGTGCCGCACCTCGTCGAGGTGAGCGATCTCAGTTTTCCCTCCGGCCATGCCATGGTCTCGGCGGTGACCTATCTGACGCTCGGGGCGCTGCTGGCGCGCACACAACGTTATCCCTCGACGCGGATTTTCGTCATGGGCGCCGGCGTCTTCCTGGCCGTCATCATCGGTTTGAGCCGCATCTACCTCGGCGTTCATTATCCGACGGACGTTTTCGCCGGATGGTGCGCCGGCGCGCTCTGGGCGCTCGGCTGCTGGCTGATCTCGAAACAGTTCATTTCAAGCCGTCCCATCGACGATAGCGTCGAAACTGCCGCTGGCGACAGCAAATAGAATTCAGCAAAATTCTGCTACAGCCGCTCAGCCTCATGCGTGTGGCACCGCGTGCCTGCGGCGCCACACGTGCTTGAGTGATTAGGTGCGCGGCTTCAGATTTTCCGGGTCATAGATCGGCTTGTAGCCGACGCCGACAACCTCCACCGGGTAGCTCTCGGCAAAATACTCGACCTCAAGCTTGCGTCCGACCTGGCAATGCGACCACGGCAGATAGGCGAGGGCGATGTTCTTGCCGACCGTCGGGCCGTAGGCGATCGAGGTTGTGTAGGACCGGCGGCCAAGCTCGTCGACCAGAACCTCTCCCGTGGCGGGATCGACGACCGGCAGGTTGCCGACGGGATAGCGCTTCACGCCTGTTTTGTCGGTATTCTCGGTCATGACGAGCGTGCAGAGCATGGCCGGCTGGTGCTCGCGCGCTTTGTATTCCAGATGCTTTTCCTTGCCGCGGAAATCGGCTTCCTTGACCTTCGGGCGGGCGAGATCGGCTTCGATCAGGTTGTACTGGGTCAGGAGGTCGGCGTTCTGCAGGCGCAGGCTCTTCTCCATGCGGCGCGAGTTCGCATAGGTCTCGACGCCGAAGGCCATCACGCCGGTCGAGCGCAGCGCATCCCAGACGGCGAGGCCGTCTTCGTACTTCATGTGCAATTCCCAGCCCTGCTCGCCGACATAGGAGATGCGGAAGGCGGTGACGGTCTTGCCTGATATTTCGATCGGCTTGATCGCCGCAAAGGCGAAGTTTTCCTGATCGAGCCCGGCCGGATCGGCTACCACCTTCTTCAGCGTCTCGCGCGCGTTCGGACCCCAGATGCCGATCGTCACGAATTTCTCCGAGACATCGGTGACGGTCACGTCAAGGCCGCGGTCTTGAGCGACCCGCTTCATATAGTGCAGATCGCGCGGGCCGGCATCGGCGCCGTTGACGAGACGGCAGCGGTCGGCCATGCGGAACACGGTGAAGTCGGCGCGCACCATGCCTTCGTCGTCGAGGAAGTGGGTGTAGATACCCTTGCCGATGTTGGCATCGCCGCCGATCTTGGCGGCGCACAGCCACTCCATCAGCTCGACATGATCAGGCCCCTCGATATCGACCATGTGGAAATGGCTGAGATTGACGATGCCGCAATCCTCGCTCATCGCTAGGTGTTCGGCATTCGAGACGCGCCAGAAATGGCGGCTGTCCCATTCATTCTCGCGAACCGGAACCCGGTCGCCATACTTCTCCAGAAGGTGCTCGTTGACGGCGTAGCCGTGCGCACGCTCCCAGCCGCCCAGTTCCATGAAGTAGCCGCCAAGCTCCTTTTCGCGCTCGTAGAAGGGCGAGCGCTTGATGTTGCGGCCGGATGCATAGGGTTCGCGGGTGTGAACCGCCGGGAAATAGATCTTCTGGGCGGCTTCGAAGCAGCGGCCTTCGATAAATTCTTCCGTCAGCTGATGCGGATAGAAGCGGGCATAGTCAATGCTGTTGTGATCGATTTCGGTACGGCCATCGGTCATCCAGTCGGCGATCAGCTTGCCATAGCCCGGGCCGTCCTTGACCCAGATGGCAACGCAATACCAGAGACCGCGCACCTTCTGGCTCTCGCCGCAGGATGGGCCGCCGGCGGCGGAAACCTGCAGCAGGCCGTTGAAGGAATGACCTTCGTTATAGCCGAGTTCGCCGAGGATCGGCGTCAGTTCCATGGCGCGTTCGAGCGGCTCGATGATCTGCTCCATCTCGAGGTCGCGCTGCGACGGCGAAAGGCGGGCTTCGTGTTTTTCGAGAAGATCGCGCGGATGGCACATGCGCGGATTGGTGGCTTCGTAATAGCCCCACTCGATCTGGCCACCCTCGGTCGTCGCCGGGTCGCCGGTGTCGCGCATATAGGCGGAGTTGCCCTGGTCGCGCAGCAGCGGGAAGCCGATTTCCTTGCCGGTGCCTTCAAACTCGTTATAGGGACCGAAGAAGGTCAGCGGATGGTCGACCGGCATGACCGGCAGGTCTTCGCCGACCATCTCGGCGATCAGGCGGCCCCAGAGGCCGGCGCAGACGATGACGTGGTCGGCCATGATAGTGCCGCGATGGGTGACGACGCCCTTGATGCGTCCGCCCTCGACGATCAGCGACTTCGCCGGCGTGTTGCCGAACACCTTGAGCTTGCCGGCCTTTTCGGCGGCATCGACCAGTTTGCCGGCAACGGTCTGCGAGCGCGGAATGACGAGGCCGGCATCCGGATCGAAAAGCCCGCCCATCACCTGATCTTCCTCGATCAGCGGGAACTTCTCCTTGATCTCGGAGGGGCTGACATAATGGGCGCGGGTGCCGAAAGCGCGGGCCGAGGAAAGCTTGCGCTTGATTTCCTCCATCCAGGCGTGGTCGCCGGTGCGCGCCACTTCGAGGCCGCCGATGCGGGCGTAGTGGCCCATCTTCTCATAGAAATCGATTGAATATTGCGTCGTCCAGACCGACAGATAGTCGTGGCTCGTGGTGTAACAGAAGTCCGAGGCATGCGCTGTCGAGCCGATGTCAGTCGGTATGCCCGACTTGTCGATGCCGACGATATCGTCCCATCCGCGCTCGACAAGATGATGAGCGATGGAGGCGCCGACGATGCCGCCGAGCCCGATGATGACGACCTTTGCCTTTTCCGGAAATGCTGCCACGTGCTGTTCCTTCTATTTCCGCACGAATTAAAACTACCGAGCCGCGCTTGGCTTACGCTTCGCGTGAGATGCAGGAGCCATGTCAGCCTCGTGAGCGTGTCACATTTGCCCAAGCTGCAAAACCCCAGACCTCTCCCTCCCGAAGCTGGATAAGCCATTATGCATAAGGGTCACAATCGTCATTGGTCCTACGCCGTCGAGTAACGGCGTAATTGCGCCAGTCCGGATCGGGGCTGAGGTTATTCCAGATAGAGCTCGCCTACCCGGATCACGGCGCTGCAATTGCGTTGAGCCGGTCGATGTCTCCGAGCACTATATCGTCGGAAACCGGCTCGCGATTGTGCAGGCGGAACCATTCAGCCGCTTCGCGCACGCGGTCTCCGTGCGGCGGGGGATAGGCGCCCAGCCGAAGGACCCATTCCCGCACGGTCTCGCGCTCCATCCGGCCGGCCCGGTATCGGTCGCAGACCGTTTTCGCCGAGGCGACGAGATCATTGATACTCTTCACGGCCGGCCCTCAATGCACGGAAGGTTCGTCGTCGAGAAAGGAGCGGATGCCGTCCCGCGCCACGACCGCGAGGAATTCGTCGAAAGCTTCGCGGTCCGTCGCGAACGGCTCGTCCCACTGGATCAGGTCCTCTGCCTGGGTGACGACTTCCATCGTCCAGTCTTCATTGCTGCCCGCGGATCGAAAGATATCGACGAGCACCGTAACCCCGTCTTCGGTAAATTCCCCCGCCAATTCGGAGTGCTCAAGCTTCTGTTTCTTTGCCATTCAACCGCCAGCGCCGGGAGGGGCGTCGTTTTTGAGATGTTCTTCGTATTGGACCGTCTGAGTCTCGTCAGTGTCTATAGAAGCCGATGCCGGTCTTGCCAAGCGAACGCCCGCGCCGCCACCATTCTCCGGGATGAAAAGAACGCCCGCTGCCTCCAAACTCTCCTTCAGGTCCCGCAGGGTCTGCTCGTCAGGGGAAAGCTTCCCGGCTTCGAAACGGGTAATCGTCGCCTTTGGGATTTTCGCGGCTGAAGATAGATCGTCCTCAGACCACGCGATAAGAGCTCGTGCCGCGCGGCACTGAGATGCGGATAGAGAAAAGTCATCAATTGGCATTGATACACGGATGGTTGGACTCGGTCAGCACTATGAGAGATGTGAGCGCCGGCGAAGAAAGCAAGCGAATGTGCTGATACCGGATCGAGGCCGCTACCCTATTGGGCGATGGGAAGGTTGATTGACTGAATATTACCAAGGTCTAATTTGGGCCCCTTTATCACGCGCCGGGGAGGTTGCAATGCGTGAGCCGGATATGCAGAAACTCGATACGCTTGTCGGTCGTCTTGTTGGCGACGTCGGCGCCGCCGTGTCGGGCGCCTTGGTCGTGCTCGGTGACAAAGTCGGAATCTTCAAGGCGATGGCCGACGGGACGCCTTTGAGTGTCGAGCAGCTTGCCGCGAAAACAGGGGTGAAGGAGCGCTACCTCAGGGAATGGCTCAGCGCCCAGGCGGCGGCGGAATATGTCAGCTATGATGAACAATCGGATCGTTTCAGCCTGACGCCGGAACAGGCGATGGTGTTCGCCGAGGAAAACAGCCCCGCCTTCTTCGTGGGCGCTTTCGAGGTTGTGCAATCCATGTGGATGGACGAGCCGAAAGTCGCCGATGCCTTCCGCACTGGAAAGGGTCTCGGCTGGCATGAACACAGCACCTGCCTATTCCGCGGAACCGAACGGTTCTTTCGCCCGGGGTACAACAGCCATCTGGTGAATGAATGGATTCCGGCTCTTGCCGGGATGGAGGAAAAGCTGAAGGCGGGCGCCAGGGTCGCCGATGTCGGCTGCGGTCACGGCGCCTCGACCATCCTGATGGCGCAGGCCTATCCCGCCTCGCGGTTCACCGGCTTCGATTATCACGGCCCGTCGATCGAAAGGGCAAAGGCCGCCGCCAAAGAGGCTGGCGTCGCCGATCGCGTGACGTTCGAGCAGGGCAAGGCGGCCGAATTTCCGGGGCGCGGTTATGACATGGTCGCCATGTTCGACTGCCTCCACGACATGGGCGATCCGGTCGGCGCCGGGCGGCATGTCAAGGAAACGCTTGCGCCGAATGGGACATGGCTCATCGTCGAACCCTTCGCCCATGACCACCTGAAGGACAATCTCAATCCGGTGGGCCGCGTCTATTATGGGGCGTCGACGATGATCTGCACACCGGCATCGCTCTCCCAGGAGGTGGGGCTAGGGCTCGGCGCTCAGGCCGGAGAAATGAGGCTTCGAAAGGTTGCACTCGACGCCGGCTTCACGCATTTCCGCCGTGCAACCGAAACGCCGTTCAACATGGTGTTCGAGGTGCGGGCGTAAGGCGCATCAGTCGTGTTTCAGCGCGTGGCAGTGGCACTGACTGCTATTGCGGCACCTGGAACAGGTGGCGGATTCGCATCAGCAGCGAAGTCATCGAGCTGCCGTTCAGTGTTGCGCCTTCGGTCACGAAGGAATGCTGGCCGGTCTCGATGCGGTGGGTCAGGGTGGCGGCAAGCTCCTCGGCGATGCCGGGCCTGTCGTGCAGCAACGGTGTCAGACTGGTCTGTGCAATTTCGTAAATGACCACGAAGGTGAGGGCGCGCAGGGTTGCCGCTTCGCCGGCGCCGATCAGCAGTCCGCTCTCGCCGAAATAGTCGCCCGGTGCCAATCGTCCGACTTCGATTTCCTTTTGGCCTTCCTTGCGTGTCGCGATGACGGCGCCGCTGCGCACGATCATCAGCGAAGCGACCGTATCCCCCTGTTCGATCAGAATCGCATCCTTCTTGAAGGTCCGCCGCGTCATCGAGGCGGCCAGCGTCTCCTTCTCGTCCTCCGTCAACGAGGCAAACAGGGGGATGGCATCGAGAAGCTTGAGCGGCGTCGGACGATGCTGCCCTGCCACTTCTTCCGGCTGCACCCGGTCGGACGGCGGGCCTGCGGCATCGATCGGCCGCGCCAGGGTGAGGCCGGCCGCCTTGATGTGGCGGTAGATAAGATCGAATATCTCATTCTTCGCCAGCCCGGCGTGGCCAATATCCCTGACGCGGAAAGAGAGCTCCACCTCCACCGCATCGGCATTGAGCGACTTGACCTGCACGCCGGGCCTTGGTTCCGTCAGGATTGAGCCGCTGCTCAAAAGCACGGTGCGCATCACCTCGACGATCGTCGATGGCCCCGTCGTCGGTACGACGCGGACCGTCAGCATGACGCCGTGGCTGCGGTCGGGGCTGCTGAGGTTGGTCAGCCCCACCTTGGCAAGAAAGCTGTTGGGCAGGATGACAAGGTCGTTCGTGCCGTTCAGGAGATGCGTGCTACGCCAGTTGGTTTCGACGACACGCCCTTCGACGCCGTCGTTGAGGACGATCCAATCACCGATTGTGTAAGGCCGGCCGAGATTGAGTGCGATACCGGAAAAGACGTCGTTCAGCGTGCTCTGCAGCGCCAGGCCGAGGATGATGGCGAAGACGCCCGAGGTGGCGATCAACGTTCCGACCGGAAAGCTGAAGACGTAGGCCACCACCGAAAGGATCGCGCCGAGATAGATCAGCCCGATGACCAGATCCTGAACGAGGCGTCCCTCCCGCGGTTGACGCTCGAAGATCAGGAAGACGCGAACGAAGCCGATCAACGCCCAGGCGGCATTGACCCACCAGACTACCTTGGCAACCCCGATGAAGACACGTTCGAAGGCGGAAGACGATGTCGGGCTGACCTCGTAGGGCACGATATCGTGATAGAGAAGCAGGATGGTCAGCGCCGCGAAGAAGAACACCTGACCGACCAGCTTCCAGCTCGGGAAGGGGCGCAGGGCAACTCGCGTAACCATCGCACCGACCACGGCCACCGCTCCCACCTGGACGATGGGATCGGAAAGCGCCTCGGACCATGTGGGATTTTCTAGCATCGAAATCAACTCGCGAGAGAAGGCTGAGTGCAGCCAGAACCGCTTTGGCAAGGACCGGGCGAAGAACCCCCGTCGCTGTCATCGAATAATCCCTGAGAATATTCCATTTCCTCGCAGCGTCCGCTGGGCAGGGCGAGCCGGAGATCCGGAAAAGCAACATCGCCGTTCGTCCAAGCGATGTCAAACCGCCACCTGGCAATGGATTTCGCGTTGCGCCTTTCGGGTGGTCAGCCGTTCAGCGAAGCTTGCCGATGCTGGCATACATGCCGGTCGTGCGGAATTCGGTGGGATTGGTGCCGTAGACGCGGCGGAAGACCTTCGAAAAATAGTTGGCGTCCTCGAAGCCGCACATGATGGCGACTTCCTTGACCGGCAGGAAGTCCGCCTTGGTCAGAAGCTTGACGGCGCGCTGCAGCCGCTGCTGCAGCACGAATTCGGCCGGCGGCATGCCTTCGCTCTCGGCGAAGCTGCGGGAAAAATGCGCGCGGCTGAGGCCGACGATGCCGGCGAGTTCGCTGACCGGTAGCGGCTTGTCGAGATTGGCGTTGATATGGTCGATCACCGGCTGCATGAGGCTGAGTTCAGCGGCAACAGCCGCCGAGTTGAAGACATCGTCATAGAGCGCCATCGCCGCTTCATAAGCGATCGCCGACGCTGCTCCCGCCGACGTCGCGCCCTTGACCAGGCGCAGGCTGCAATCGGCGAGATGATCGACGGTCGAGGGCTGCAGCTTCAAGACAGGACCGGCTGTGGAAAGCACCAGCTTGTGGATGCGCAGCGTTTCCTCGCCGTTCATCGAAATCCAGAAATATTCCCAGCGCTCGCCCTTCTCCAGCCAATAGCGGTGATTGTGGGGGACGAGCACGAGCAGCGTATCGCCGCCTTGGAGGCGGTAATTGCGGTTCTGGTAGCGCAGCCGGCCGGTGCCGCTGATCGTGTGCTGCAGCACGGTGAAGGGCGTCTGGCCGCGCCGGCGGCCGTCCCAGTCGTAGGTCTCGTTCTCACGCACTTCATAGCCCGCGCTGGTCGGCATGGCGTGCAATCGCTGCCGGCCGCGGGGCAGCGAAACCGTCCTCATCGCCTGTCCGTTGGCAATCAAATCCTGCAGCACAAAATTACCCCTGAAAGCATAATCCTTCTCTGGTCGCCCTGCCGATTTCGGGCATAATCCCGCTCGAACAAGAAAGAGAAGACCACGGCCGATAGAGCGGCCGGGAGGAAAACAGGCAGTTTTGCGGCTTTTTCAACCACATGCGCCAGCATGCGGCCTGATCCTCCATGGCCATCTTTTCTCTAGCATTCGATCAGTCCGAGGTGAAGATCATGAGTTTCAAAATCGCTATCATCGGTGCGGGCAGCGTCGGTTTCACCAAAAAGCTGTTTACCGACATATTGTGCGTTCCCGAGTTTCGCGACATCGAATTCGCGCTGACCGATATCAGCGAACATAACCTCGAGATGATCAAGGCGATCCTCGACCGTGTCGTGGAGGCGAACGGGCTGCCGACCAGGGTGACGGCGACGACCGATCGGCGCAAGGCGCTGGAAGGCGCGCGTTATGTCATCAGCTGCGTCAGGGTCGGCGGGCTCGAAGCCTATGCCGACGATATCAGAATCCCGCTGAAATACGGCATCGACCAGTGTGTCGGCGATACGATCTGCGCCGGCGGCATCCTTTACGGCCAGCGCAACATCCCGGTCATTCTCGACTTCTGCAAGGATATAAGAGAGGTCGCCGAGCCGGGCGCGAAGTTCCTCAACTACGCCAACCCGATGGCGATGAACACCTGGGCGGCGATCGAATACGGCAAGGTCGACACCGTCGGTCTCTGCCATGGCGTCCAGCACGGCGCCGAACAGATCGCCGAGGTGCTCGGCGCCAAGTCGGTGCGCGAGCTTGATTACATCTGCTCCGGCATCAACCACCAGACCTGGTTCATTGATCTGCGCCTCAACGGCCGCAAGATCGGCAAGGACGAGCTGGTCGCCGCCTTCGAGGCGCATCCCGTCTATTCGCAGCAGGAGAAATTGCGCATCGACGTGCTGAAGCGCTTCGGCGTCTATTCCACCGAAAGTAACGGCCACCTTTCCGAATATCTGCCCTGGTACCGCAAGCGGCCGGAGGAAATCACCCGCTGGATCGACATGTCCGACTGGATCCACGGCGAGACCGGCGGATACCTCCGGCACTCGACGGAAACGCGCAACTGGTTCGAGACGGAATTCCCGCAATTCCTCGAATCGGCGTCGAAGCCGATCGATCCCGCCAAACGCTCGAACGAACATGCCAGCCACATTCTGGAGGGGCTGGAAACGAACCGGGTCTATCGCGGCCATTTCAACGTCAAGAACAACGGTGTGATCACCAATCTGCCGTCCGATGCGATCATTGAATCGCCAGGCTTCGTCGATCGCTTCGGCATCAACATGGTTTCGGGCGTCACCCTGCCGGAAGCCTGTGCGGCCACCTGCATCGCTTCGATCAACGTTCAGCGCATGTCGGTGCATGCGGCGATTTCGGGCGATATCGACCTCTTGAAGCTTGCCGTGCTGCACGATCCGCTTGTTGGCGCCGTCTCCACACCCGAGGAGGTCTGGCAGATGGTCGATGAAATGGTCGTTGCTCAGGCTCGCTGGCTGCCGCAATATGCCGATGCCGTGCCGGCCGCCAAGGAGAGGCTGTCGAAATCGAAGGTGCAGACCCGCGACTGGGCGGGGGCCGCACGCCGCAACGTCCGCTCGATCGAGGAGCTGCGCGCGGAAAAGGCGGCGCTGAAACACGCCGTCTGACTTTTTCGTGGAAGATGGGTTGTCATGGATTTCCGGGAGGGAAATCCATGACACAAGGCCTGCTTCCACGCTGTTCGAGGAGAATGGAGCCGGCTGCCCCCGTGCTCCGAAACAGAGGGAGAAACGATGATGAATTTCCGCAAAGCAGGCATTCTGGCCGGACTGACGCTTGGCGTTTCGGTCTTGGCGCTGCATGCCCATGCGTCCGAACCGACCGCCCCGCCGGTGCCGCCGGACTTTCCGGCCGAAGGCAAGATCAACTATGTCGCGCGCGACTCCATCCTGGAGTTCAAGGCGCTGCCCGAATATCACGAGCCCAATTGGGTAACGAAGAATTTCGTCTCCGGCGGCAAGCTGCCGCCGGTCAAGGACCGTCTGCCGAAGGAGCCGCTGGTCTTCAAGACGGGCAATATGCCCGACGGCATTGGCGTTTACGGCGATACGATGCGCCATGTCATCGGCGGCCGCCCGGAAGGCTGGAACTACGGGGCCGGCCAGACCCAGGGCTGGGGCGGCATCGATATCGGCCTTTCCGAATGCCTGACGCGCACCGCGCCGCTCTTCCAGGTGAAGGCCCAGGATACCGAGCCGCTGCCGAACCTTGCCAAGAGCTGGGACTGGTCGGAGGACGGCCATAAGCTGACCATGCACCTGATCGAGGGCGCCAAGTGGTCCGACGGCGCGCCGTTCAATGCCGACGACATCATGTTCTACTGGGACGACGAAGTAGTCGATCCGAACGTCTCGCCGCTTGGCGGCGGCGCCTCGCCTGAGGCCTTCGGTGTCGGCACGACCCTGAAGAAGATCGACGACTACACCGTCGAATGGACCTTCAAGGAAGCCTTCCCCAAGCAATACCTTTACACGATGTCCTACCCGAACTTCTGCCCGGGTCCGTCGCATATCCTTAAACCTCAGCATCCGAAATATTCGAAGAACACCTACGACCAGTTCAAGAACGCCTTCCCGCCTGAGTTCATGAACATGCCTGTGATGGGCGCCTGGGTGCCGGTGGAATATCGCCCCGACGACATCATCGTGCTCCGCCGCAACCCCTATTACTGGAAGGTCGACGAGAAGGGCAACCAGCTACCCTACCTCAACGAGCTGCACTACAAGCTCTCGACCTGGGCTGATCGCGATGTTCAGGCCGTGGCCGGATCTGCCGATATCTCCAACCTCGAGCAGCCGGAAAACTTCGTCGCTTCGCTGAAGCGCGCCGCAGAAAAGACCGCGCCCGCCCGGCTTGCCTTCGGGCCGCGCCTGATCGGCTATAACCTGCGCATGAACTTCTCCGCCAATGGCTGGGGCAATCCGGACGAGCGCGGCCAGGCGATCCGCGAATTGAACCGCAACGAGGACTTCCGTAAGGCGGTCACCATGGCGCTCGACCGCAAGGCGATCGGCGACTCGCTGGTCAAGGGACCGTTCACGGCCATTTATCCGGGTGGGCTTTCCTCCGGCACCAGCTTCTACGACCGCAACTCCACGGTCTACTATCCCTTTGATCTCAAGGGCGCCAAGGCTGAACTCGCCAAAGCGGGCCTGAAGGATACCGACGGCGACGGCATCGTGAACTTCCCGGCCGGCACGGCCGGCGGCAAGGATGTCGAAATCGTCATGCTCGTCAACAACGACTACACAACCGACAAGAGCCTTGCCGAAGGTGTGGTCGGCCAGATGGAGAAGCTCGGGCTGAAGGTCATCCTCAACGGCCTCGACGGTGCCAAGCGTGACGAAGCCCATTATGGCGGCCGCTTCGATTGGCTGATCCAGCGCAACACGACCGAATTGTCGTCGGTGGTGCAGAATACCGAGCAGCTTGCCCCGGTCGGCCCGCGCACCAGCTGGCACCATCGCGCCGGCAAGGAGGACCAGCTCGATCTGATGCCCTTCGAAAAGGAAATGGTCGATGTCGTCAACAAGTTCACGACCAGCCAGAACAATGACGAGCGCGTCGACCTGATGAAGCAGTATCAGAAGATCTCGACCGAGCACGTCAACACCGTCGGTCTGACGGAATATCCGGGCGCGCTGATCATCAACAAGCGCTTCTCGAACGTCCCGCAGGGCACGCCGATCTTCATGTTCAACTGGGCTGAAGACTCGATCATCCGCGAACGCCTGTGGGTGGCCGCCGACAAGCAGGGCAAATACGAGCTGTTCCCCGAGCAGCTGCCCGGCAAACCCGGCGACAAGGGTCCGATCAACTGATGCATGAAACAAATACGCGTCGCATCTGATGCGACGCGCTGGAGTTCCCTCCCAGCTGAAAATGAGATTCAGGCCGCGCGTGGCGCGCGGCCTGATATGACCAACAAAGCCGGCCGCGCCGACAAGGAGCGACTGGCGGCAAGGTAAGCGAACCGTCCGATGTTACGATTCCTGCTCGTGCGCATAGCCTCCGCGGTCCCTGTTCTTTTCATTCTGAGCGTGGTGACTTTCGCGATCATCCAGGCCCCGCCCGGCGATTATGCCGATTATATAAGATCTCAGCTGATCAATCAGGGCGGCGCATCTTACGCCCAGGCCGAAGCCCAGGCGCAGGCCTACCGTGTCGAACACGGCCTCGATAAGCCGCTGGTCATCCAATACGGCAACTGGATCGGCGGTATCGTCACACGCGGCGATTTCGGCTACAGCATGTTCTACAACAAGCCGGTCGCCGATGTCGTCGGCGAGCGTCTGCCGCGGACCTTGCTGCTGGCGCTCGTCTGCCACATCTTCGCATCCGTGCTCGGCATCGGCTTCGGCATCTGGGCAGCGACGCGGCAATATAGCTGGATCGACAGCACGCTTTCGGCGATTTCTTTCCTCGGCATGACGGTGCCGCGCTTCCTGATGGCGCTGATCATCGTCTATCTCCTGGTCTTCCAGTTCAACGTGTCCGAAATCGGCAGCTTCTTCTCGCCGCAATATGGCGGGGCGCCCTGGTCCTGGGCGAAATTCGTCGACCTCGTCCATCATGTCTGGCCGGTCGTTGCGATCGCCACCTTCGGCGGGCTCGCCTACAATATGCGCGTCATGCGCGGCAATCTGCTCGACACGCTGAATGCGCAATATGTCGAGACGGCCAAGGCCAAGGGGCTTACCGGCGGGGCGGTGGTGATGCGCCATGCGGTGCCGAACGCCCTGCATCCGCTCGTCATGTACCAGGGTGTCGTTCTGCCCTACATGCTGACCGGCGAGATCGAAACGGCGATCATCTTCGCGCTGCCGACCGTCGGTCCGGCGATCGTTGGCTCGATGGCGGTCGGCGACGTCTATGTCACGGCGACCTTCATGATGGTTCTGTCGGCAACGCTGATCGTCGGCAATATCATCGCCGACATGCTGCTCGCTCTGCTTGATCCGCGCGTGCGCCAGTTCGGAGGAGCCTGAGATGCTTGCTTTCGATTCATCCGAGACCCCACCGACAACCGAACCCGCGATCAAGAAGCCCTCGCATGGCAGCGAAAGTTACCTGGCGCTCGTCTGGCGCCGGCTGCGGCGCTCCTGGACCGGCATGGCCGGGCTGGTGCTCGTCGGGCTCTTGCTCCTCATGGCAGTCTTTGCAGATTTTTTCGCGCCAATGGATCCCAAGGCAACCGATGTCGGCTTTGCGCCGCCGCAGGTGATGAGCTTTCACGATAAGGACGGAAATTTCGTCTTCCAGCCACGCGTCTATGCGCTGTCGGATTCCGAGGAGCTCGACCCGGTCACCTTCCAGCCGATCGTGGGCGTCGACTACGACAATCCGCGGCTGCTCGGTTTCTTCGTCAAGGGCGCGGAGTATAAGCTTTTCGGCCTCATTCCGGCCGACCGCCACTTCTTCGGCTCGACCGATGGCCAGCCGGTGCATTTCCTCGGCACCGACAAGTTCGGCCGGGATGTGCTGTCGCGTGCCATCATCGGCTCGCGGATCTCGCTGATGATCGCGCTGACCGTCGTCTTCATCGTCACGCTCATCGGCACGACTGTCGGCATGGTGTCGGGCTATTTCGGCGGCACCTTCGATGTCTGGCTGCAGCGCTTCGTCGAACTGGTCCTTGCCTTCCCGCAACTGCCGCTCTATCTGGCGCTGACTTCGCTGATCCCGGTGACCGCGCCGACCAATGTATTCCTCGCCTTCGTTATCGTCGTGATGTCGGCGCTCGGCTGGGCGCAGATGTCGCGCGAGGTGCGCGGCAAGACCCTGGCGCTTGCCCGGATCGACTATGTCCGGGCGGCAATGGCGGTCGGCGCCACCGACCGGCGCATCATCATCCAGCATATTCTGCCCAACGTATTGAGCCACGTCATCGTCGCGGTGACGCTCGCCATACCGAGCGTCGTACTGTTGGAATCCTTCCTCGGTTTCCTCGGGTTCGCCGTTAAGCCCCCGCTGATTTCCTGGGGGCTGATGCTGCAGGACACGGCGACCTACTCGGTCATCGGTTCCTATCCCTGGATTCTCTCCCCCGTCGGCTTCGTGCTCGTCACCGTCTTCGCCTTCAATGCGCTCGGTGACGGACTGCGCGACGCGGTCGATCCCTATTGAGGTGATTGATATGGCTCTTGCACTGGTCAATTCCTTCGCCCCGCCCGTCCGCCATGACCATGACGGCCGCTCGGAAACGCCGATCATTGATGCGCGCAACGTTGCGGTGAATTTCAAGGTCGAGGGCGGCATGGTTGAAGCCGTCAAGGACGTCTCCTTCCAGCTTTATCGCGGCGAGACGATCGCCATCGTCGGCGAATCCGGCTCCGGCAAATCGGTGACGGCGCGTACGGTGATGGGGCTCCTGTCGAAACGCGCCGTCGTCTCCGACAATTCGACGGTCTCCTATGACGGCAGCAACATCCTGAATTTTTCCGAGCGGGCGCGCCGTAAGCTGCGTGGCGACCGCATCTCGATGATCTTCCAGGAACCGATGAGCTCGCTGAACCCGATCTATACGATCGGCAGCCAGATCGTGGAGGCAATCCGCGTGCACCGCCGGGTGAGCCGGAAAGACGCAGAGAAACGCGCGCTCGAATTGCTCGAACATGTGCAGATCCCCGATCCGGCAGCGCGCCTCAAACAATATCCGCACCAGCTTTCCGGCGGCCAGCGTCAGCGTGTGATGATCGCCATGGCCCTTGCCAACGATCCCGATGTTTTGATCGCCGACGAGCCGACGACGGCGCTTGACGTCACCGTGCAGGCGCAGATCCTCAACCTGATCCGCAACCTGCAGAAAGAGCTGGGGATGGCGGTCATCCTCATCACCCACGATCTGACGGTGGTCCGGCAGTTCTCCGATTACGTCTACGTCATGCAGCATGGCGAGGTGCGCGAGCACAATGTCACCGAGGCGCTGTTTGCCAATCCTCAGCACCCCTATACAAGACATCTGCTCGCCTCCGAGCCGCGTGGGCAGGCCAATCCGCTGCCGGAGGGCTCCGACATCATCCTCGATGCCAAGGGCGTGCGGGTCGGCTTCATGCTGCGCCACGGCACCTTCCTGAAACCGGAGATGCGTGAGCTCGTCGCCGTCGACAGCCTGAGCCTGACGCTGCGCCGCCACGAAACCCTCGGTCTCGTCGGCGAATCCGGCTCCGGCAAGACAACCTTTGGCCAGGCGATCTTGCGGCTGAACACGCCGCAGGCCGGCGAGATCCATTTCGATCGCCAGCCGATCCACGGGCTTTCCAGGGCCGAGATGCGGCCCTTCCGCGCCCGCATGCAGGTGGTGTTCCAGGACCCGTTCTCCTCGCTCAACCCACGCATGACGATCGGCCAGATCATCGAGGAAGGCCTTGTCGTCAACCGGCTCGGCGCCACGAGGGCCGAACGGCAGGACCGGGTGCGCGAGGCACTTGTTGCCGCCGGCATGCCCGGCAATATCCTGTCGCGTTTTCCGCATGAATTTTCCGGCGGTCAGCGCCAGCGCATCGCGATTGCCCGCGCCATCGCGCTGGAGCCGGAATTCATCCTGCTCGACGAGCCGACTTCCGCACTCGACCTGTCCGTCCAGGCGCAGATCATCGAACTCTTACGCAAGCTGCAGGACGAGCGCGGCCTGAGCTATCTCTTCATCTCCCACGACCTCAAGGTCGTCCGGGCCCTCTGCCACCGCGTCATCGTCATGCAGCACGGCAAGATCATGGAAGAGGGGCCCGTCAACGAAGTTCTCACCAATCCCAAGACCGCCTACACCGAACGGCTCGTCAAGGCCGCTTTCGAGGTAGCATGATTATCGAATGCCGGAGGCTATAATGGCAGGAAATCCCAAAATCACCTTCATCGGAGCAGGCTCCACCGTCTTCATGAAGAA
Source organism: Rhizobium sp. NXC14 (assembly GCF_002117485.1). Taxonomy (NCBI): domain Bacteria; kingdom Pseudomonadati; phylum Pseudomonadota; class Alphaproteobacteria; order Hyphomicrobiales; family Rhizobiaceae; genus Rhizobium; species Rhizobium sp. NXC14. Next base: position 403,177 of record NZ_CP021032.1, read on the forward strand.
CATCATCGGCGACGTGCTTCAGCGTCCGGCGCTCTCGGGCGCGACAATTGCGCTGATGGATCTCAATCCGCAGCGGCTGGAAGAAAGCTCGATCGTCGTCAACAAGCTGATCTCGACGCTCGGGGTCAAGGCCAAGGCCGAGACCTATTCCGATCAGCGAAAGGCGCTTTCAGGCGCCGATTTCGTCGTCGTCGCCTTCCAGATCGGCGGCTACGAGCCCTGCACCGTTACCGATTTCGAAGTGCCGAAGAAATACGGGCTGCGCCAGACGATTGCCGACACGCTCGGCGTCGGCGGCATCATGCGGGGCTTGCGCACCGTGCCGCATCTCTGGAAGGTCTGCGAGGACATGCTCGCCGTCTGCCCCGAGGCGATCATGCTGCAATATGTCAACCCGATGGCGATCAACACCTGGGCGATATCGGAGAAATACCCGACGATCCGTCAGGTCGGCCTCTGCCATTCGGTGCAGGGCACGGCGATGGAGCTGGCGCACGACCTCGACATTCCCTACGAGGAAATCCGCTATCGCGCCGCCGGCATCAACCACATGGCCTTCTATCTCAAATTCGAGCATCGCCAGGCCGACGGCTCTTACCGCAACCTCTATCCCGATCTCCTGCGCGCCTATCGCGAGGGCAGGGCGCCGAAGCCCGGCTGGAATCCGCGCTGCCCGAACAAGGTGCGCTACGAGATGCTGACGCGGCTCGGCTATTTCGTCACGGAAAGCTCGGAGCACTTCGCCGAATACACGCCTTATTTCATCAAGGAAGGCCGCGAGGACCTGATCGAGAAATTCGGCATTCCGCTAGATGAATATCCGAAGCGCTGCATCGAGCAGATCGAGCGCTGGAAGGGCCAGGCGGAAGCCTATCGCACGGCCGACAAGATCGAGGTCAAGCCATCGAAGGAATATGCCTCCTCGATCATCAACTCGGTCTGGACCGGCGAACCCTCGGTGATCTACGGCAATGTCCGCAACAATGGCTGCATCACCTCGCTGCCGGAAAATTGCGCCGCTGAAGTGCCCTGCCTCGTCGACGCCTCCGGCATCCAGCCGACCTTCATCGGCGACCTGCCGCCGCAGCTGACAGCGCTGATGCGCACCAACATCAACGTCCAGGAACTGACGGTGCAGGCGCTGATGACGGAAAATCGCGAGCATATCTACCACGCCGCAATGATGGACCCGCACACTGCGGCCGAACTCGACCTCGACCAGATCTGGTCGCTGGTCGACGACCTGCTCGCCGCCCACGGCGACTGGCTGCCCGAATGGGCACGCGGCAACCGAAAAGTCCAGGCCGCCTGATCCCCTCTCCCGGGTGAGGCGTCGAGAAGCCCCGCGGTCGCAACAACCGCGGGGCTTTTACGTAAAAATCCTGTAATGGACGCGAGCGGCCTCCTATGAGTAAGTATTGATCTCGATCGGCAGCTGATTTTTCAAGATTAAGCGTAAAAATTAAGGTCATGATATCGGGACGGCGGTGGGTTCGAATCCGTTCAACTGCCCCAGACGTAAAATGACCAGAGTTTAAGGTTATGCTCCCCTCAAGAACACTCAGCCGTCTTCCCATCAATACCACCATTTCGCCCCAGCACCTCCAGATGCTCGGAGCATACTGTGTTGACCAGCTCAAGCAACAAAGCCGTTTGCTCCGAAAGCCAGTCGAGAGCCTCCGCGCTGATCTCAAAGTACTTTGAATACCGCGCTTTTACATACGCTTCGTTCAGCGTGTTGAACCAAGCACGCTCGCGGTGCTGATCGCGAGGGAAAGCCTCGGCTAAGCGCCGGTCCTGTTCCTCGGCGAGCGAGCGGAGGAATTTGATATTGTGAGAAGGCGGACCGTAATTGGTTAGCGTCAGCAAGACACAAGAATAGGCCTGTTCAATCGTCTGATGCAGCTCGAAGGCTGCGTTCTCTATATAACGGCGCTCAATCGCTAACATTGCCATCTGAAGAAAGCGCGTGGCTGCCCGAAACCTCTGATCAAAATGGCCGCTCGCGACTTTCCAAAGCTCTGCCGAAGAGAGGGCCTTGGGCTCCGAAAGGGGTTCATCATCCAGTTCGTACAGAACGATGCCTTCCTTGCGGATATCGGAAAAGAAGTACTGCCCCTCTTTGAGATAGGTGTTCACCTCGCGCCTGGAATGGACAATGAAGCTCACTGGCGTTTCTATCGATTTGTCGTGGATCAGCCGGTCGGCTGCCTTGTGCCAGTACTCTGCGAATTCACAAAGCTTGCGGTTGTTGACGACGATGAGCAGATCGAAATCCGAGCGATAACCCTTCATCGTGCAGGGCTCATCCACCCAGCCGCCCTTGGCGTAGGAGCCGAACAGGATGATCTTCAGGATCCGGCCGCGCTTCTTGAATTCCGCCGTGCCGTCTTTCAGCGCATCCTCGAATTCCTCATGGAGAATTTCCAGAACGCGGCCAAGCTCGCGTTGCTTGCGGAGCGGCATATGGTTGAGGGACGTTTTCATGATGAAGAAAATGGCCGCGGCAGCTGACAAATGATTTGAAGAACTCAGATCAGGCGATTCTACACGGGTCGTCTCAAACCACAACCGTAAATGGACTGATGATCCGCCTTGCATAGCGGCGGCCGACGGTGCCGATCTCGCGTATCGATGGCCGTCAACATTCGGACGACATGCCCCGATGACCGGCCGCGAAATCTTGGTGATAGTGGGCTTCCTTTAGCGGCGGCCGGTGGCGCGTGCGGGCTCGTGTCGAGGCAAAGGTGAAGGTCGCCGAGGCCAAGACCAATAAGGTCGGCGCGCCCTTGTACCGCCCCCACACCGGCGAATTCCTGTCAGGTGAACGGCATTGAAGATCGGCTGCATGCTCGCCCTCACGATGGTCAGGCGCGGCGGTTCAGCCAGTGCTCCGGCGATGTGCGATGCGAGCGACGTATCAGCCTTGGATTTGCCGCTCTGTGCCTCCTTCACGACCTCACGATAATGGTGCTGCCATCGCGTCCTGCCCGGCTCTTGGTCCTGCCAGGCTCGCGCCACCGGCAACGGCTTTGCCGTCCTTCACTTCGTTGCGGCCCTGCGGGTGCAGGCGGCGCTTGTTGCCTGGCTTTCGACCCGCCGTAGCAGGTCGCGATGGCCGCGACCTCCAAACGGAGGTTCAGATATGAGCACGCAGCAATCCAATCAACGATCCGATATCTACAGCCGCATCACCGCCAAGATCATTGCCGATCTCGAACAGGGCGTACGGCCATGGACCAGACCCTGGACGACGAAAGATGCGACAGCCGAGGTCAGCCGGCCACTGCGCCATAACGGCCAACCATACACCGGCATCAACGTTCTGCTCCTCTGGTCGGAAGCCATCGCCCGCGGCTTTGCGTCATCAACGTGGATGACCTTTCGCCAGGCAAAGGAGCTCGGCGCCGCCGTCCGCAAGGGCGAAACCGGCACAACCGTCGTCTTCGCCAGCTCATTTATTCGCGCCGAGACGACGGAGACAGGCGCGGAGATCGAACGGGATATTCCATTCCTCAAAACCTACACGGTATTCAATACCGATCAGATCACCGGTCTCGATGGGCGGGCCGAGTGCATTGAGCCCGTCCAGGATCCGATGAGCCGCATCGGCAATGCCGGCCGCTTCTTTGCCAACACGGGCGCACTGATACGGCACGGAGGATCGGCCGCCTATTATGCTGCTGCCCGGGACTACATCCAGATGCCACACCTGGATGCCTTCCGCGACGATGCCTCCTATGTCGCCATCTTGAGCCACGAGATGACGCACTGGACCGCGGCACCCCGAAGGCTTGACCGTGATCTCAGCCGGTACGCCAAGGACCGGAGCGAACGAGCCCGCGAAGAACTCATTGCCGAACTCGGCAGCTGCTTTCTTTGCGCCGATCTCGGCATCGTTCCGGAGCTCGAACCACGCCCCGACCACGCAAGCTATCTCGATGGCTGGCTCAAAGTTCTGGGCAACGAAAAGCGGGCTATCTTTTCAGCGGCAGCGCATGCGCAGCGGGCCGTCGATTACCTGCATGACCTGCAGCCGGACCTCAACGAGGAGGAGGCGGCGTAAGCCGTCTTTTCTCAGCCATTCATGTCGGATAACTGCGGCACTCACATCTTGCGCGCTCTTATCCCGCAAAAAGCATCGTACGGCGCATCTGCCCCGCATGATCTAATCGTCGGGCTGAAATCGGCAGCAAGCACTGCGTCCTCGAGCGCCCGTGAATACGGACGCCGTGGGTTGTCCAGAACTAGGCGCTCGGCCGTCTTTCAGCTACCGCAGATATCTCACAATCCTAAGCCAGGGTACTCTTCCGCTGCCCGCTACCTGAGGAAGGATCAGCAGGTCGCAGGATTTCTATCCGGGGGTCGTTTCGCAATGCAACTTGTCGGGGTGGCGTGACGCCGCCCCGTGGATAAAGGACCGTCTTTGGCAAAACCTCGCCGGTTGTTACAGTGGTGGGTCGTTGCTGCTAACTTCCAAGAATTCCCAGAAGGACAAACTACGCCATCCAAGGCGCGACACCCGCCGGGGTCGCCGTTCCCGCTCAGTGGGGCTTGAATCCGATCACCATCGAGTCCGGCCCCACCAACGGCTCGACGCGCGTGGAAACGAATCCGGCGTCGCGCATCCAGGCCTGGCAGTCGGCGCCGGTGTAGTCGAACCCTCCGCGGGTCTCGATCAGCATGTTCAAGCTCATCAGCAGGCCGAAGGCGTTGCTGCGGCGTTCATCGTCGATGACGGCGTCGTAGACGATCAGGGCCCCGCCGTTCGGCAGCGCGGCGAAGGCTTTTTCCAGCAGCATCCTCTTCTCGGCAAGATCCCAGTCGTGGAGGATATGCCCCATCACGATCACATCCGCATTCGGCATCGGACTGTCGAAGAAATTGCCCTGTTGGAAGCCGATGCGGTCGCTAAGGCCTTGCCGGGCGACGAACTCGTCAAATATCGGCTGCACGGCGGGGAGGTCGAAGCCGAGTCCCCGGAGATGCGGATGGGCTCGGGCGATCACCACCGGCACCATTCCTTGCGCCGCGCCCACATCGGCGAAGGTCGTGTATTTCGACCAGTCGAACTTGGCGGCGATCGCCTGCGCCGGACCGGCGCTGATCCCGCTCATCGCCTCGAGGAACCCGCGCAGCCGTGCCGGTTCCGCGTATATCGCAGCAAAGAGGTCCTCGCTGTACTTGGCTTCGTTCTGCGGCTCTCCGGTCTGCAGGGCTTCGGTAAGCGAGCCCCAGAAACCGTATAGCCGGGCATTGGCCATTTCGAGGATGCCGCCGATATAGGATGGCTTCGCCTTGTCGAGGAAGAGTTCCGCATCGATGGCATTGCGATAGCGGCCGTCCTCGCGTTCGAGCAGCTTCAGGGCCACCAGGGCATCGAGGAAGTCGCGGGCCGAACGGGGATGCAGTTTCAGCCTGGCCTGCAGGTCGCTCAGGTCGGCCGGGCCGGCTGCGAGCTCGGTGAAGACGCCGAGCTCGACGGCGCTGAGCATGGCTTTGGAGGCCCAGAACCCCATGCCAAGCTGCATGATGTTGTCCGGCGTCGTCGCGCCCATCGCTCGTCTCCTCGTAGATTGTGTCGTCGAACGGCACCTGGAATTGGTGCGGTAACCGCCGACGGCGCTGCGAAGCCGAGGACGTTCCGTCTCGTCGAGGCACCCTCCGAGTAAAACTAAAGCGTTTTATGATGGGGGGCAATTAATCAAGATTCACTAGCCAAGAGCCCAACGGCTGAGCGGCGATACCGACAGCTGACTTTCACAGCGAAGTCGGATCGCAATGTACGCATTTGGTGCGGTTGCGAACACCTAAACCGCATCAGCCCCGCGCCGAGGGCGAATGCGACGCAGTGCCTATTCCGCAGGGCGACGCCTCACAAAGTTCGTCGCCTTCTGGAGCAATCCGTTGTCTAGATTGTTCCCGGGCGGTTTCCTTTGCGCCACTCTTCGTACTCTGTGCGGGCATCGTCATGCAGCGGATAGTAGCGCTGCAACGACCCGCCCTCCATAAGCTTGGCTCGCGAGAACTCCTCCCAATCGTGATGCTTTTGCGATTCTTCGATTACCTTCGGTGCCATTGCGACTGGAAGCATCACCACCCCATCATCGTCGGCGACGATGATATCTCCGGGGATCACCGTGACACCTCCGCAGGCAATCGGAACGTTGACGGCGTTCGGATAGATGCTGGTCTGCACATGGTAGTTGGGCGTCCAGCCGCGCAGCCACAAAGAGAGATCGAGCTTCTCGACATTGGGGCGATCGCGCATGCACCCATCGATCACGATGCCAGCGCCGCCTCTGCCTTTGCAATAGGTCGACATCATATCGCCGAAGACGCCCGAGCTCATGTCGCCGCGCGCGTCGACCACGACCACATCGCCCTCCTGCACGTGATAGAGCACGTGTCGGTGCAGCTGCGTCTCCGGATCTGCATATTCTCCCTCGGTGAAAAGGTCCGGCCGCTGCGGTAGGAACTGAAGCGTCAGCGCCGGGCCGACGATCGACTTCCCGCGGCTCTGCGATACCGGGCCGACCATATGCGGATTGCGGAAGCCCATATGGCCGAGCGTACCGGCAATGGTCGCGGCGCCGATCTCCTTCAGTGCGTCGATCATGTCTCTGGGAGGTCGCGTAATATCGGGCGTATGCGTCATTTTAGGCTCCGGTGGATGAAACTACCAGTTGGTGACAGAACCGTCGCGGCGCTTCAGGTGCGGCGCTTCCCAGAAACGAAAGCTCTCCGCCTTAATCGCTTCTTCGTTGACCTCGACGCCGAGGCCCGGCAGATCGCTGACCGGATAGTAGGGGCCGTCGAGCCGCGGTTGCACGGGGAAGAAGTCGGAATTGTCGAAGCCGAGCTTCGCTTCGGGCGCCCTGGTCTCGAGCCAGGCGAAATTTGGTACCGCCGAGGCAAGATGGATTGTTGCGGCCGTGCAGACTGGACCAAGGGAATTGTGTGGCATCAGATCCACATAGTGCGCCTCGCTCCAACCAGCGACCTTCATCGCTTCAGTGAGCCCGCCAACGTTACAGACATCAAGCCGGTTGAACTGATGGATGCCGCGCTCGATATAGGGCAGGAACTGCCACTTGCTGGCAAATTCCTCCCCAATGGCAAACGGGATGTCGGTCATAGTGCGCAGAGATTCGTATGCCTCCGGCGTTTCGTCTCGTATCGGCTCCTCGAGGAAATCAAGCACGCCACGGCCGAGCTTGTTGCAGAAGCTCGCCGCCTCTGCCACCGATAGCCGATGATGGTAGTCGATGCCGAGGACGACCTCGTCGCCGAGCGCGTCGCGCGCCCTGTTCAGCATCCGTGCGGTGGCGCCGATCGACTCTCGCGGCTCAAAGATATCGTTGCTGCTTTGCCCGATGGGGAAGAAGCGTATCGCCTGCCACCCCTCTGCGCGCAGTTCGCGGGCTCGTTCGATGGCAACATCGCCCTCGGCCTCGTCGCCTGTCGAGGCGAGGGTCGGAATACGGTCGCGCTGCTTGCCGCCCAGCAGGTCATAGACCGGTACGCCCAGCGCCTTGCCCTTGATGTCGTGCAGGGCAATGTCGATAGCGGAAATCGCCGCCTGCAGAACGCGCCCGCCTTCGAAATATTGGCTGCGATAAAGCTCCTGCCAGATCCGACCGATCTGCATCGGGTGCGACCGATGAGAAACTCGCGATAGTGCTCGATCGCGCCGGCCACGGCCTTCTCCCGACCGCTCAAGCCGCTCTCGCCCCAACCGAAGATGCCACTGTCGGTCACGACCTTGACCAGCATCTGGTTGCGCGTCCCGACCCATACAGGATAGGGCTTGATCGCCGTGATTTTAAGCTTCGTCACCCACGCCCTCGTCTCACATCCGCTTGGTCTCAGTTGGCCTTCAGCGCCATTTCCGTTTCGCCGTCAAACAGATGCATCCGCTCCTGATCGAATTTTAGCCAGATCTGTTCGTCGGGCGTGACCGCAACGGTTGGCGGCACGCTGACATTGACGATGGCGCCGCGCTGCATCGAGCGGATCGAACGCTGGAAGGGTCAGGCCGAGGCGTATCGCAGCGCTGAGATCGAGGTGACGCCGTCCACGCGGCCGCCCCGCAGATTTCGCCCCATTGGCCTGGCACCACCGTCCCAAACCGCCCCTCCACTCTATCGCACCGCCGCGGCCCGGCACCTGATGTTCAAAATTATGGCCGCGAGCCGCCTTTGTGACCAATCAAATGAACAATCTTGACAAGACGCCACCCGCATAGCAAAATGTACAAAATTCTGGACATGACATGGCCTCACGTCCAGTTAAATGAACAAAGCGGTATAATCGTGCCCCGTCAGAGAAGCTACTCCAGAGTCACGCACCAGGCGCTCACCCTGCTCGGCAAGCTGATCCGCGTCGGCCGCGCCGAGCGCGGCCTGACCGCACAGGAACTAGCCAACCGCGCCGGCATCAGCCGCACGACGCTGTCCAGCATCGAAAAAGGCGCGCCGGGCCCGGAGATCGGCATCGTATTCGAAGTCGCCTCAATCGTTGGTGTGCGCCTGTTCGACTATGACGAACGCACTCTCCACCTGCACAACGCCCGCCTTGACGAAAAACTGACCCTGATGCCGAAGAGCGTCCGCCACAGTGTGAAGGAGGTCGATGATGACTTCTAAGGCGGACGCTACCAAATCCTTTGTCTGGATGTGGCTGCCGGGGGCGACGGAACCAGTCGTGGCCGGCCGCCTCGACCAGGATGGCGAGCGCCTGCTCTATACCTACGGCGCCAGCTACCGCCGCCGGAACAACGCTATTTCCATCTATGAGCCGGAACTGCCGCTTCAGGAAGGCGTCATTGCGCCTATCAACGGCCTGCAAATGGCAAGCTGCATTCGCGACGGCTCGCCGGACGCCTGGGGCCGCCGTGTCATCATCAACAGGCTGACGGGTAAGAAACCCGACGCTGCCGGCGTGCCGGAGATCAGCGAGTTGACCTTCCTGCTCCAGTCAGGCTCCGACCGGATTGGCGCCCTCGACTTTCAGGCATCGGCCACGGAGTACGTCCCCCGCCTTACTGCGCAAGCTTCGCTCGACGAACTCCTCGAAGCGGCTGAACTCATCGAAAAAGGCGTCCCTCTTACTTCGGCACTCGACCAGGCCCTTAATCACGGCACCTCGATCGGTGGCGCGCGTCCAAAGGCGCTAATCGACGACGACACGAAGAAGTTCATCGCGAAATTCTCGGCGACCAACGACACCTACAGCGTTGTGAAGGCCGAGTTCATCGCGATGAAGCTGGCGACTGCGTGCGGTCTCAACGCCGCTTCAATATCCATGACCCGTGCCGCGCAAAAGGACGTGCTGCTGATCGAGCGCTTCGACCGCAGCCACACCAAAAACGGCTGGACGCGCCACGCCATGGTCTCGGCCCTGACCATGCTGGGCCTTGATGAGATGATGGCCCGCTACGCCTCCTACGAAGACCTCGCCGAATTGATCCGCCACCGCTTTACAGATCCGAAGGAAACGCTCAAGGAGCTCTACGGGCGGATTTGCTTCAACGTATTGTGCGGGAACACCGACGACCATGCCCGCAACCATGCGGCGTTCTGGGACGGCAAATGGCTGACCCTGACCCCCGCTTATGACATCTGCCCGCAAGGCCGCACAGGCAACGAAGCCACGCAGGCGATGCTGATCAAGGGTGAGAGCCGCGCCAGCACGCTCTCCACCTTGCTCGCTGCCGCGCCCGACTATCACCTGAAAGAGGCGGAAGCCGGCGCGCTTATCGAACACCAGATCACGACCATCGCCGAACGCTGGCAAGAGGTCTGCGACGAGGCCGAACTAAGCCCCGTCGACCGCAAACTGTTCGCCGCGCGTCAGTTTCTCAACAGCTATGCCCTCGAAGGCCTCGGAAACCACAAGGCACTGCAGGACGCATTCCGCACCGCGCGCGAAACCCTGATCTCCAGCGGAGGGGCCTGACGATGGCCGCGGCTCAAAAGAGGCGCATGGCCTGGAGCCTTCCTTCGCTCCCTCGGCCGTGTCATGCACTGCGGAGCAGACCACCTCGGGACTGCCGTGGTGTTGTAGCTGCTGTGTTCGTTCGGAGAACTGTCTGGCTCCTTAAATCCCCGACCCGTCGAGCTGCTGTTCGTCTTCGCCTTCCCAGGGCGAGGGCATCGAGGCGCGATTGGCAGAGGGCATCGGCATCCAGCATTTCAACTCCGGCTCGGCATATTCGATGATGTGCCCGGGCGAAGAATCCGAGGCGCGCCAGCCTTCTCCGCCGAACTGATCGCCATGCGACCAGTAGGCGAGGTCGACTTCCGCCGGCCCCTGTTCGGATGCTCGGATCGTCACCAGGATGCGGCTGCCGTCTCTCGGTGCGCTCGCCATCTGGCGCCAGCGGTCTTGCTCGTCCATCATGTTCCTCCTGCCTTGCTGCTGCTCAACTGTCGCCTCGCCGCCGAAAGCGGTCAACCCAAACTTTGCGAGCGCAGGGGGGTGCGGGCTTGCCCGCCGTCGCAATATTCATTGCCGGATCGTTTTTTCTGGCTTCGCCGGCCAACAATTCTCACCTGCTTGCCAAAAAACCACAATTGCCTCACTTAGTTCATACATCCACCCTCGGCCTTAAGAATTGGATCAAGACTGAATGCGCATAGCCTATGTTTTTCTCGGTGCATTTCTTGCACTCGCCCCGTCCGCCTATGCCGAGGTCGCAGCGCCACCCGTCTTGAAGCCGCTGACGCGGCAGGCCCAGGCGGCTGAATTGAGCGCGCAATTTCTGTCGCGATACAGCTACAAGCCGGTTCCGCTCGACGATGCTCTCTCGGCGAGGGTGATGGATCAGTTCATCAAGTCGCTTGATCCCGACCGCATGCTCTTCCTGCAGGCCGACATCGACAAGTTCATGGCTGACCGCAACGAGATAGACGACGCCATCGAGCGGCAGGACCTGAAGATCCCCTTTGCCATCTTCAACGCCTATGAACGGCGCGTCGTCGACCGCATGACCTATGCGCGTAGCCTGCTCAAGCAGGGCTTCGACTTCAGCGGCAAGGAAGATTATGCGGTGCTGCGCGACAAGGCGCCCTGGCCGCAGTCGGAAGCCGAAAGCAATGACCTCTGGCGCAAGCGCGTCAAGAACGACTGGCTGCGGCTGAAGCTCGGCGGCAAGGACGATGCGGCCATTCGCGAGACGCTCGACAAACGCTATGAGAACACGCTCGAGCGCGCTTACAAGTTCAAGAGCGACGACGTCTTCCAGTCCTTCATGGACGCCTATTCGAATTCGATCGACCCGCACACGGATTATTTCGGTGCGACTGCTTCGGCCGATTTCAACGTCTCGATGAAGCTGTCGCTGTTCGGCATCGGCGCGGTTCTGCAGGAGCGGGACGATTATACGACGATCCGCGAACTCGTGCCTGGCGGGCCGGCGCAGCTCTCCGGCAAGCTCGCCGTCGGCGACCGCATCACTGGCGTCGGCCAGGGCAAGGACGGGCCGATCAAGGAAGTGGTGGGCACTCGTCTCGATGAGGTCGTGCAGATGATCCGCGGCAAGAAAGGCTCGGTGGTGCGGCTCGACATCCTGCCGGCCGATGCCGGCGCCGACGGCGTGCATCGCGTCGTCAGCCTGGTGCGCGACAAGATCAGCCTCGACAAGCAGGCCGCCAGGAAGACCGTGCTGTCGGTGAAGGCGGGCGAGACCACCCGCAAGATCGGCATCATCACCCTGCCGGTCTTTTATGAGGATTTTGAAGCCAAGAACAAGGGCGACAACGATTACAAGAGCGCCAGCCGCGATGTCGCCAAGCTTCTCGGCGAACTGAGCGAGGAAAAGGTCGACGGCGTTCTCATCGATCTTCGCAACAATGGCGGCGGTTCGCTTGATGAGGCGATCGATCTCACCGGCCTCTTCATCGGCAAGGGCCCGGTCGTTCAGCAGCGCGCCGGCAACGGCAAGATCGAGGTCAAGAGCGCCGACCTAAAAACGCCTGCCTGGACGGGCCCATTGGGCGTTCTGATCAACCGCGGCTCGGCTTCGGCTTCGGAGATTTTTGCCGCGGCAATCCAGGATTACGGCCGCGGCGTGATCATCGGCGAGCCCAGTTTCGGCAAGGGCACGGTTCAGACGGTCGTCGATCTCGACCAGGTGGTCCACAACAGCAAACCCGAATTCGGCGAGCTGAAGGTGACGATCGCCCAGTTTTTCCGGATCAACGGCGGCACGACGCAGCTGCGCGGCGTTACCCCCGATATCAGCCTGCCGGGACTGTCGGATCTGGCGAACTTCGGCGAGACCAGTTATGACAATGCCCTGCCATGGGCGGAGATCAAGCCGGCGAAATATGCGCCGGAAGGTGATGTTACGGCATTGCTGCCGGCTTTGCAGAGCCGCCATGATGCGCGGGTCAAGGGCGATCAGGATTTCCAGCGTCTGCTGCAGGACATCGCCGATCTGAAGGCGCAGCGCGACAAGGGCGTCGTTTCCCTGAACGAAGCCGAACGCCGCAAGGAAGCGGCCGCCCGGGAAGCACGGTTCAAGGCGCGCGCCGAAGCCGGCGATGGCGACGATCTTGCCGGCGACGACGGCCTGCAGGCGGATGAGCGCAGCCTGAGCGCCGATATCGCCATGGAAAATGCCCGCAAGAAGGCGAAGGACGTCCTGCTCGACGAGGCCGCCGCCATTGTCGGGGACGAGGCGGATTTGCAGGGCGGCGCTGTAGAGGCAGCCACTAAGCCGTCGGGAAAGGCGGAGCAGAAATAGGCGGCGCCGATAAACTGCACTATGTCGTTTGGAATGCGCTAACCGGTGATGATGCGAGATGTCCGTTTAACGACAGTTCGAATCTGCTCGACTGCAAGTCATTCTAAGGGGGCTGGAACTGGAAGCGGAAGTTTTATCAACTCCATCGATCTGCCAATCCCGGCCGCGCGGTGGTATCGTTTGCTTCATACTGTTTTCTCTTCCAGTATTCTGACGGGCCGGTCCCACTGGATGAGGACGACGCAGCCGGTTTCGCTCCAGACCGAGTGCTCGGTGCCGGGCCCGTTGACAATGTAGCTGCCGCGGCCGTAATCGCCCGCTTCATCCGATTGCACGCCGTCGAGCACGAGAATTGTTTCGAGCCCCTCATGCCGGTGGCGGGGAACGCCGGCGCCGGCTTCATATTTCAGCAGCGCTACTCCTGGCTGATCACCCTCAAAGGGTCGGATCCAGTGGATCGTCACCTGATCGCGGAAGGGGCCGAACTCGAGATCCTTCCAGCCACCTGAGGTCAGCAATTCGCGGGTTGTTTCAGGCATGGGCGATGCTTTCCAATATGGCGTCGACATGAGCCGTCCAGCCGACGATTGCACCCTGGGCGCGGATCATGGCGATGGCTGCGGCCTTGAACTCCGGAAAATAGCTTTCCGTGGCCTCCTCGGCGAGCAGGCATTCATAGCCGCGGTCGTTGGCCTCACGCATGGTGGTCTGCACGCAGACTTCGGTAGTCACGCCTGCGAAAACCAGCTGTTTGATACCTTTCTGCTGCAGCACTTCGCCGAGCTCGGTCGCATAGAAGGCGCCCTTGCCCGGTTTTTCGATGACGACCTCGCCTTTGACCGGAGCAAGCTCCGGCAGAATTGCTGTGCCGGGCTCGCCGGAGATGAGGATGCGGCCCATGGGGCCTTCGTCGCCGATCCTGAGTGTCGGATTGCCGCGGTCGCGTTTCGCCGGCGGCAGATCCGAAAGATCGGGCCGATGGCATTCCATCGTGTGAATGACCGGCAGCCCCGCATAACGAAAGCCCTGAACGAGTCGTTTGACATCGGGCACGATCCTGGTGATGCGGCTGACATCATTGCCGAGGCTGGCGCCGAAGCCGCCGGGCTCGGCGAAATCACGCTGCATGTCGATGACGATCAGGGCGAGCTGGTCGTGCTTCACCGGAAAGGCGAAGGGTTCTGCCTTGATCTCCGCCATCAGTGATGCCCCGCCATATGGGCGCCGATCACGCCGATGTCGGCTGAGCGGGCCGGCGTTTCGTAGACCAGCCTACCTTCGGAAATCACCATGATGCGATCGGACATCTCCAGCAGCTCGTCGAGGTCCTCGGAGAGCAGCAAAACGGCAGCGCCAGCATTGCGCGCTTTCATGATGCGGGCGCGGATTTCGGCGACGGCCGAGAAATCTAGGCCGAAGCTCGGGTTCGAGACGATGAGCAGATCCACCTTGCCGGTGAGTTCGCGGGCAAGCACGGCGCGCTGCACATTGCCGCCGGAAAGTGCAGCGATCGGTGATGAGGAGGAAGCCGTCTTCACCTTGAAATCGGAAATCAGCGCCGCGGCGCGCTTCCTCATCTTGCCCTTGTTCAGCCAGATCGCGTCCTTGCCGTCTGCTTTGAGGTCAAACGTTCGAAAGGCGAGATTTTCGCTGACCGTCATGCGCGGCGCACAGGCATTCTGCAGCGGCTCCTCGGGAATAAAACGGACATTGTTCTTGCGCGTCTCGGGCCGTGTCGCGCGGTAGGCGTCGCCGTTGACGATAACGCGGCCGGTCTCCGTCGGGCGCTGGCCGGCGAGGATTTCGGTCAATTCCTTCTGGCCATTTCCTGATATCCCGGCGATGCCGACGATCTCGCCGGCGTGAACCATGAGCTCGTCGATTTGGATGGTCTTGAGACCCGAGCGGTCAGGCGCCTTGACCTGCTCGACCTTGAGGACCGGCTTGACGCTCTGCGGGGTGGGAACGCGGCTGTCGAGCTCGGCGAGCTTGACGTCGCCGATCATCATCGTCGCCATCTCGGCCGTGGAGACTTCCCCAACTTTTCCAGAGCCGACAAGCTTGCCGCGTCGCAGAATCGATACGGCATTGGCAAACTTCGTCACCTCATGGAACTTGTGGGAGATCATCAGCACGGTCAGTTCGCCGCGCTCCGTCATCCCGCGCACGAGGCCGAGCATCTCGTCGGCTTCTGCGGGCGTCAGCACCGAGGTCGGCTCGTCGAGGACCAGAAAGGAGCGGCCGAGATAGAGCTGCTTGACGATCTCGAGCTTCTGTTTCTCGCCGGCGGCCAGTTCGCTCACCGGGCGGTCCAGCGAAATCTGGAAGGGCATGCGCTCCATGAAGGCGGCGAGATCCTTCCGCTCCTTCGCCCAGTTGATGATGGCAGGGACTTCAGCGCGGCTGATGACGAGGTTTTCGGCACCCGTCAGCGACGGGACCAGCGTGAAGTGTTGATAGACCATGCCGAGGCCATAGGTCGCCGCGTCCTTGGGAGAGGAGATCGCCACTTCGCGACCATCGATGGAGAGAGAACCTGCCGTGGCGTGATAAAAGCCCATGATGCATTTGACGAGCGTCGACTTGCCGGCGCCGTTCTCGCCGAGCAGGGCGTGGAAACTGCCGGACGGCACCTTGATCGAGACATGGTCAAGCGCGGTGAAGCTGCCGAAGCGCATCGTCATGTCGATCGTGTCGATGCCGACGGCCTTGCCGGGTTGCGGGAGCGGGGTGTCGCGGATCGTGCTCATGGCAGCTGGCTCACGAGCGTTGCGGAATTGGAAACCGAGCCGAAGACGCCGCCCTGCATTTTCACCATCTTGATCGCGGCGAGATGGTTGCCGTAGTCGGTCGCGCCGCAGCAGTCTTCCAGCAGCAGGCATTCGAAGCCGCGATCATTGGCCTCGCGCATGGTGGTGGACACGCAGACATCCGTCGTGATGCCTGTGAGGATGATGTTTTCAATACGCTTCCGGTTGAGGATCAGTTCCAGATCGGTGGCGCAGAAGGAGCCCTTGCCGGGCTTGTCGATGATCGCCTCGCCTTCGATCGGATAGAGTTCCGGGATGATGTCCCAGCCCGGCTCGCCGCGTGTGAGGATGCGCCCGCACGGGCCTGGATCGCCTATGCCTGCGCCGATCCGCTGTGAACGCCAGCGCTTGTTGGCCGGCAGGTCGGCGAGATCAGGCCGATGACCCTCGCGGGTGTGGATGATGTGATAGCCCTTCGCGCGCATGGCGGCCAACACCTTCTTGATGGGCTCGATAGGCGCCTGGACCAGGGACAGGTCGTATCCCATGTGGTCGACATAGCCGCCCTTGCCGCAGAAATCCGTCTGCATGTCGATGATGATGAGAGCGGTATTGTCCGCACGCAGGGCGCCGTTATAAGGCCAGGCATAGGGATCGGCGTCGATATAATGTCCTTTGGTTTCGACCATGGCGTCCATCGCTTTTCTCCTATTCACCCGCGAGTTTGAACGTTTCGCCATAGCGGCGCGTCGGCTTGTCGAAGCCGCAGGAAGTACCGTCCGTGACCTTCACCTGATCCTCCCAGGGGAGGTGGTATTTGCCGACGATGAGATCGTGCATGTAGGTATAGGGTGCATCATCAGCCCCGCCGGCGACGGCGACATAGCCGCGATGACCGAATTGGTAGATGTTGTTTTCCACACTCCAGCCGAGCCGCGCCTCGCGCACAAGATCCGGTCGCACTTCGGCCGTGATGATCTCATTGACGCGGCCGGACGTGCCGTGAGCGATGATCGAGCCGTCGAAATTGCAGATCATGCCTTCGCCCATCGAGTCGAACGTGCCGTCGGAGCCGCACATGCAGACGCTCGCTGTAACCATGAGATTGCAGAAGGCGTTCGACTGGTTGGTGAAGCGCCACGCTTCGCGGATCGGCGCTGTATAGCCGGCCGTGCGGATCATGATTTCCGCACCCTTATAGGCGCATTCCCGCGCCATCTCCGGGAACATGCCGTCATGGCAGATAATGAGCGCGAGCTTGGCTCCCTTCGGGCCGTCGATGACGGGAATACCGACATTGCCTGGCTCCCATGGTTCGACCGGCACCCAGGGATGCATCTTGCGGTAATAGAGCTTGAGGTCGCCCTTATCGTCGATGATTAAACCGGAATTATAGGGCGCGCCCTCCGGGTTCAACTCCATGATCGAGAAGCAGCCCCAGATGGTGTTGTCCCTGCAGGCTTTCTTGAAGGCAGAGACCTCCGGCCCATCGAGCGTGCACATGATCTCCGGATTGATATCCATCGACAGGCCGTGCAGCGCATATTCCGGAAAGACGACCAGATCCATGCCGGGCTGGTTGCGCCGCGCCTTGCCGACGAGATCGACGATCGCCTGTGTCTGGCGGGCAAGGTCTTGCCTCGTGGCCGTGACGGGAAGCTGCAGTTGGACGAGGCCAATTCCGACGCCGTGTTCCGATTTGTTCAAACCGCCGAGGCCGTTCATGGTTTGGCTCCTTTCAGGCCCATGTCGTTCGGGCTCATTTCGTGAGGGAAAGCGCGCCAGGCGCGCCGGCAAGCGAACGGGTGGGTGATGAGGTCGCGATCATGATGACGAGGGTGAGCACGTAGGGGGCAGCATAGAAGAGGTAATAGCCCTGGGTCACGCCGATCGATTGCAACGCCGGCCCGAGCGCACCGGCGCCGCCGAATAGCAGCGCGGCGAGGAAGCAGCCGATCGGGTTCCAGCGGGCGAAGATGACGAGTGCGACGGCCATCAAGCCTTGGCCTGAAGAAATGCCCTCGTTCCACGATCCGGGATAATAGAGCGATAGGTAGGCGCCGCCGATCGCCGCCAGCGACCCGCCGACGGCAGTGGCCAGCAGGCGCACCTGATCCGGATTGATGCCCATGGCGCGCGCCGCATCCGTGCTGTCACCGACGACGCGCAGGATGAGGCCCAGCCGGGTATTCCGGAAGGCCCACCAGAGGGTGAAGGCCAGCAAGGCCCCCAGGATGAAGAGAACATTGATGTTCAGCGCTGCCTGGATCTGCGGCAGGCTCGACCAGAAACCGAAGGGAATCGACGGCAGATGCGGCGCTGCAGGCTGAATGAAGGACTTGCCGAGGAAGAAGGCGAGGCCCAGGCCGAACTGCATCATGGCGATGCCGATCGCGATGTCGTTCACCTTCGGCCATTTGCAGATCCAGCCGTGAACGAGACCGAAGATGGCGCCGGTCGCCATGGCAGCGAGCACGCCGAGCCAGGGCGAGTTGGTCATGACGGCTACGGCGTAGGCCGTCATCGCACCGAAGACGAGCGTCCCTTCCAGGCCGAGATTGATGCGGCCGGAGCGCTCGGTGATCGTCTCGCCGAGGCTGACGAAGATGAAGGGGGTGGATACGCGGATGGCGCCCGCCAGGATCGCGAGCGGCACGCCCCAGATGCCGATGCCCGTCTCTTCCATCAGAGGCTCCTTTTCCAGAGGTCGGGATTGAAGATCTTGAAGCGCCCGTAGAAGGTCTCGCAGAAGAGGATGATGATGAAGAGCGTACCCTGCAGCACCAGCACGGTGGCATCGGGCAGGCCCATGCGGCGCTGGATGAGGCCGCCGGAAGCATCGATGCCCCCGAGCAGGATCGCGACCGGGATGATCGCCAGCGGATTGTGGCGGGCGAGGAAGGCGACGAGGATGCCCGTATAGCCATAACCCGCGGCGAGCGAGGCATTGGCGCTCCCCTGGACGGCCACGACCTCGATCATGCCGGCAAGACCTGCGAAGCTGCCGGCGATCGCGGAAAAGCTTGCGATCAGCCTGCCGACCGGCAGACCTTGGATCTGGGCGGCGCGCACATTGCCGCCGGCGATGCGTGCCGCAAAACCGAAGCTCGTCACCTCGATCAATATCCAGAAGAGGATGCAGGCGAGGATGCCGATCACGAGGCCCCAATGCACATCCATGCCGGGAATGTTGCCGAGCATGTATTCGGGCGGCAGCGGCTTGGTCGAGGGCTTGTTGAGACTGGCCGGATCGCGTAGCGGCCCCTCGACGAACTGATTCATCAGAGCGATTGCGATATAGGAGAGCAGCAGCGAAGAAATGGTTTCGTTGACGCCGCGGTAATGGCGCAGGAAGCCGGCAAAGCCGATCCAGATGCCGCCGACGACCATGGCGGCAATCGCCATCAGAACAAGAGCGGGAAACACGGGGGCCGCGCCGACAAGCGGCATGGCCATGGCTGCGGCGGCAACGCCGCCCAGCACGACCGCTCCTTCCCCGCCGATGATGACGAGGCCGAGGCGGGCGGGCAGGGCGACGCAGAGTGCCGTCAGGAGAAGGGGTGCGGCACGGCTTAAGCTGTTCTGCACCGAAAACCAGCTGCCGAAGCCGCCGGTATACATGAGCTGGAAGAGCATGGTCGGCGATTTGCCGACCGCCAGGATGAAGAGGGAGAAGAGCCCGAGCCCGATCAGGATGGCCGCAAGGCCGATGACCACAGGTTCCGCCCTGCGTGCGATCCATTCGAGCAGGGGACGCAGCGCGGCTGGGTTGTCGGAAGCTACTGGCATTGCGGGATCATTGGCCTGAATGGTCATGGCGCTTCTCCCTCACGCGGTTTACGCGGTCGACCCGACGACACCCTCGACCAGATAGTTCATGCTTTCGAGCTCGATTGCGTCTTCCGCGTAGCTCTTGTCGGCCGTGACGACGGTGTTGCCCTTGTTATCCTTCAGCGGCCCCTTGAAGACCGAGAAGCCGCCCTTCATCATTTCGGCATGCGTCGCCTCGAATGCCTTGCGGCCTGCCTCGGGAACACTGGGGCCGAGCGCGCTCATCTTAACGAAACCGTCCTTCAGGCCGCCGCGCACGAAATTGCCGAGCTTTTCGCCGGCCTGGGCCTTCTTGACGAAGTCGCTATAGACATTCCCCCAGGCCCATTCGGCGCCCGTGAGGTATTTCTCCGGCGCAAGCGGGCCCTGATTGGCGTGGTAGCCGCAGACGAAGGCGCTGCGGCCGGCGGCGGTTTCGACGACCACCTTTGGACTATCGACATGGCAGGTGATGACGTCCGCGCCCTGATCGACCAGCGCGTTGGTGGCTTCCGCCTCCTTGACCGCAAGCGACCATTCGCCGGTGAAAATCACCTGGCAGGTAATGGTCGGATCGACTGCGCGTGCGCCGAGCAGGAAGGCATTGATGTTCTGCAGCACCTGCGGGATCGGCTTGGCGGCGACAAAACCGATCTTCTTGCTCTTCGTTGCATGGCCGGCCGCGATGCCGTTCAGATACTGCCCCTGGAAAATATAACCGAAATAGGAGCCGGTATTGGCCGGATGCTTGCCCTCCTGCCAGAGCCCGCCGCAATGGCGGAACTGGATATCGGGATATTTGGCGGCCATGGCCAGCATATGCGGATCGAAATAGCCGAAGGAGGTCGGGAAGAGCAGGGTGGCGCCATCGAGATTGATCATCGATTCCATCGTCTTCTGAACGTCCACCGTCTCGGGCACGTTCTCTTCCTCGACGACGGTGACGCCGGGCACCGCCTTGACGGCGGCAGCACCCTCTGCATGCGCCTGGTTGTAGCCATAGTCATCCTTGGGACCGACATAGACGAAGCCGACGGTCAGGGCCGCCTGCGCGAGCGCGCGGGAGGAGAGGAGACCGGGCGCCGCGCCGACGAGAGTGGCGGCGGCGGAAGCCTGAAGAAAATGACGTCGTTTCATGGAAAGGAGTCTGGTCATCGGAATGCTCCCCTGACGGCGGTTTTGCCGTTTTCGATTGGTTACAGAAAAGTGTATGCAATGGTCATGCCAGATTTTAGTGTATTGATTCTATGTGTGAAATTGTGATGGTTCCGGCCGGTGCCCGAGAAGTGCATGCAATTTCATCTTAAAATTAGATGAAAAAATATGCACAGCCTATAAAATCGCCCGACATCTGCCTCGTTTGACTGAAAGGTGCTGGGAATCCGATGGCCAAGAATACATTTTTGATAGATACATCAATCATATATACTGATGTTTGACTTTGCCAGCTTGAGCGGGCATGTGTATGCAATCAGAACGGTGTAGAATCATTCCTTGAAGCAAGCCAGGCGCAGAGAAATCATCAGAGCAGGGACGACCGTCGAGCAGATGGTACGTGCGATCGCGGACATGATCGTAACCGGACAGATGCTGCCGGGCGAGAAGCTTGATGAGGTCTCGCTGGCTGCTCGTTTCGAAGTGTCGCGCACACCGGTGCGCGAGGCGCTCCGTGAACTCGGGGCGATGGGGCTTGTCGACCGGGAGCCGAACCGCAGCGCCGTCGTCACCACCGTCACCGAAACTTATCTGCATTCGATGTTCGAGGCGATGGCTGAACTCGAAGCGATCTGCGCCAGGCTCTCGGCCGAGCGTATGACCGTCGATGAGCGGCGCACGCTGGAGCTGGAGCATAAGGCATCAATGAGGCTCGTGCATGCCGGCGCGGAAGAGGAGTATTCGGTGCATAACACGGAATTCCACACCCGCCTTTATCGCGGGGCGCATAATGATCACATCTTGGAGATGGTGACGCAGACACGGGCACGGCTCGCCCCATTTCGGCGGGCGCAGTTTCGGCTGCCCGGTCGGTTGGCAAGGTCCTACGAGGAACACGGTCGGATCGTGATGGCCGTCATGCGAGCGGATGGCATCGCTGCCGCACAGGCAGCTTATTCCCACGTTGTGATGGTCAGCGATGCGAGCGCGGTGTTTGCAACAACCGGAGAGCCGAGCGCGCGAGGCACCTGAAATCTTGCAGGTCGTCTGCGACAAGCGGACAGCGATGGCCGCCGCGACTGCAGCGGCTGGCCTTTGTCTATAACGCAGCGAACTTCTTGTTCGCGATCGTCCTCAGGCGTCGAAGCAAAAATTATAGCAAATGCGATATCGTCTCGGCCCCGCCTTGTCATGAAATCCTGCGGTGGCCGAACCGCCTTGAAGCACTTCGTGCCTCAAGGCCCGCAAGTATCGCCAGCAGGATTTTTTTGAGACGATGCTTCATGCTTTTTTCATTTGATCTGAGATGTAGGCGCGCCAGCCCCCCAATTCCGTGATTTCGCGCGCGCCTTCGATGGCATGAGCCTCGCAGAGAAAACCGGGAATCTGGGAACCGTCATCGAGCGTTACCTTGCCGATGCCGAGCGGGGCCGGGATGTTCTGGACAAAGCGCCCGAAAGCCTCCGGAGTGACTTTCCACACCTCGACTTCGAGACCCTTGCCGTCAAAACCGGGTTCACGGATCAGGCCTGGCTTCGGCGGGACGGTGCCCGGCAGAACGAAGAGGCGGTAATCCGGTGCAGTACGGCAGGATTTGATGCGCCTGCCGCCCGGCCGCGTCAGTTCGTGGTTGAGAGGCATGCCGCTCAGATGCGCCCCGACGACGACGATCGGCACCAAGCCATCATCTTCTGGCGGCACGCGGATCGCCTCGGGGATTGCCGAGAGGCGGTCCTTGCCCATGCCGGCGTTCGCCGCACGGTGCATGGCATCGGCGAAGGGGCCGAGAGCGTCATCGGTAAAGGCCGGACCAATCAGAGTCACGCCGGCCGGGAGATGACCGTCGGCGTCGAAGCCGACTGGAACGGCGATCGCGGCGCAGCCGAGAAGATTGGCGAAGTTGGTGTACCGGCCGAAATGGCCGTTTTTCACAATCGGATCCGCCATCATCTCGTCGACCGTGTAGGTGGTCGGCGAGGTCGGCAGCATCAGGATATCAGCCTTTTCCCATTCCTTCAGGGTCTTCTGACGCAGCGCCTCGAGCTTGTATCTGCCTTCGAAAGCGGCGACGGCGTCATAGGCTTTCGCGCCCTCGATAATGGTGCGAACCGTCGGATCGAAGTCTGGGCCATTCGTGGCCAGAAAATCCTTCACCGCCGCCAGCCGCTCGGCGACCCAGGGACCGTTGTAGAGCAGCTCTGCTGCCTGCCGAAATGGTGCATAGTCGAAGGGAACGATGGTGGCGCCGAGCGCGCGCGCCCTTTCGATCGCGGCGTCATAGAGAGCTTCGACTTGCCTGTTGCCGAAGAATTCCCGCTCGGCACCGTCGAGCACACCGATCCGCAGACCGGAGGCTGGCAGGCTGGCTGGAACGGCCTTGCGCGAGAAGGGATCGGCGGCATCGTAACCTTCCATCACCTTGCGGATCGCGACGCCGTCGCCGACCGTCGGGGCAAAGATGGTGACGACATCGACGCTGCGGCAGGCCGGCACGACCCCGACATTTGGCACCAGCCCCGGAGTCGGTTTGATGCCGACGAGATTGTTGAAAGCCGCCGGCACGCGACCGGAGCCGGCCGTGTCAGTGCCGAGCGCGAAGCTTGCCAGGCCAGAGGCGACGGCAACCGCCGAGCCGGAACTCGAGCCGCCCGACACATAGTTCTTGTCGAAGACCGAGCGTGGGGCTCCGTAGGGCGAGCGCGTGCCGTTAAGACCGGTGGCGAACTGGTCGAGATTGGTCTTGCCGATTACGATCGCGCCCGCAGCCCGCAGCCTCGCAACGACGGTTGCGTCCTTGTCCGGCCGGTAGGAAAAGGCAGGGCAGGCGGCTGTCGTCGGCAGTCCCGCCACGTCGATATTGTCTTTCACCGCAAAGGGAATGCCCCAAAGCGGCAGGCTGTTGGGATCAGGCGCCCGTTCCATCAGAGCTCGTGCCTCGGCCCGCAAGGCTTCATCAGGCGCCGGCGTGATGAAGATAGCGGGATCCGTTGCGTCATTGCGACGGGCAATGACGATCTCAATAATATCGAGCGGGCTTTTGCCTGCCTCATAGGCTGCGCGAAGGCTGGTCAGATCAAGAATGGTCGGCAGCATGGGTCAGCACTCCTCCAGAACAACAATGATATCGCCCGCTTTGACGTTTCGTCCGGGCCCGGCGCGCAGGTCGCGGACACGGCCTGGCGCATGTGCGGTGACGTTGATTTCCATTTTCATGGATTCGATGATCGCAAGCGTGTCGCCGGCCGCGACCGGTGCGCCCGGCTCGACCAGCAGTTTCCAGATATTGCCGGGTACGGCGCTTGCAACGCCGAAGCAGCCTTCAGGGATGTCTCCTGCCGGGCTTCCGCCGGTGCCTTCGTCGGTAACGAAGCTGTCGAGACCCGCCTCCTTCCAGCGCTGGCGTTCGGCGTCGAAGGCGGCCTGCTGGCGTGCCTTGAAGGTCGCGATCGAGGCGGCATTCGCCTGCAATTCCTGCTCATAGGCGGCGTAGGAAAATTCCGTCTCCTCGATGTTGACGGGATAACCGCCATGCGGAAAGGCGCTGCGGGCTTCCGCCAATTCTTGATGGCTGACCGGGAAGAAGCGGATCTGATCGAAAAAGTCGAGCAGCCACGGCTTGCCCTTGGCAAAGACCGGCGTCTGGCGCCAGGTATTCCAGACTTGGATGGTGCGCCCGAAAAGCTGATAGCCGCCGGGTCCTTCCATGCCGTAGATGCACATATAGGCCCCGCCGATGCCGACGGCATTTTCAGGCGTCCAGGTGCGGGCGGGATTGTACTTCGTCGTTACCAGCCGATGGCGCGGGTCGACCGGGGTCGCCACCGGCGCACCGAGATAGACGTCACCGAGGCCGAGCACGAGGTAGCTCGCATCGAAGACGATATTGCGCACCGCCTGTTCGTCCGCCAGCCCATTGATGCGGCGGATGAACTCGATGTTGTCGGGGCACCAGGGCGCGTTCGGTCGCACGAGTTCCTGATATTTGCGCATCGCAAGTTCCGCATCCGGATCGTTCCAGGAAAGCGGCAGATGCACGATGCGGCTCGGCACGGTGACGTCCTGGACCGCGGGCAGACTCGTCTCGATTTCGGCCAGCAGGCCAAGCAGGCGTTTGCGCGTCAGCGTCGAGCCGTCATAATGGATCTGCAGCGAGCGGATGCCGGGGGTGAGATCGATGATGCCGGGCAATCGGGCCTGCGAAACGGCCTCCATCAAGAGATGCACCCTCAGCCGCAGGGCGATATCAAGCGTCATCGGCCCGTATTCGACCAGCAGATTGTCATCACCCTGGCGGCGGTAGAGCACCGAGACCGGCCCGTCGTCGCGCTTGCCGATCACAGGCGAGCCCGTTTCTTCCTTCATCCGATGCACGACCGGACCGGCAATCGGATCTTCGGACCGAGCAACGGGATGAAAGCGGATGCGATCACCCGGCTTGAATTGCCCCATCTTCCATTGCTCGTCGCGTGCGATCACCGCCGGGCACACGAAGCCGCCGAGGCTCGGACCATCAGGACCGAGAATGATCGGCATGTCGCCGGTAAAATCGATCGCCCCGATCGCATAGGCATTGTCATGCAGGTTTGAGGGATGGAGGCCAGCCTCGCCGCCATCGCTGCGTGCCCATTTCGGTGCGGGGCCGATCAGGCGCACGCCGGTGCGGGCACTGTTGAAATGCACCTCGTAGCTGGTCGAAAACAACATCTCGATATCGCCGTCCTGGAAGAAATCAGGCGCGCCATGCGGGCCGTAGACGACGCCGACCTGCCATTCGCGCGTCAGCTCTGCCGGCTCCGTCGCCGGCTTCGGCACTTCGGCCGCCACCTGACGGGCAAGATGCAGCACATGGCCGGTCTTCAGCGTGCCGGTGGCGTTGCCGCCGAACTGGCCGAGACCGAAGGCGGCGCGCGAGCCGAGCACGACGGGAGCGGCAAAACCGCCCGCCACGGCGAGGTAGGCCCTCTGCCCCGGTCCATCGATGCTGCCGATTGCGAGGACCTGGCCGGCGCGGACGTTCACCGCATTGCCATGCGGCAGATTCACGCCGTCGATGCTCATCGCCATCCTGGCGCCGGCAAGGGCAACCGTCGTATCGGTATGGAATTTCAGCATCGGGCCGGAAACCGTCAGCTCCAGTGCTGCGACCATATCGCCATTGCCGACGAGTCGATTGGCGTGGCGGAACGAGCGCTCATCCATCGGCCCGCTCGGCGGAACGCCGACATGCCAGAGTCCAAGCCGGCCCGGCAGTTCCTGGATGCTTGATTGCGCGCCCGGCGCGATCACCTCGATGACATCGGGCACGAAGGAAAAATCACGTAGCGCCGTCGTCGCCACCTTGCCGCTCGCCAGAAGCTCGGAGCTGGCGATGGCCCTGAGATAGTCGAGGTTGGTTTCGATGCCCGATATCGATGTTTCGCCAAGTGCCGACTTTAGCTTTTCGATCGCCGCCGTTCGGTCCTCGGCTGACACGATCACCTTGGCGAGCATCGGATCGTAGAAGGGCGTGACCTCCGTGCCGGTCTCGATCCAGCCGTCGATGCGCCCATCTTGCGGGAAGGACACCTCCGTCAGCAGGCCGGCGCTCGGGCGGAAATCGGCATGCGGCATCTCGGCATAGACACGCACCTCGATCGCCGCTCCCTTCGGCTGCAGGGCCTCGGCGCCCGAGAGCACGTCCTCGCCGGCCGCCTGACGGATCATCCATTCGACAAGATCGATGCCGAACACAGCTTCGGTGACGGGGTGTTCGACCTGCAGGCGGGTGTTGACCTCGAGGAAGTAGAATTCTTCGCGCAGGGGATCGTAGATGAATTCCACGGTGCCGGCGGATTCGTAGGAGACCACAGCACCGAGATCGACGGCCGACTTATGCAGGCGGGCGCGGGTCGCGGCCGAAAGTCCGGGGGCGGGAGTTTCCTCGACCACCTTCTGGTTTCGCCGCTGCAGCGAGCAGTCGCGCTCGCCGAGCGCGATGACCTTGCCTTGGCCGTTGCCGAAGATTTGCACTTCGACATGCCGGGCCGCGGCTACGAAACGCTCGATATAGACGCGTGCATCACCGAAGCTTGCCCGCGCCGTACGCTGCACGCTTTCGAAGGACGCCTTCAGGCTTTCGGCATCGGCACAGAGCTGCATGCCGATGCCGCCGCCGCCGGCCGTGCTTTTCAGCATCACGGGATAGCCGATTTCTTCGGCCGCAGCGAGCGCTTCATCGGCGCTCGAAAGCAGGCTCGTGCCGGGCAACAGCGGCACGCCGCTCGCCTTGGCGAGTTCGCGGGCCGTATGCTTCAGCCCAAAGGCAGAGAGGTGCTCGGGCCGTGGGCCGATGAAGGTGATGCCTTCGGTGGCAAGGCGCTCGGCAAAGCCGATATTTTCCGACAGGAAGCCGTAGCCCGGATGCACCGCCTCGGCCCCCGTCGCCTTGCAGGCGGCAATGACGGCGTCGACATTCAAATAGCTTTCGCTGGCCGGCGCCGGCCCGAGACGGATCGCCTCATCCGCCATCATAGCGGGCTTGGCGAAGCGGTCGGCATCGGAATAGACCGCGACGGAGGCAATGCCCATCCGTCGCAGCGTCTTGATAACCCGCACGGCGATTTCGCCCCGGTTGGCGATCAGGACTTTCTTGAACATGCTCAGTCCTCGCCGTCCCAGATCAGCACCCGGATCGGCGTCGGATCGAAGCCGTTACAGGGGTTGTTGATCTGCGGGCAATTGGAGATGACGCAGAGCACGTCCATTTCCGCGACGAGTTCGACATAGTCGCCAGGCGCCGAAATACCATCGACGATGGTCATCTCGCCATTCGGTTTGATCGGCACGTTCATGAAGAAATTGATGTTGGGCACGATGTCGCGCTTGCCCATGCCGTGTTTGCTGACCTCGAGGACGAAGTTGTCGCGGCAGGCATGCAGGTATTTCGTGCCATGGCCGAAGCGCACCGTATTGCTCTCGCAGGAACAGGCGCCGGCAGACGTGTCATGGCGGCCGCAGCTGTCAGCCGTCATGGTCAGCATCACATTGCCTTCATTCGATATGATCTTCGTGCCGATGCCGATATAGGCAGCGCCCTGCATGCGCATCGTATCCTGATTGGAATAGCGCTCGGCGAAATCGTCGGCACGATAGAAGAGCGTGTCGATCGCCTGCTGGCCAAGACTGTCTTCGATGCGGATCGTCTGGCCCTTGCGCACCACGCCGGACCATGGGGCTTCGGCCGGAATGAAATGATCCTGCACAGCATTCTGAACAGTACGGGCAGGAGAGGTCTGGATGAAATCGGACATCGTCTTCTCCTCAGGCCTGCATCAGGGCGTTGTTCTCGAAACCGCGCACGGCTTCGGCCGTTGCCGCGCGGCAAAGATCATCGGCAGCCGGGACTGCCGCCTTGTAGCGGGTGATGACGACGGGCTTCGGCTGGTAGGTCGGATCCGGGTCAAGCGGATGCGGGCAGGTGGAAAAGCCGACCAGCATGTCCATCTCCGCACGCAGTTCGACATAATTGCCGCTGTTGGAGCGCTTGCCCTGCCAGCCGAAACCTCCGGCCTCGGCAAGGCGGACGGGCGCGAAGAGGTTGAGGATGCCGGGGATATCGCGCCTGTCGAGGCCGAGCTTGACAGCGACGAGGATCAGGTTGTCGCGGGTGTTGCGTGTCTTCTCGCCCGGATATTTCGCGGCATTCGATGCGGCCGTCGAGCCGCCCATCAGGCAGTCATGGGCGCCGGAACTATCCTCGATGATCGAGAACATGACGCGGCCCATATCGGAGAAGATCACCCGCCCCTTGCCGAGTGCCGTCGTCCACTGGACCTTGGCGGTATCGACGAGATTGATCCGCTCGCTCGTATCCTCGGCATTCCAGGCGACGAGCGCCACGGTGGAATTTCCTTCGCCCTGGTCGACGCGGATCGCCTCGCCGCGCCGGAGTTTCGTCGACCAGTACCAGCCGCCCGGTATGGTCTCCTGATGGATGGTCGCGGCAGCTTCGATGGCCGGCGCCGGCAGCGGGCTTGGACCGGGCAGGGCCTTGGGCGCAAATTCCAGACCCTTTTTCTGGTGCTCCTCGTAACGCGCGCGATTGGCGGCAATTTCTTCGGGCGATCGTCTCACATGCATCATAGCGTCTCTCCTGATGATGCCAGGTCGTCCCGGCTGTGCCCCAGGGAAGAGACCGGGCCGTCCCGGTCGGGGCTGAAGATCGATGGCTGCCCGGCGAGGCGCGGCGGCCAGATGGCAATATCCTTGGTGATGGTGGCGCCGTAGCGCTCCTTCTCTTCCGCCCGGTCGCGGCGGCGTTCGAAGGCGACGACGCGGTTGGCCAGCGTGAAAGCTTCGCGCATGTCATGGGTGACCATGACGACGGTCATCTGCGTTTCATGCCAGAGCCGCTTCATCAGCGTGTGGATCTCGGCGCGAATACCGGGATCGAGCGCGCCGAAGGGTTCATCGAGCAGCAGCACCTTCGGCTTCATGATGAGCGCCTGGGCGAGGGCCAGGCGCTGCTGCATGCCGCCGGAAAGCTGGGCCGGATATTTGTTCTCCGAACCGGCGAGCCCTACCTCGGCAATCAACTGTCGCGCTTCTTCGATCGCATTGCGGCGTGCGGCGCCGAAGAGCCTGGCCTTGTAGCGCGCCGCGGAAAATTCCTTGCCGAGCAGCACGTTGCCGAGCACCGTCAGGTGCGGAAAGACGGAATAGCGCTGGAAGACGACGCCGCGGTCCGGGCCTGGCTCCGACGGCAGAGGCTCGCCATCGAGCAGGATGTTGCCCTTTGTCGGCTGCTCCTGTCCGAGCAGCATCCGCAGGAAGGTGGTTTTGCCGCAGCCGGAGGGCCCGACAAGGGCGACGAAGGCACGCGAGGCGACGGTCAAGGACACGTTTTCGAGCACGACCTGGTCGCCATATTCCTTCCAGACCCTTTCGATCTTCAGTTGGCTCATGCCTGCTTCTCCAGCTCCGACCAGGGGAAGACGGCTATGCGCAGGCGATCGAGCAGGGCATTCATGACCACGGCAAGCAGGGTGATCCAGACCACATAGGGGAAGATGATATCCATCGACAGATAGCGGCGGACGAGGAAGATGCGGTAACCGAGGCCGGAATCTGACGAGATGGCTTCGGCTGCGATCAGGAACAGCCAGGCCGGGCCGAGCTGCAGTCTGAGGCAGGTGATCAGCCGCGGCAGGATTTGCGGTAGCACGACGCGCAGTCCGATCTGCCAGGAGGAGCCGCCGAGCGTCTCGGCCTTGACGATCTGTTCGCGCGGCAATTCCAGCGCCTTCAGCGCCAGATCGCGGATCATCGTCGGCGCGACGCCGATGACGATGAGGGCGATCTTCGACGTCTCGCCAAGTCCCATGACGATGAAGAGGATCGGCAGCAGCGCCAGCGGCGGCACCATGGAGATGACGGCGACGAAGGGGGAAAGCAGCGCTCTGAGATAAGGCAGCATGCCGATCAGCATGCCGACAACAAGCGCGATCGCCGTCGAGATGCCGAGGCCGGAGAGCAGACGGATGAGGCTCGCGCCCGTGTCCGACCAGAGCAGAAACTCGCCGGTACGCGGGTCGGCGACGAAGGCCAGACGGTTGATCGCGTCGGCAAAGCCGGCAAGGCTCGGCAGAAGCTTGTCGTTGGCGTTGTCAGCCAGTCGCGCCGCCGAGCCGAAGGCATAGGCCAGGGCGAGCAGCACGAAGGGCAGCATCGTCAAGGCGAACTGGGCGCCCCGGCTCGGCC
This sequence comes from Rhizobium sp. NXC14, assembly GCF_002117485.1. Lineage (NCBI taxonomy): Bacteria > Pseudomonadati > Pseudomonadota > Alphaproteobacteria > Hyphomicrobiales > Rhizobiaceae > Rhizobium > Rhizobium sp. NXC14. The sequence goes on from NZ_CP021032.1 coordinate 433,381, forward strand.
TCGTGTTGATCCAATGCATGGGAAATGCTCCGCTGAGGAAGGGGAGGGAGCGCGGGCAGACCGCGCCCCTTTGCGATCAGAGCGAACTGTCGGCGGCGGCCTTCATATAGGCGTCGGTGAAGCGCAGCTTCACGTTGCCGGCGTCGCCCAGCACCTTGCCGTCCGGCATTTCGATGCCGATGACATCGGCGGATGGCGCGCCATTGCCGAGCAGTCCCTTCTCGAAGAGGAAGTTGCGCACCAGATCCATGGTCTTCGGCAGATTCGGCGAAGCGGTGAAGGCAACGGCATCGGCCGGCTTGTCGAAGAGCTTGGTGGCGGCAAGCTGGGCCTCGAAGCCGGAAAGATCGGTGCCCGACGCCGAGCCCATGGCCTCGCGTGCGGCCTTGCCCTCGGCGCTGTCTGCCCGCAGCAGGGCGGCCGTCTCATACCAGATGCCGGCAAGCGCCTTGCCGAAGTTCGGATTGTCCTTCAGCACGCCGCTATTGGCGACCATCAGGTCGATGATTTCGCCCGGCACTTGCGAGCTGTCGAAAACCTTCTTGGCCGAGGGATCTTCGAGGATGGTGGATACCAGCGGATTCCAGGTGACGACGGCGGTGACGTCAGGCGTCTTGTAGGCCGCGACCATGTCGGCGTCCGATGTGTTGACCACCTTCACGTCGCGCTCCGCCAGCTTGATGCTTTCGAGCGCGCGGGCGAGCAGATAGTGCGAGACGGAGAACTCGACGAGGTTGACGTTCTGGCCCTTGATATCGGCAAGGCTCGCCTTGTCCTTCAGGATCACGGCGTCATTGCCGTTCGAAAAGTCGCCGACGATCACGGCTGTCGTATCGACGCCGCCGGCGGCCGGGATCGACAGGCCATCCATGTTGGTCAGCGTCACGGCATCGAAGGCGCCGGCCGTGTACTGGTTCATCGATTCCACATAGTCGTTGAACTGGGTGACCTCGATCTTGATGCCGTATTTGTCGGCCCATTTCTTGACGATGCCGTGGTCGGCCGCGTAGCCCCAGGGCATCCAGCCGACATAGATGGACCAGGCCACCTTGAATTCGCTCTTCTGTTCCGCCTCTGCGACGGAAGCAGGCCCAAGCATCAGCGATACCGCCAGCGCTGTGGTCGAAACAATCTTCGAAAAAGTCTGCATTGAAATTCCCCTTCTGCTTTTCTTCAAAAGGGATCGGCAAAGACCATCGTGCCACCAATCCCTTGGCTTACGAGGTCTCCCGGGCTTTTGTCCCGCCGTGCACCCGGCGGGATTTCTCCTCCGCCGGTGGTGGCTCTCGGACCAGCCGCGCTTCAGAAAAGCGCCGGAACCCTAGCCACCAACTCAGCACATTCCTTGCAAGAGGTGTGCCAGCTTATAAATCTTTGATTTTTCTAGTCCCCGTTCCTTGGTCGCATGTTACTGTGTACACTTCGCGGCATTTGCTAAATTTTTGAGCAGTGATCAGCGAAGCCATCCGATCGACCTCGTCCTTTCGATTGACCGGCATATCCCCGTGCGCCCGCACCTTTGCTACGGACCCTTGACGATACATTGGAAGCCCTCCAATTGCCTTGGAAGTAACCAAACTTGCTTTTTTACAGTCGCAGGAATATTTTTATTCGGTCGGTCAATAAATCATCCAACCAGTACTATCTGCGGTGGAGCTATGCCCGAGTTTCACGGAAAGAACCGCTTTGCGGCTATATTGCTGATCTTCCTGACGGCATTGGTCTTTCTCGGGTTTGAACAACCCGCTGCTGCCGCCGCCGGTGAACAGGATGGCCGGCGGGTTGCATTGATCGTTGGCAACTCCGTCTACAAGACGCTGCCCTCATTGCCCAATCCCGCAAACGATGTCCAGGAAGTCGCCAACACGCTGCGCAGGGCCGGGTTCGATGTGACGATCGGCATCAATGTCGACCGCATCGGTCTTGAGAATACGGTGCGCAGCTTCTTGCGCTCGGCCAATAATGCAGAGGCCGGCCTCATCTATTATTCCGGACACGGCATCCAGGTGGGCGGCCAGAATTTCATCGTGCCGGTCGATGCGACGCTGGAAACGCCCTATGACGTCGAGACGCAGACCATGCCGCTCGATCTCATCCTGAACCACCTCAAGCAGAATTCGCGCGTGCAGCTGATCTTTCTCGATGCTTGCCGCAATAACCCGTTCAATACGCAGAAATTCTGGATGGCGGAAAAGCTGGAACCGGTCGGCGCGACGCGCGGGCTGGCCCGCATCGACAGCGATCTCGGCAGCCTGATCGCCTTTTCGACGGAGCCGGGCCAGGTGGCGCTCGACGGCGAGGGGGCGCTCAGCCCCTATTCCGAATCCTTCATCAAGCGCGCCAGCGAGCCGAACAAGGAAATCCGCCAGGTCCTGACCGATGTGCGCCGCGACGTGATCGCCATGACCAATGGCAAGCAGGTCCCTTGGGAAAATTCCTCGCTGATGGACAGCTTCTATTTCATCCCGGCCCCGCCGCCGCCGAGCGTCGAACCGATGCAGCAGGTGAGCGTGCCGGAGGGGGCGGCCGCGACCAAGCTGCCGATCGCTCCGCCGCATGACGAAACCGGCTCGGCGCTGCTTGTCACGCTCAACCAGCTTCCCCAGACCGGCAAGCTCAGTTTCGACGGCAAGCCGGTGGAGCAGGGCGCCAAGCTGCCGGCCGGGGCGCTGACGGCGCTGAGCTATGATTCATCGGGCGTTGCCGCCGGAACGGTCGGCCTGATCGGCTATACGGTCAGCGATCCTTATGGCCAGGCGACGCAGGGCGTCGTCGCCATCACCGTCTCGGCCGATGCCGGCGCCAAGCTCGCCCAGCTCGAGCAGGAGAAGCAGGCGCGGCTTGCCGATGCCGGCGCCTATCTGAAATCGCTGCCGCGCGACGTCGACACGACGATCGGCGTCGGTCCCGTCGAAGCCCGCCTGCCTGAAGTACCGGCATCGGCCGCCGAGATGACCTTCAAGGTCGCGGCCCTGCCCGACAAGGGCACACTGCGTGCCGGCGATCGGGTGATCGGCCCCGGCCACGTGCTTGAAGCCGCCGATATTCCGGCACTTTCCTACGAGCCACAGATCGGCACCGAAAACCAGCCTTTCGCCCTGACGCTGCAGGCCGCCAATGACGACCTGCCGGCCGCCACCGTCACCTTCACACCGACGCTTGACGCCTGCGATAGCGCAGCCGCCGCCCCGCTCGATCTGCAGGGCGTGACCGCGGGCAAGCTGCCGAACGAAATCGATCCGGCCGTCGCGCTACCTGCCTGCGATGATGCGGTGAAGGCCTATCCCGCGGTGGCCCGCTTCGTCTATCAGCTCGGTCGCGCCCAGCTCGCCAACCGTGACGCCAAGGCAGCCTTTGCGACGATCAAGAAGGCGATGGATGCCGGCCATATCAGGGCGATTTCCGAACTCGCTTCGCTCTATCTCGTCGGAGCCTCCGTCCCGGCAAATCTCGGCAAATCGAGCGAGATCGCCGCGATCGGCGCGAAGAAGGGGGATCCCTACGCGCTCTATGCCTATGGCAAAAGCTTGTTTTATGGACGCGGTGTGAAAGCCGACACCGAGGAAGGCCTGAAGCTTATGCTCCAGGCAGCCGACCTCGGCCACACCTATGCAATGAACGAACTGGGCTACATCTTCTCGAACGGCGTCAACGTCCCAGCCGATATGGAACGCGGCATTCGCTTTTACGAGTCAGGGCTCAAGCGAGACGACATCTATTCGATGAACAGCCTCGGGATGATCTATCGCGCCGGCAAAGGCGTGCCGCAGGACCTCGAGAAGGCGCTGGAGCTTTTCAAGAAGGCAGCGGACGGCGGCCAGCCTTATGCGCCGCGCAACATCGGCCTTATGTACAGGGACGGTCAAGGAGTGCCTAAGGACGAGGCTGCAGCGCTATCCTGGCTGGAAATGGGCGCCGAGCGCGGCGATTATTGGAGCGCGTTCGAACGGGCCAAAATGGCCAAGGGCGACGGCTCAGATGCCGACAGCCTGGTGACCGCCGCTCACTATTTCGCTCTTGCAAGCGCGCTCAACCGCCCCGGAACCGGCGATCCCAAAAAGCAGTCCGACAAGGAGCTCGCATCCTTGGCGGAGCCTGCCAAAAAGAAGGCCGCAGAAGCGTTTTCGGCCGAATTGACTGCACAGGAACTGAAGGCTCTGCCGAAGACGAAGTCGCTGAACGAGAAGCTGACGCTTCTTGCGAAGGCGACCTGGGCAAAGCGAAATCCGCGATATGATCTTTTTTAAACGGTGACCCGGGGGCGCCTGACATGACCAGTAAAGTCTTCATCCGTGTACTGCTCTGCTCGACCTTCATCGCCGGCTCCGGCGTCATGCTGCAGGGCTGCATCTTCGACCCCGGCGGCAAGACGCTCTTCGCCAATCAGGAGCAGGCGCAGCCGGCGCGCAACAAGACGCCGACCGTGAAGAAGGTCGCCGCAAAAACCAATGACGATCGGGAGTCGACTTTTGCTCGTTCGGACAGGAGTTCCAGCGGCGGCTCAAGCAGCTCGTCCGGGATGGGCGGCGGCTCCGACAGTGGCAGTTCCGGCGGCAGCGACGGCGGCGGTGATCCTGGTGGCGGCGGCGATCCAGGTTGGTCGGATCGGCGTCTGAAGACGGATATTCGTCGCCTCGGCTCTTCCCCTGCCGGCATTCCGATCTATGCATTCCGCTACATCTGGGGCGGCCCACTTTTTGTCGGCACGATGGCGCAAGATCTTCTGCTGATCAGGCCGGACGTCCTGTCCCAGGCTGCAACCGGATATTACACGGTGGATTACGCCAGGCTTGATATCAGGATGATCTCGATACCGGATGAGCTTTCCCTGGCTTCGCCAGCGGCAGAAGCTGCCCTCTCGGCGCTTTCGGTGGACGCTGCAAAGACGCAGCCTTTGATCGGACTTCCCGAATTCGTGTTGTAGCAGTTGGCAAGGTGATCCAAACGCCGGTGCTGGACGCAATGCCTGTTGCGCCCGGCCGTAAAACCTTGAACCATGCCCCTTCAGCCGTCCAGCCCCTTGAAGCGCACCGGCTGGTAGCCGCGCAGCAGCAGGATTCCGAGTGAATAGGTGTTGCGGCAGACGCGGCCCTTGCAGGCATTGGGCGTCGCTTCCATCACCTCCACCTTGCGGTCATCGGTGAAGCGCATGAACAGCATCACATGCGAACCCGGTCGGTTCAGCGCGTCGCCGGGCTGCAACGACCAGGGATCGGCGAGCCGCCTGGTAATGCCAGGGATCGCCCGCGTCGAGACATGCATCTTCAGCCCCCAGGCTTCGCTGACGAAACCGGAGCAGTCGACGCCGAGAATATTGGTTTGCGGCGCGCTCTTGGTGCAGACATTGCCGGCCGTCTGGCCGTCCATGACACCATTGGTGAAATCCTCGAGCGGCGTTTTGCAGCCCCAGCAATAGGGCACGCCCTTCACCGTCTGGCCGCGTTTGCCGAACAGGTAGAATGGCCGGCGCAGGCGGTTCATGTTAACGCAAGCAGGTCCCGGATCCTTGCCATAGGCCGCCGGCGTCACCAGCCAGTTCAGCGTCTCGAAGCCGATCGCCCGCTCGATGACGTCGCCGCGCGATTTCGGCAGGATGGCGACCTTAGGCCCCTTTCCGGGCTTGGCCGCCATCGATGGCTTGGCTGGCCTGGCGACGGCGAGCTTGCGGCCTGGCTCGCGCCCCTCGAGTTTCAGCACCTGCGCCCGGCTTTCCTGCGAGCGCAGAAACAGCACGTCGCCGCGCGGGCCGATCGCCACGAAGCGCCTGGAAAAAACCGTGCTGGCTTCGATCGGCAGATCGTAAACGCGCTCCAGCACGCCGTTCGGCGTGAAGCGCACCACCAGCATGCCCGTCCGTTCCGGCCGGTCGGCAGGCACGAGCTCGACCAGCGCATAGGGTCTGCCCGTCGTGTCGATGTCGAGCAGTTCGACGGTGCCGATGCGGTTTTCCCCGGTGAGCTGAAGGGAGAGGAAATTCTCCTCCGAGCTCGCGCGCCGCAGCAGGATCTCCGCCTTTTCGTTTGCCGCCGAGACTTCTGCAACGATATCGCCGAGCCCGCGGCTCGGCACATATTGAACAACCGGCGGGCGGGCTGGCGGCCGGCTGGTGCTGCGGCCGATCTCGTCGATGATGCTGTTCAGTGGCCCGGGCGGCACCGAGCCCATCGAGGCGAAGACCGAGCGGGTGTAGTCGTCGGCATCGCCGCCGTCGATGGCGCGCAGGGTCTGCGAGCGGCCATCGGCGCCGGTGGCGCGCTCGAGCGGCACGATCCCGTCGGACCAGAGGTAGAGTTCGTTATGAACAACGGCGAGGTCCTCCGGCGCGGTATTCTCCGGCAGCGGCAGGATCTCGGGATCGGCCTGCGAGCGTTCGCCGTCGACGGCGAGCACGCGGCCATTGTTCTGGTCGAGGATGTAGACGGTGCCCTCGTCGCCGATGGTGATCGCCGCCGGCCCGGACGCCTCGACCTCCTCATTGGCGGAAATGATGCCGACCGAACGGGCGCCGTCGCCGCCCGGAAGCTCGATCATCACAGTGTCTTTGGCGAGGACAGGCCAGGCGATTGCGATCGCTGCGGCCATCAGAATATGCGAGCTGAAACTGCGCATTGCCGTGAACCCCGAAACAGGATCATTTTGGCCATGGGGCCTCAATCTGAAGCCTGTTCACAATTAGAGAGCGAGAGAATGATGTCGTCGGAAAACCGTTCACAACTTTCGGCATCATGCCCCAAGTCCTTAAAATGTTAGGATAGAAGCGGCTCGTCAGCAAGGCGTTGCTTTCCAAACGATTTGGAGATCGGCGTCGGCAATAGTACAAGTTTATCGTCTTGAAGTTTTACTGGCAGGGAAGCCTATGCTGGACTGGAACGGTGACGAACTGGCGCTCGATGTCAGCCTGCTGGAGCAGGTGCGCGCGGCAAGGATAGGGTTTTCCGATCGCGTCTGCGCCGCCTCGGCCAGCAAGGATGAGAAACATCTGGCGCAGTTGCGCTCGGAGCCCACCTATCTGATGGCCGAATTTCTCTATTCGATGAAGGTCTTCGGCATCAACACGGCTGAAGATGTCGAGCGCTTCGCCGATCTGCACAATGATTACGTGGTGTCGCTCACCCGCGATCCGGCCAAACTGCAGCGCCTCGGCCTTTCGCAGGAGCGCGCGCTCGCCTCCATGTTTACCGCCGACACCAAGCCGCGGCTGATCCAGAACTGGGCTGAAAAATCAGGCGCCATCGACCAGTCCAATCTCGCCCGTTTCCTCGTCGCCGTCATGTCTAGCGAGACCTGCCGCAAGACGCTGATCGATTTCGAGACGGCCGGCTTCATGCAGCGCAAACGCTCGCCCTATGGCACGATGGTGGTCTGGTCGACCGGCAGGATCGAGGAAATCTTCGGCGAAATGCTGCGCAATCTCCGGCTCAGCCTGCAGCAGCTGAAGATACTCTGACCTCTCTCCAGCCGATTTCACCCCTCCCAATCGATTGGCGCCGAGCGCCGTTGCCTTCCATCCGGCCTCTCCCTATTGTCGGTTTAGTCGCGCGATGGCGCCCCCTTGGACGGATGTGACGACGATGAAGAAATCCCGGCTCATAAGCCTGTCGATCGGACTGGCTCTGGCGCTTGCGATGCCCGGGCTCGGGTTTGCGGGGCCTGTCGAGGATGCGCTGGCGGCGCGAAACCCGACGCTTGCGGCGCTGCGCCAGCACGACGAAAAGGCCTTTGCCGCTGCCGTTGCTATCATCGCCGACCATGAACGCGCCGAGGGGCTGACACCCGGCCAGGGCAAGCTGCCGGAGACGACCTCGCCCGGCCGCGACATGGGCTCGGGCTCCGGCAAGGAATTCACATCGGACAATCCGGATATTCTCTGGCTCTACAATTCCTCGCCGGAGGGAATGAGCGACCTGATCTCGATTCTGAAATCCGCCGGCCAGAAGCCGAAGAACTAACGCCTCACTCCAGTCCAACCCGACTATAAAAGGACACCGGATATTGCCGGTCGCGAGTCTTGCTCGCACCTTGCGTAGGCAATCTTCGCGGCTCCAAATAATTTGTAACCCTCCCTCAAGCAAGACAGCCAAAACCATCCCAATTTCGCCGGTCAGTGCTATTCTCATCTTCAGCACAGTGTGAGATTGTTCGAAGGGGGAGGTTCCGATGCTCAGCCGCAAAGCCATCCTAGCCGCAGCCACATGTCTTTCGCTTTTTTCACCGATCCCCGAGGTCGGGGCGCAGGACGAACGCACGCTGACGGAAGCGCCGGCTCAGAGCGGGCCGGTCAGCATCACCTTCGATCGCGCCGAGGCGAAATATGCCATCGGCGAAGTCGTCGGCCTCTTCATCCAGTCGACCGAGAACGCCTATGTTACGGTGCTGAACGTCTCGCCGAACGGCTCCGTCACCAAGCTCTTCCCGAACAAGTACCAGACCGATGCGCTCGTTGCCGCCGGCAAGCGCGTGCAGGTGCCGGATCCGGCAAGCGGCGCCAGGCTGCAGGTGTCAGGCCCGGTCGGGCAGGAGCAGATCAAGGTCTTCTATTCCTCCAAGCCGCTGACCATCTTCGCCGATCTCGGCGGCAGCGGCAGCGGCATGTTCCGCTCGATCGACGGCGGTATGGATGCCGTCTCCCGCAGCCTCGAAGAAGCCCGCAGCCTCGGCACCAAGATCAGCAGCAAGACGCTGACGCTGACCACCGTCGACAGCGCGGCGGCCCTGCCGCCCTCCGCCGTCCCGCCGGTCGCCGCCGTTCCCGCCGCAAAACCCGCGCCGGTCGAACAGGCGGCAAAGCCAGCCGTTCCGCCGAAACCCGCTGTCACTCCGAAGCCGAAACCGGCCGTCAAACCCGATGTCGCCAAAAAGCCTGAGGTGGTCGAAAAGCCGAAGGCGGCGCCCAAACCCGTCGAACAGGCGACCACACAGCCGCCGAAGAAATACAAGATCGTCACCAATCTGGCGCCCGGCCAGGAGCTCGCCGCCGACGAGCTGCAGCTGATCGGCCCGGCCGACACCACCGCCTCCACCCGCCCCAACCAATATAAACAACCGAGCCAATATCAGCAGCCATATAAGCAGCCGACCCAGTCTGCCCAGACCAATATGCCAAAGCTGCCGATGCCGCAGATCAAGATGCCGCAATTCAAGCTTCCCGGCGGTTTCAGCATCAAGATGCCGCCGTTGAGCTTCGGCCGTTCGGCCGAACCCGGCCAGGCCGGAGAGGAGATCGAGGTTGCCAATGCCGATACTCCGGCCTGCAACGCCCTGCTCGACAAGCTGAACACCGCCGTTGCCGCCAAGGACATCACCGCTGCCGCTTCCGAGGCCGATGCCATCGCCGTCAGCGCCGAATGCGGCCAGTTTCAGGTGAACGCCCAGCGCCGCGTCGCAGCCCTGAGGCTTGCCGCCGCTCAGGAGATGATGGCGGCCGACAAGCCGGTCGCGGAGTATGAACCGCTGCTCGTCGCCGCCGACAGCCCGCAGGTGCTCTGGCAGGCCTCCGCCACGCTCGGCGAGATCTATTTCTCCGCCCGCCGCTTTGCCGATGCCGCCGCCGATTACCAGCAGGCGATCGAAATCATCAAGAACGAGACCCGCACGCCGAAGGCGCCGCCGGCCGAGACAATCTCCGATCTCATCCAGCGCGCCGCCCAGGCCCGGATTCTTGCCGCCAACCCGACCAGTGACAATCCGCAGGGCAGCTTCGTGCCGGCCGAAAAGGATCACCGCAGCGGCGTGCTCGGCGGCATCTATTCGGAAAATGTGCGCGGCATCGTGCCGGTCTCCATCCCGGTGCCGATCACCTTCGATTTCGACAAATCGACCTTCACCTCGATCGGCACCGAAGCCGCTGAGGAATTGCTGGAGGCGCTGAAGGAGCAGAAGCCCGGCCGCATCATCCTCATCGGCCATACCGATCGCAAAGGCGGCGACGATTATAATCAGAAGCTTTCCGAGCGCCGCGCCCAGGCCGTTGCCGATTTCCTGAAAAACCACGGCATCGACGCCACGATCGATGCCGAAGGCCGCGGCGCCTCCGAGCCGGTGGACGTGACCGCCACCGCCAACCTCACCGAAGACGATATCGACGCGCTCAACCGCCGCGTCGAATGGCGCCGCGAATAGAGGGGGCGAGGGGGAACCGGCCATGTCCACATTCGCTCCCATGGCCGCCGCACTCGCCCTTCTTGCCCTGGCGGGCACCGATGGCCTTGCCAGGACGATCGAAGCTCCCGAGCGCGGCACGGTCAGAGCCGTTCTGATCGGCATCGATCTCTATCGCAATGTCCCGCCGCTGCACGGCGCCGTCGCCGATGCCGAGGATCTTTCCCTGTCGCTGCGCTCGCTCGGCGTTAAGGACATGACGCTCTTGAAGAACGGCGCCGCCGATCGCCAGGGCATCTTCGATGCGATCGGCGCCCTCACGGAAAGGGCAGGCGAGGGCGATCTCATCGTGCTCGGCATTGCTGGCCATGGATCGAGCGAGCCGGAGCGCGTCAAGGGCTCGAAACCGAGCGGTCGCGACGAGGTCTATGTGCTGGCCGGCTTCGATACGAGGCTGCCGGGATCGCGCGAGCGCATCTTCGGCGACGAATTCAAGGTGCTGATCCACAAGCTGGAGCAAAAAGGCGCCGAGGTCCTGTTCATCGCCGATACCTGCCATGCCGGCGGCATGACCCGCAACGTCGATCCGCGCGGCGCCGAGATCACCTGGCGCCAGGCGCCGTCCTATATGATCGAGGAGGATGACCTCGCGCCGATTTCGACCACATCAGATGCCCTCTCCACCGGCTTCGATTACAAGCGGCTGACCTTCCTGGCCGCCGTCGACGACAACACCAAATCGCCGGAGATCTCGATTCCCGGCATCGCTGAGAAGCGCGGGGCGCTGAGCTATGCCACCGCTCGCGCCTTCGAAGGGGCGGCCGACCGCAACGGCGACGGCACTGTGACCCGCCGCGAGCTGTTCGAATATGTGCGCCAGTCGGTCTATCAGTTCACCGACCAGCGGCAGAACATCTTTACGCAAAGCTCGCCTGGGGCGGATCTCGACCACGCCGTCGTCTATGCCTATGACACGGCAGGCCCGGCGGAAGCGCAGACATCGAACGTGCCGCCACCGCCGTCCGAGCCTGCCCCGATCACCGTCGCCGCCCTCGGTTCCGAGCCGGTACTGCAGGGGATCGATCCGGCCGTCACGCCGTTCAACTTGACGGATAGCGCCCATGCCGAACTCGTCTTCGATCCGCAAAAGCGTGAGGCGATCGCCGGCGGCGATGTCGTCGCCTCCGAAGTCGGCGCCGGCGACATGCCCTTCGTCGTCGACCGGATGGCGGCGCTCGACACGCTGAAGCGGCTGTCGGAGATCAACCCGCAGATCGTGCGGGTGACACCATCCGACAAGGTCCATCGCGACGGCGAGCGCGTCGGCGTCACGGTGTCCGAGCTTGCCGGTCGCAAGCTCGTGCTGTTCGACGTCACCGGCGACGGCACGGTGCAGTTCCTCTATCCCGGCGACAGGGAAGCCGATGCCGACATGTCCGCAACCTTCGATCTCGATCTTTCCGTCGTCGGCCCCTTCGGTACCGACCTGCTCGTCGCCGTCACCTCGGAGGCGCCGATGCCTGGTCTGGTCGAATTCCTGAAACAGAACGACAGGCGCCGCACCGCCGGCAACATCGCCAGACATCTCGGCGAGCTTCTGCCCGAGGGCGCGCGCCTCGGATTTACGGTCCTCTATACCTCCGCCGGAGCCAGGCTATGAGTACGTCGATCAGCAGGGTCCTCAACATTGCGGCCGTCCTTCTGCTTCTGGCCACTCCCGCCCTGGCGCAGCAGGACACGGATTTCGCCGGCGAGGATGGCGGGCGGGTGATCGGCGGCCAGGCGGCGAAGAAAGGCGAATGGCCCTGGCAGGTGAAGATCCTGGCGCCCGATCCCGAGCAGCGCGGCCGCTTCGGCGGCCATTGCGGCGGCTCGCTGATCTCCTCGCGCTGGATCCTGACCGCCGCCCATTGCGTCACCAGCGGCCGTTCCGGCAAGCAGGATCTCTTCGCCCGCGACCTCCTGATCGTCGAGGGAAAGCAGAAGGTCGACAAGGTGATCTCGGTCGACGGGCCTGACAAACCTGGCCTCTCCGTCGAAGACGTGATCATCCACGAGGATTTCGACCGCAAGGTCTTCGCCAACGACATCGCCCTCATCAAGCTCGCCGAACCCGCCGTTTCGAAGCCGGCGATCCTCGCCTCGGCCTCGGACGAGGCCGTCGAAAGCCCCGGCCACACCGCCGTCGTCACCGGCTGGGGCTACACAAAGGCCGATCACGGCTGGGATGACAAATACCTGCCGACCGAACTGCAGGAGGTCGAGCTGCCGCTCGTCTCGCGCGAGGATTGCCGCGCCGCCTACCGCGAAAGCTCGATGCGCATGAACCCGATCGACGAGCGCAATGTCTGCGCCGGTTATGCCGAGGGCGGCAAGGATGCTTGCCAGGGCGATAGCGGCGGGCCGCTGGTCGCGCAGCGCCCCGACAAGCGCTGGATTCAGCTCGGCATCGTCAGCTGGGGCGCCGGCTGTGCCGAGGCTGAACATTACGGCGTCTACACCCGCGTCGCCGCTTTCCGCGACTGGATCGCCGAGAAGACCGATGGCGACGTGCCGAACGCGCCGGACACCTCAGGCGCTTCCGCCGGCGACGACCAGGTGGCGGCGATCGCCACCAAGCGCCGGCCTGCGGCGAGCGACCCGGCGGGCGGAACGACGCAAAAACAGACGCCCGCCGATGAGCTAGAGGCCAACCTTGCGATCACCACGCCGCCCGACGCTACGAAGGCGCCAGCGGAAACGACGCAGACTCCACCCGCCGCTTCGCCCCACGTCAGCCAGCCCGAGGTTCAGGCGCCGGCTGCCGAGCTGCCGATCACCGTGCGTTCTCCCGGCGACCGCGCGCTTCTGATCGGCATCGACGACTATGAAATGCGCGAGGCGAAGCTGACGGGCTCCGTCGACGATGTGAAGGCGATGCAACTCTTCCTCGTCAAGACGGTCGGCTACCGTCCCGAACAGATCCACACGCTCACCAACCGCAAGGCCAGCCGCGCGGCGATCCTTGCCGAAATCGACGACTGGCTGGTGCGCCAGTCGCAAGCCGGCAGCCGCGTCTTCCTCTATTTCAGCGGCCAGGGCTCCGAGGAAATGGGCGCCGAGGCGACGACGAGCCCGACACTGGTTGCCGCCGATGCCAAGCTGGTGCGCGAGGGGGCCAAGGTGACCGTCACCAACCAGATCCGCGAGACCGAAATCGCCGCCCGGCTGAACAGCCTCAAGGACCGCCGCGTCACGCTGCTGATCGATGCCTGCCATGTCGGTCCCGGCAGCCGCAGCGCGGTGGCCGCACCCGCCGGCGGCACGGTGCGCTGCCTCGGCCCGGCTTTGGCGTCGCTGCAGCCGCCGAACCGCTCCGGCAAGGAAGCCAAGTTCTCCTTCGGCGGCGAAACGGCGATGGTCTGGTCGGCCGTCAACGCAGGCCAATGGGCGCTGGTCGATACTGAGGCCAAACCGCCGCTCGGCGTCTTCACCCGCCGCTTCATCGAAGGCGTGCAGGAAGGGGTGGCGCGCGCTTCCGACAAGCCTGAGGTCAGCAACGCCGCCCTGCTCGATTATGTCAGGCGCAAATCCGACGAATATTGCCGGGCGCACTCCGAGGACTGCCGCTTCACGCCGGTACCGCAATTCTACGGCCTGCCGGACGCGCTCGGCCGCGATGTCGTAACCGGCGAGGAGGCAAAGACGCCGGTCGCCGCCGTCGAAAACACGTTGAAGACCGACAATGAGGCGGGTGTTGCCGTCGACGTGCTGCCCGGCACCTCGGTCAGCATCGGCGACAAGGTGGCGATGCGCGTCTCCACCAAGAAATCAGGCTATCTGATCCTCGTCGATATCGACGCCGCCGGCAAGCTGACGCAGCTCTATCCGAACAAGCGCTCGATGGGCCTGAAACCGACGGCCAAGGGCGGCGACAACAGGCTCGATCCGGCACGGCCGGTGGTCGTGCCCGATGCCCGCAATCCATATATCGGCTTCGAATATGTCGTCGAGGGGCCGGCCGGCGTCGGGATGGTCGTGGCCATCCTCAGCGACAAGCCGATCGAAGTGCTCGACCTGCCTGACGTGCCGACACCGCTCGTCGGCCAGCGCGCGGCCTTCAACTATGTCTACGACCTTGCCCGCAGCCTCAGGATCGTCGGCGACGACGAGACCGGCGTCCAGGGCAAATGGTCGTTCGATTCCAAATTCTATCGCATCCGCTGAAAGGGAGGCGAGTGATGTCGAGATCCATTCTGCTGGCGGGCCTTTCCGCTTCCCTGATGGCGCTGGCGCCAGCCCATGCGGGCGATGCCACTGACACTCGGGCGGTGCTCGCAGCCCAGGCCGGGCTTGCCGTCGACCTGATCGACCGCACTCTGGCGAAGGAGGGGGCGGCCAATATCATGGTGTCGCCGGCAAGCCTTGCTGCCGCGCTCGGTCTCGCAGGCCTCGGCGCCTCGGACGCGGGCAAGGCGGCGATCGCCCGGGGGCTGGGTTTCGGCGATGCGGTCAAGGGGCCGGAGAAGGTGCTGGACGAGATGACCCCGAAGACGCCGCCGGCGGCCGACGCGCCGTTGGCTTCAGGCGTTGCGATCGTCTTCGACGACAAGCTGGCGCTCGTTCCCGATGCCCTCTCCATGCTGGCCGGCCACCGTATCAAGCCGTCGATCGAGGATCTCGATCAGCCGAAATCCGTAGAGCACATCAACGGCTGGGTCAGGCAGGCGACACGCGACGCCATTCCGGCGATCCTGGAAACGCCGCCCGGCGGCGGCTTCATCAGCCTCGGGGCGCTCTCCTTCAAGGCCCGATGGAAAACCGCCTTCGAGGCTCAGAGCCCGGCAGCCCCGTTCCGGCGGCCGGATGGCTCGACGGTCTCCGTGCCGATGATGCATCTTGCCGGCGACGGCCAGAAATTCCGCGTCGACGATCGTTTCGCAGCCGTCGACCTCGCCTATGCAGGTGGAACCTACCGCATGGTGGTGATCGCGGCGCGCTCGGAACAAGGCGTCGGCGGCGCCGATCTCAAAACCCTTGCCTCCTGGCTTCAGGGCGAGAAATTCGAACCCGCCAAGGGCGAAATCTTCCTGCCCCGCTTTTCCTTCAATGACGGGCGTGATCTGATGCCGACACTCCACGCGATGGGCCTTTCGCCCGAAAAGGCGAGCGATGCGGCTTTTCCCGGGTTCACCACGGAAAACATCAGCTTGTCGCGCGTTCTGCAGAAGACGATGATCAAGGTCGATGAGAACGGCACGGAAGCGGCGGCGGCAACGGCTGTGGTCACCGAGCGCAGCATTGATCCGAAACTGGTGCGGGTGAGCGCCGATGCCCGTTTCGCCTTCGCGCTTCGCGATACGAAAACCGGCCTTTTTCTGGCCGCCGGCCTGATCGGCGATCCGCTTCTGGCGGGTGAATGACATTTGATGAAGACAAAATGGCAGGGGGACACGTGCATGAGAAGTGATCTGATCGCCCGCTACACGATCGGCGAGCCGGTCTATGAGAACGAGTTCATCGTCTATCCGGCGCAGGATAAGCGGATGGATCGTTCGGTCTTCATCGTGGCGCCTGATGTGGCGCTGAAACTGGACAAGGCGCGCTTTGAGCGGGTCTGGACCTCGGTCAACGAGGCCAAGTCGCTGACGGCGCGGCGCTTCGTCGAAATCGAGGATCTCATCCCGCCGTCGCCGGAAGACGATAACTTCTACATCGTCGAGAAGCGGCCGTCGAAGACGCTGCACCAATATCTCGAGGAAACCGAGATGGTGGCCTATGACCGCGCCATCGAGATCGGCCGCCATATCCTCGAAGGGCTGGCAACGCTGCACGGGGCGGGTTACGCCCACAATGCGCTGACCGACCAGTGCATCTACGTATCGGAGGATTATTCCGGCCTCTCGGTCCGGATCGGCAACCTGCACCTGATCTCCAAGATCGGCGAGCACATCATTCCGCCCTATGCGCCGGAATTCGGCGCGCCGGAGATCTATGCCAGCGGCACCTTCTCGGCTTCCGCCGCACTCGACATCTATGCGATGGGCATGATCGCCTACAAGCTCTTCCTGCCGCGGCAGACCTATGCCAGCGTCTTCGACAGCGTCATGGTCTGGGAGGACGAGCACCAGCGCGAGCAGAGCTGGAAGAACATCCATCTCGACCCGTCCAATATTTTCCCGCGACTCGACGTGCTGATCCCCGGTTTTCCCGAAGGACTGGCCAGCCTGATCGAGAGAATGCTGAGCCGCGACCCGGCCCAGCGGCCGCGCATGGGCGCCGATGCGCTCGGCGAATTCAGCCGCGTCACCACGGGCATCCAGCCGATGGCCTGGGATCCGCGCGGCGGCATGCCGCAACAGCCGGAAACCCCGAAGCGGAAGAAATGGACGCTCGCGCATTTCTCGATGATCGGTGCGCTGCTCCTGATCTGCATCGGCGTCGGCGTCGTCACCATCCCGAAGCTGCTGCGTCCCGATCCCAAGCTCGTCGCCGATGTCGGCACCTGGAAGAAGGAGGCCGAAAGCCGCAGGGACAAGGCCATCGCCGCCAAGGCACCGGAACGCCCGTCCCAAGATGAGGCGAAGCTTTCCTATGATGCCGGGGCCGCGGCACTGACCGAGGCCAATGCCCTGCTCAAGGACGAAGACTATAAAAAGGCGCTTCCCGGTTACCAGAAGGCGGCGATCAGCCTCGGCAAGTCGCTAATCGCCATCTCGAAAGAAAATGCCGAAAAGGCCAAATCGGCTGCTGCCGCCGCCGGCGGCGACAAGGCCCCGAGTTTTGCCGAGGCCGACGGCAAGATGAAGGCCGCGGCCGACAGCGCCGCCGCCCAGCAGATGCATGGCGCGGTCGATAACTACGAGGCTGCGAAAACGGCTTACGACGATCTCGCCAAGGCGCTGACGGCGCTGACGGCGGCCGAAAAGGACGCCGCGGCAAAACGCGAAACCGTCACCCGCATCGGCGCCGGCGACAGCCCCGACGTCGCCAAGGCGAGCGGCCTGATGACCGAGGCCAAGGCCAAGGCCGAGCAATGGCAGCTGCCGGCAGCGACCTCGGGCTACGCCGACGCCGCCAAACTCTTCGCCGCGCTGATATCGGATGTCATGGCCGCCAAGGACGAGGCGACGGCGCTCAGGCAGAAGGTCACTGATCTCAACGCATCGCTGGCGACACGCGCCGGCCCCGCCGATCCGACGCTTGCCGCGCTGGCGCCGAAGCTCACAGAGGCCGACGGCCGCTACACCGCTGAGGCCTACAAGCTCGCAATCGCAGCCTACCAGCCGATCCTGACCGATCTCGAAGCTCTGTCGGCGCGCGGCTTCTGCCCGGTTGCACCGAATGTCGCCTTCGAGACTATTCCCGCCGGAAGCTATTCGCTCGACAATGTCCGGCTGATGACCTCGTCGCTGAAGGAGCTCGGCGGCATGCTCGGCGTCGCCAATGGCGCCGTGAAGGTCGAAAAATCCTTCTGCATGCAGGCCAAAGCAGTCACCCGCGCCGAGATGGCGCAGTATTACACCGCCAATGCCGACCCGGCCTCCGCCCAGGCCTATGCCGGCAATCCCGAGCAGCCGGCCGACGACGTGCCGCTTGCCGAGGCGCAGAACTATACCGCCTGGCTGTCGAAACAGCTGAACGCCCCCGTCCACCTGCCGTCGGCGACGGAATGGATGGCGAGCGCGGTCAAGCTGATGCCGGAGAAACTGCCCGACAATGGCGACATCATCCTGCAATGGAGCGCCACCCCCTGCGAAGCCGGCGGCAACGTCGCCTTCATGGCGCAGGAAGGCTCCACCTTCGTCGTCTGCTCGGACGCTTCCGCCGGGGGGATTTTTCGGGTGAGTGCTGAGTTGAGGTGACCTGGAGAATGAAAGGGAGATTCCAGGATGGCGCGTCTCGTTCGGGAAGTGTCAGCGGGCCTTGCTCCCCTTCTCCCCAGCGGGGAGAAGGTGCCCGTAGGGCGGATGAGGGGGCCACGCGGCACGCCATTCATAGTCCCTCTAGGGCCTATCAATCACCATGGAGCTTCGACATGCCTGAACCACGCTCGCCACGCCTTGCGGTTCTTATCGATGCCGACAACGCCTCCGCGAAGATCGTTGACGGTCTATTCGAGGAAATAGCCAAGATTGGTGAAGCGAGCGTGCGGCGCATCTATGGCGACTTCGCCAATGCTCGCTCCAAGGCATGGATCGACGTCCTTGCAAAACACGCGATCATCCCTCAACAACAGTTTGCCTACACCACGGGTAAGAATGCGTCCGACATCACGCTTGTTATCGATGCGATGGACTTGCTCCATAGCGGCCGCTTCGACGGTTTCTGCCTGGTGTCGTCAGATAGCGATTTCACGCGTCTCGCCTCACGCATCCGGGAACAAGGGATCGATGTCTTCGGCTTCGGGGAACAGAAGACCCCGGAGAGTTTCCGCCAAGCATGCCGTCGGTTTATCTATACGGAAAATCTGGCGCCTTCAGTCGTGTCGAACGGAGCGGACGCCACACAGGTTGCGCCTTCACTACGGCCGCCTAGCGCCGCAACACCGATCATCAAAAGAGCAATCGCGCAGATGGACTCTGAGGATGGATGGATCTCGCTTGGCGTGGTTGGAAAGCAACTTGCCAATCTGGCATCCGACTTTGATCCACGGACGTTCGGATTCAAGAAGTTGGGCGATCTGGTCAAAAAGACGAACGCCTTCGAGGTAGATCATGCCGAAGGTCGTCCCTTTCGTATCCGCCTGAAACCTGCGCCGACAAAAGGCAGCGTGAAGCCGGCAACCTGACGCATCGGCAGATAGTGCGAGATTGGATCTCAGATCCCCAAAAGCGCTCGCAGGTTTCGGCCGAAACATCAGAATGTGTGCGAGGGTTTTTGCGTTTCGATATGATTTGGATTGGCGCTCCCTCCGCTCCGGCGGCGGCCTCGTCAGCGTAAGCGTCGAATTACGGCGAACTTTCAATCACAAATTCGCGTTCAAGCCGTGCGTCACAATAATTTTCAATTCCAAATTTCCAAATACGCGCGTACATTGAACATGGGGACTGTAGTATCCGTGCGTTGAGGGGTCGGGGAAAATGTGCTGGAATACATCATCAGCATTCACGCCTGTCGGGTTTGCTTTGCGAGGTCCGAAATCTCGCAAGATCGTGTGGACATTGGGCGACGCGGCGCGCCTCCTGATGAACGATTGGCCTTGCGATGACGGCGAGGAATACATGGCTGCCGTCAAAGCCTGCGTCGATGCCATCACCGGCAAAATTGCCCCGGAACAATTCCGCGAAGTGCTTCTGCGGGCGGCCGACGAGGCGGGCATCCGTACTCTATCGCTGGTTCCGCAGGGAGTGGGTGAGCGGCGGCCCGGCATTCTCCCCACGATGCGCATATAGGCTTTCCTTTAGCGGACTATCCGCTTTCGCCAGGTGCCCGTGAAGGAGCGACCGGTTTGGGGCCGTTTGCGGTCGGTCAGCTTTTGGCACTAGTTCTTCGAATAGCAGACAACGGTCGAAGTTGATGTCGGTCTTTAGCAGCCCTCTGAAAAAAGACTTGTGCGCCACCATTGGGCACCCTTATCCCCATAGGCTGTCAGACGACGTTCTCCACAACATTAAGTACCGCAATCGCCTCCTGCACTTCGGCGTAGAGCTCCGCGTTTGTTTCCCCCGCATCAATTTCTACTATCAGGGCAAACCGCGCAATCTTTTCTTCCGGGTCAGGGACGGCCTTGGCCTTCCACCAACCTGCAACGGGATGTACAGCTATTAGATTGCGGCGCGCCAGATCGGATGCCGGGCAGACCAGTTCATCGATGTGCAGTGATCCGACATCCCGGCGATTGCGGCCAAAGATCCAGTTGTCATCTTCGTCGACAACCGGGTCCTCCGGCTGCTCTCCAGCCTTGCTGATGCGGGCCAAAAATGCGGCTTGATTCTCGTTGGGCCGGTTCAGCTTGAAGCGCAAGTTGTGCGACGCATATCGAAATTTGGAACCTCGTGCCGGCTCGGAAGGGTTGGGTTCGATGAATGTGCTGAGCGTTACGCGCAGCGTCACTGGGCTCTGAACGAGTTTCCGCAATTCCTCAACCGGCCACGGCAACTGGAAAACCTTCATTTCATTGTGAACGTGCTGCGCCGACGGCTTGCTTGCCTTTCGGTAGGGCCTGATCGTATCCTGCGCGATAAGGGTGAGAGCATTTGAAGCACTTCGCCGCGCGCGATTAAGGTCGGGAACGCCATAGCCATAGCGCTTGAACATCGGCGCATAATCCCCCTTGGCAGGATTGACTGGCAGGTGGCTTCTCATCTGAGGGGTCCAGCGGGCGGACGACACGAACAGGGCGCGGATGGTTTCCGGCCAAAGATCGGGATAGTCCGACCAGATCTCGGTTACGGCCCGCGCTGCCAGCGCCGTGGCGCCGCTCGTTTCGCCTGTGGTCGTGAAGGCCCGCTGCGGGTACTGGTGATCGGTGGTAAGAAGCGAAAGCGCTGGATGCTTCATCGGTGGAGGAGCACCATCCACCAGCCAGTTGCCGCCTTCGAAGACGACGTCGGGCTTCAGCGGCCAGTGCGATGACCAACTGGCCGTCCGCGAGGATGGAGCGAGGTCGCCAACTGGTGCGAGCGGTAGACCCACCTCACCGGGTGGCAACACGTTCTTTTCCGTATAGGCGCCGATGCAGATCGCGTTCCAGGCATGAGCGGGCGACTCCAACTCGTTCTCGGGAAGATCACAGACTGCGAGGTAATCATTATTGCCGAACTGGTTCTGGTTGGTGTTTCCGGCCGACAGGAGGACCAGGCGCTTGATCTTCCTATTGCCTGACACACCGGAGGCCAACTGGTCGACCTCACTCGACCATGACGTGGGCGCCCCATCGTGGGGAGTATCGTCCTCTGTGGTGGTTGCCAGCGTGAAGGTGCGCCGCCGGTCGCCGGTGGTCTCGACGGCATTGATGCCTTTGCGGGTGACCACGCCAAGAAGATGATGAGGATTGTGTCCGGCGTCCGGAATGATCTTGGCCGACTCCAGGCGATGCCGAACCTGAATGGGATTCATCGTCTGCACCGCTGTAGTGAGGTCGCCGAAGAGAGCGAGGCCAGCTAGCTGAGTACCATGGCCAACCATATCGTCCAGCCCCCACGCCGGCTCTGCCGCATGGCGGTCGGCGACGGCAAGCGCCGGCGCGATCAGCGGATGCGCCCTGCTGACGCCGCGGTCGAGCAGGGTGATGTAATTGGGATCGCCGCCGCCATCGAATGTCGCCCTGCCGACGACGTCATCCACCCATTCAAGCTGCTCCTCGATTTCAAGCGCATCGAAGTAGTCCGCCGTGACCGTAGGAGCAGCCAGCGCGCGAACGCCACCTAGCCGGCGCACTGCCAAGGCCAACGCGTCGCTTGTTGCCGTGCCAATGACGACAATGTCTTCGGGAAACTCTAGTAGATCGGCGGTGATGGCAACGCCATAGCCGGGAGCGCCGGCAATGAAATCGCCCGCCGCAGCCTTATCGAGCCAGATCTCCCAGGGCCTCGCGTCATTGCCGTCGGGAAACTTCTGATTGGGGCTACGCCACAGCGCTCGCAAGCCCGCTTCGGCGATCGCCCCGATGCTCTGGACAAGATCGGCGTTGTAGGGCCGACCTTCCGTTCCATCATTCTTGATCCGGTTCTTCTCGCCAAAGTCAGCGACTTTCTGCCGAAGCTTGTCGATGCCTTCTCGGGAGGCAAACACCGTCGCGCGCACCGCCAGCTGCTCACCTGCTGCCGGCTGCACCTTGAGGAGCGTCAGGCCACTGGCGTCGAGGCCGGACGTCACCATTACCTCTCCTGGCCGCCCCGCGACGTCTAGGTAGAGTCCGGGCCGATCTTCGGCGGCTAGGTTCGGGAGATGGTCGAGCGCCTGGAGGAGAGCCTGCGCATGGTCAGCGCGGTTAGCGACATCACTTGGTCTTCTTGCCGACCCGCCGCCCTTGGCCTTGAAGACCTGGGCTTTTCCTAAGCCTTGCAGAATGAAGTGTTCGCGATCCCTCGGCATACCCGCCCATTCCTCCTATTCCATGCAGTGAGCGGCGGCGATCCAGGGATGCGACGAGGGATGTTGTCTCGATGCTCTCCATATGGGCCAACACTGCGCGTCTTGCGGCGTCTTCCGCAGCGGCGACGACGTCGGCAGTCGACAATCCCTCGGCATGGCGCGCGACGTCCGCCCAATCGACATTTTTGGCGTCGAAACCGGTCAACCGGCGGCGCAACGCCTTTTCAATCGCCGCACCCTTGGGCATCTCGTAAGGCAGCACTAGGTCGAAGCGACGCAGCACTGCCCGGTCCAAAATTTCCGGAAGATTGGTGGTGGCGACGATGATCGACGGACCTGTGTCCTCATCAAGGAATTGCAGGAACGAGTTCAGGATGCGTCGCGCCTCACCTATATCGTTCTCAGAGCCCCGTGCTGCGGCAAGGGCGTCAATCTCGTCGAATAGGTAAACGCCCCGCGTCATGCGGACTGCATCAAAGATCATGCGCAGCTTCTGGGCAGTCTCGCCCATGAATTTTGTTATCAACCCGTGCAGCAGCACGGTAAAAAGAGGAAATCGCAGCTCGCCAGCCAACGCAGCCGCACTCAAGGTTTTGCCGGTTCCTGGGGGACCGGCGAACAGGAGCCGTCGGCGCGGCCGCAGCCCCTTTTCCTCCAGCCGCTCTCGCATATGGGTTTCGGTGACGAGATGCCTGAGTTCATCCTCGAGATGGAACGGCAGAATGACGTCATTGAGCCGTGTCGAGGGGTAGCTCGCATCAAGGAAACCGGCAAGATCACCGCGTGGCGCCGCCAGCGGCGTAGGCCTTCCGGCGGCGGATTTGGGTGGCGTCCGACTAACCTCTGCCCATTGGCGCAGTTGCTCGGCAAGCCTTGCATGCCCTTTCTGATCTTCGGCGGCAGCAAGCTGCATGGCGAGATCGAAGAAGCGTTCTTCGTCACCTTCGGCGTGACTCTTGACAAGCCCTATTAGTTGCTGTGCCGATGCCATGGCTGTGCGACTTCCACTGTCTCCGGTGATCTGTAGAACCACCTCAGAGAACTTTATAGCTTCGAACGGTTAATGGAAGAGAGCAGACCAAATTCCGCCACCAATGAATCGTGTTTTCTCGGTCGTGAGTTGCAATTCTGCCGTCACCACACACAATTGCCACGTCAAGGAGCGCCTACAGGCGACACGTCCATACAAAGCGAAAACAGCCACGGTCAACCGAGGACTGGCCGCTCAGGAAGTCCGCTTTAGGTGAGCAAGGAAAACTGCTTAACGGCCAGATGTAGGCGCGAAGCAGCCTTTCTCTTCGGTAAAGGAAGAAGTCTGCTCGGGGCCTAAATCCAAAGGTCGGCTTTCCATAGGCCCGCGCGGTGGACCTGCGGCTGCCCTAGCCCGCTAAGCACGGGAGCCGAGTGCCGGCTCCCTTTCCAATGCTATGACCGGCTTACCGCAGCCGGAGCCTTGACGCTGCAGTCGTCACTCAAGCGTCAGATTTCAGCTTGCCGCCAACCGCCCAGGAATCCTTGGCGATCTCCGTGATCAGGATTTCCAGCGATTCCGGCGGGCAGGCCAGGGTGTCGACGGCGGCCTTGGTCGCTTCGCGCACGAAGGCGCGCTTTTGCTCGTTGGTGCGGCCGGGATGCATCTGCAGGTGAAGAATGGGCATGGTTTTTCCTTCGTCGGGTTGGTGCTGTCCGTCGCCTTGGCGCCGGCATGATGACTATGTTGTAAATGGTGAGGTTGATAAATAAGCTGCCGGTGTCGTCATTCAAAACCCTGAGGTAGGCAATCATGGACAAGCTGGCCGGCATGGCGATGTTCGTCAGGGTCATCGACAATGGCAGTTTCGCGGCGGCCGCGGAGATCGCGCAGGTGTCGCCTGCCATGGTGGGCAAGCACATCAAGACGATCGAGACCCGGCTCGGGGCGAAGCTCATCCATCGCACCACGCGCCGCCATCAGCTGACGGCGGTCGGCCAGCTCTATTACGAGCGCTGCAAGCGCGCGCTTGCCGAAGTGGCGCTGGCCGAGGCCTCGGCGAGCGAGCTGCAATCAGCGCCGCGCGGCCGGCTTCGGCTGGTGGCGCCCGTCAGCTTCGGCACGCAAGTCTTGGTGCCGGCGCTGATCGAATACCAGAACGCCTATCCCGACGTCAGCATCGAGCTGTCGCTCGACAACAATGTCCATGATCTCGTCGGCGAGGGGTTCGAGCTCGGCATCCACATCGGCCCGCTCTCACACAGCAGCCTCGTCGCCCGACCGCTCACGCCTTATCGGCGCATCCTCGCTGCCGCGCCAGCCTATCTTGCCCGCCATGGCCGACCGGCGGCGCCGGAGGATCTGACGACCCATCTCTGCCTCGGCCACTCCTATTGGCGTATGTCGGATCTCTGGCACCTGGTCGGGCCGGGCGGCGAAGTGCGCGACGTGCCGATCTCCGGAAAGTTCTCCACGAACCAGGGCGCGGCGCTGCGCATGGCAGCGCTCAGCGGTGCGGGAATCGTGCTTCAGCCGGAACTGCTGCTCGCCGCCGACATCGCCGAAGGCCGGCTCGAGCATGTACTGCCGGAATGGTCCTACAGGCCTGTGCCGATGTTCCTCATCTACGCCCCGAACCGGCGCCCGACAGCGATGCTGCGGACGGTGATCGATTTCCTGGTGGAACGGTTTGCTAAGCAGATCGACGTGACATAGCGACGGGCATGTCGGCACATCGTCCGCCTGGTGACTCTTCTCACCGGATCAAAGCCCGTGATAAAAGCGCTCATGGGCATTAGGAACTATTTGATCGAAGGCAGTTCGGGCACTGGAAAAACGTCTGTCGCTTCCGAACTGGAGCGGCGGGGCTACAATGTTGTCCATGGCGACCGCGTCCTGGCATATGTGGGCGACCCCGAGACAGGCCGTGCACTCGCAGGACCGCCCGATGGCGCCGACCGCATTGCCTGGGGATATGCGCATTGGATCTGGCCTGCCGAAAGGGTCCGGGCCATTGCTGCCGACACCACCCACCCTGTCACTTTCTTCTGTGGCGGCTCGCGCAATTTCCACAAATTCCTGCACCTGTTCGACAAGGTTTTCGTTCTCGACATCGACGTCGAGACTTTGAACCGGCGATTGGATGGGCGCCCCGATGAGCCGGGCTTCGAGCCGGCCGAGCGGGCTCTGGTGCTCCGTTACCATAAGACCCGGGAGCATCTTCCCGTCGGTATCAATATCGACACGGCGGGTAGCATTACAGGTGTCGTCGACGATATCCTCGCTCAACTCACCTGAGGTCCTAAGCTGCATCGGATGCGAAGCGCTCGATCACTGTTGTAGGCCGGCGCTAGATTATCTTTCGCTGCCGCCGCCGCGGTTCATGACCTCGAATGATCGATCCACGGCAGGAAAGCTCGGGACGCTTGCGCTTTCGATGCGAGCGCGTTATACACTGAACCATATGGTTCAGTATTTAGATCCTCCCCTCGATCTCTCGTTCGCGGCGCTGTCCGATGCGACCCGCCGCGGGATCATCGATCAGCTTGGGCGAGGCGACGCGTCGATCACCAGTCTCGCGGATAAGTTCCAGATGACGCTGACCGGCATGAAGAAGCACGTCCAGGTTCTCGAGCGGGCGGGGCTCGTCGTCACGCAGAAGGTCGGACGGGTGAGGACCTGCAAGCTTGGGAAACGCGGCCTCAAGGCGGAGGCCGAGTGGATCGAGGCGCATCGCCAGCTCTTCGAGGCCCGCTTCGAAGCATTGGATGAAATCATCAACGAAATAAAACAGGAGGGAAGCGATGACTGAGCAGGTTGAAAGGGCAGGTAGCGCGCAGATCCGCACGTCGGTCGAGCGCAGAGGGGATCGCGAACTCGTGATAACCAGGATATTCGATGCGCCGCCGAGCACGGTTTACAGGGCGTGGAGCCAGCCCGAGCTGTTCCAGCGCTGGTGGGTGCCGAAATCGGTACCCGGGATTTCGCTGGTATCGTGCGACATGGACGTCCGCACCGGCGGCAAATATCGGCTGGAATTCGGCGCCGGTGGTTCGGACACCATGGCCTTCTATGGCAAGTATCTCGAGGTGGTGCCGAACGAGCGCATCGTCTGGACCAACGACGAGGGCGAAGAGGGCGCGATCACGACGGTGACCTTCGAGGACCAAGGCGGGAAGACGCTTGTGATTTTCCAGGAAGTCTATCCGTCCAGGGAGGCGCTTGAGGAAGCACTCCAGGGCTCGGCTGTCGCATTGCCGGAGCAGTTGGAACAGCTCGACGAATTGCTTCCCAGCCTGACCGAGTAGCGGACGGCCTTCAGACCGCCTTTGCCGCCATCCACGCAGGTTTGGAACGCAACTCGTCCTGTTTCATTACCGTGGAGGCGGTAAGAAAGGGGAGTTACAATGCTGATCCAGGGAATCTACGCCGCGCTCGCAACTGCAGACATGGATAAGGCGGAGAAGTTTTACACTCAGCTGTTCGAGCGGGAGCCCGATGATCGCCCCATGGAGGCGTTGATCCAATGGCGAAATGTCGCCGGAGCGAACATTCAAATCTTCCTCGACAAGGAGAATGCCGGCTTCGGCAGGCTGACGATTGTGGTGCCGAAAATGGATGAAGCCTGCGGAGCGCTCGAAGAGATTGGCGTGACGCTCACAGGTGAATCCGAGGGCGACTACGGAAGGGTCGCCCAGATCGCGGATCCGGACGGCAATCGCATCACCCTTGCGGAGCCGCCCTCTCGGCCGTTCGATACGCGGCGAAGATAGGGCCGCGGCTTGACCCTCTGGTTTGCCCGTGCCTAAGCTTGGGCATGGGCGAGCCGGAAATTCCTCTCACAGGCGGCGCAGATTCCAATGTTGTCCGGGTCGGCGGCACGGTTCGGCGCGGTGGCCGCGCATGGTCTTCCGCCGTCCTCGACCTGCTTCGCCACATTGAACGGCAAGGATTCGAGGGGGCTCCCCGTGCGCTCGGCTTCGATGATCAGGGACGCGAATGTCTCACTTACATTGAAGGTGAAGTCGGCTTGGGCAAAGGCTTCATCCCTGATCAACTTGGCCGCTTCGACGTCCGGCTTCCCGACTACGTCTGGAGCGACCGAGCCCTTGCCGAATTAGGGAAATTGCTGCGATCCTACCACGATGCTGCAGCAAGCTTCCCCTGGAATGAGCGCAACTGGCGTCTTCAACCTCGGGAACCCGTCGAAACGATCTGTCACAATGATCTGTCACCGTGGAATACCGTCTTCCAAGCTGGCCTCCCTGTCGCGTTCATCGATTGGGATGCTGCAGCACCAGGACCACGCTCCTGGGACCTCGGCTTCATTGCGTGGCGTTGGGTGCCATTTTGGCGAGACGACAAATGCGAAGCGCATGGTTTGCCGAAAGGCATCCGCGAGAAAGCGCGGCGCTTCCAGCTGTTCCTCGACGCCTATGGGATAGAGCCGGAGGTTGAGATCATGCGGGCAGCCATCGAAAGGGTGCGGCAGATGCAGCAACACATGCGCAATCTCGCTGCCTCAGGCTCTGCATGGGAAATCGAATTGGAACGCCGTGGCGTCCTTGACGAAGGCGCGCTCGAAGTGGCCTGGATGGAACAACACGCACGGGAATTGGTACAGCGACTTGGTGCGTCGTCATAGCCTCTGGATCATATGGCGCGGGGGAGGCGACAGCTGGATTGAGACCCTGGGATTTCTTGCAGCCACCATGGTTCGCCCAAGTCACTGGCCCATCCGATGGTTGCTTCCGGCTCTTCTCAGAGCCGCCGGTTAGAGCTTCGCATCCGTGCACTGCGCCTGCGCCGGCAAGGGAACCTTTGGCGGGAGCGAAGTGTTGTGCTCGGCATGATTGCGGGAGGCATGACCGATGTACATCATTGTTGGCGGGACGGGGCGCGTCGGCTCCGCAGTGGCGAAGACGCTGCTCGACCAGGGCGAAGCTGTCACCATCGTCGCGCGAAACCCTGAGAAGGCGGACGCATGGCGACAGCGGGGCGCAGAAGTCGCGCTCGCCGACGTCCACGACGTCACCTCGCTGCGGACGGTGTTCCGCCGCGGGAAGCGGGCCTTCCTGCTGAACCCCAACGCTGACATCGCGAGCGATACGGATCGGGAGGAACGCGAGACCGTGCGCTGCCTGCTGGAGGCGATCGAAGGGTCTGGACTGGAGAAGGTGGTGGCGCAATCAACGATGGGCGCGCAGCCGGGCGAGCAATGCGGCGATCTCAATGTCCTTTATGAACTGGAGACGGGGCTGCGAAGCCAGCCGATCCCCGCCAGTATCATCCGCGCAGCCTATTACTACAGCAACTGGGACACGATGGTGGGGCCTGTCACGAAGGACGGCGTGCTATCGACCATGCTCCCGGCCGATCTCAAGCTCCCGATGGTCGCGCCGGAGGATCTCGGAAAGGTGGCCGCGCGGCTCCTGCACGAGCCGATCGACCGGATCGGCATATACCCCGTCGAAGGGCCGGAACGTTACTCTCCCAATGACGTTGCCGCAGCCTTCGCCGCCGCCATCGGACGGACAGTTCGCGTCGAGGTGATCCCGCGCGAAACATGGGAAGACGCATACCGCAATTTGGGCTTCTCCGACGCGGCAGCCCACTCATACGCCAGGATGACGGCGCGCACCGTCGATGGCCCCGAATATCCCGAGGGTTCAATTCGCGGATCGATCTCGCTCCAGACATACATAGATGGGCTCGTTCGGGACTCGTGCTGACGCGCCTTCGTATGGGACTTGTGCCGGGGCAGGCGCCTCGTCTTCAGGTGGCGACCTCCATGGGATCGCTGAAGCCGCCACGGCGTTTTCATCAACCGCGTTCGACCAGTTTGCGGATAGCGGTCTCAAAGGTCGTTGTGCCCTTGCGCGATCGGGCCTCGCCGCCTTCGAACTCGATCCAGCCTTCGTTGAAGCCGTCAAGCATGCGCATACGGGGTCGGGGGTTCTGCATGCCCTGGCTCAAAAACAGCGCTTCCCATGTCTCCCTTGCAACCGGCTCGGCACGGACCGACTTGCCGAGCACGGTAGAGAAGGTGTCCGCCATTTGCAGCGGCGTGATGCGGAAAGGACCCTCAAGCTCGACGATGCGTTTACCGGTCCAGTCCTCCTGCAGCATTTCAGCCGCAGTGGCGCCGACATCGCGCACGGAAACCATTGGCACGGGTTTGGTGACCGGCTGCAGGAAGCTTGGCATGATGCCGCTCTCCCTTGCCGGCGCGATGTCCCAGGCTGAATTCTCCATGAACCAGCAGGCGCGCAGGAACGCTACCGGCATCGGAAGTGTCGAAATTGCCTGCTCGAAGAGGCCGAGTTGGCTGAGCAGATTCTCCTGCTTTGCCTGAGCGCCGATTGTCGATAGGCAGACCACCTTCTTCGGTGACGACTTTGTGAGCGCCGTCTTCAGCGCCTCGATGATTGCCTTTACCTCCGGGAAACCCGGCGCGGGATCGAAGCTTGGCGGCAGAAGCAGGAAGACGCCCTCGGCGCCTTCGAAGGCGAGGGCAAGGGACGACGCGTCCGTTATTTGGGCAATGGCGATTTCCGCTCCGCGATCCCGCCAGGCGCCTGCTTTTTCCGCATTGCGCAGGACTGCACGGACAGGCAGTCCCTGATCCATCAATTTCGCGCCGACCACGGCGCCAACCTGACCTGTTATTCCAGTCACGGCAAACATTCTCGGACTCCTTTTGGCAGCGGCTTGCGCCGCGATGAAAGAAAAGATGCGCCAAAGTCGCTTTTGACTGAATTGCCCTTTTGTCAGATAATTCATGACAAAATATCAGGAATTGGATGATGTTCGACGGACGATTGCTGAATGGGGTCAGCGTGCTGGCCGCCGTCGTTGAGAGCGGCAGTTTTGCCCGGGCCGGCGAGGCGCTGGGGCTGACAGCTTCCGGAGTCAGCCGGGCGGTGGCGCGACTTGAGAGCCGCATCGGCGTGCGCCTGCTCGAGCGGACGACCCGTTCCCTGAGGCTCACCGATGACGGTACGCGTTTCTACGAGCAGGTCGTGCCGCTACTTGGCGGCATCGAAGAAGCCGCTGCCTATGCGGCCGGAACGACGCAGACGGTGCGTGGGAGGCTGCGGATCAATGTCGATCCGTATTTTTCGCGGCTGATCCTCGCGCCGAAGCTAGGCACCTTTCTCGACCGCTATCCCGATCTTCAGCTCGAGCTGGTGACAAGGAACGAGATCGGCGATCTTGTCGCCGACGGCATGGATGTGGCGGTGCGCTTCGGCGAAATCCCGGCGAAGAGCTCGCTGATTGCCCGGCAGCTGTTTCGCACGAGGGTGATCACGGTTGCCGCGCCGTCCTATCTTGCACGGCACGGCACGCCGAAGCTGCCTGCAGACCTGACCGATCATACCTGCATCCAGTATCAGGACCCTTTGACGGGCAGGCCTTTCGAATGGGAGTTGCGACGCGGAAAGAAGGTCGTGCCGATCCAAACGCATGGGCGCATCCTCGTCAATGATGCCGGTACGGCCCTTGCTACCTGTCTCGCCGGGATCGGCATTGCCCAGGTCTTCTCGCTCGGCATGAAGCCCTATCTCGATTGCGGCCAGCTGGTCGATCTCTATCCGGATTGGCCCGATGAGACCTTTCCGTTGCACTGCTTCTACACCTCTCGCCATCACGTACCGGCCAAGGTCCGAGCCTTTATTGATTTCTGCGTCGAAATCGTCGGCTAGATGCCGCTGCGGAGATCGGCTCGGAGTCTTTTGCCACCAGCATCTTCGGACGGATTCAGCGGCCGCAAAAGCGCGGCATAAGTCGCATCGCACTTGCCGACGGCGTGGGCTGGCCTCAGGCGACGGACCAGCCACCATCCACCAGCAGGTTCGCGCCGGTGATCAGGCTCGCCGCCGGCGATGCTAGGAACACGACGGCGCCCACCACGTCATCGGTTTCACCGATCCGGCCGAGGGGAATGTGATCGAGCGTCGCTTGGCGATTGGCGGGGTCGGATAGAAAGGGTGCCGTCCCATCCGTGTGGATGAAGGTCGGCGATACGGTGTTGACGGTGATATTGTAGCGTGCCCATTCGGCTGCAAGGCAGCGCGAGAGGTGATTGATGGCCGCCTTGCTCATGCAATAGATTGCCTCGCCGCGGAGCGCCACGGTGCCGGCCTGTGAGCTGATGCTGATGATCCGGCCGCCATTCTGCTTGATCATCTGACGACCGACGGCCTGCGTCATCAGGAAGGTGCCCTTGATGTTGACATCGAGGATCTCGTCGAGGTCCTTCTCCTCGACGAGTTCGGCGAGATTGCCTGGAGCCACGCCGACATTGTTGACGAGGACATCGATCCGGCCAAATGCCGTCAGCGCCGCGTCGATGGCTTGTGCGATATGGGCCTTGTTGGGAAGGTCCAGTTCAACGGCGAGGGCTTTTCGCCCCGCACCCTCGATTTCCGCGACCAGCTCCGCCGCCACTGCGACATTGCGAACTCCCAAAACAATATCGGAGCCTGCCGCGGCACAGGCAAGCGCGCAAGCCCGGCCGATACCGCGGCTCGCTCCTGTTACCAAAGTCACTTTGCCCTCAAGGCTGAAGTCCGGCGCATGCCTCTGCATAATGGTTCCTCCCTTGATGAAATCAATTTATGCCAGGGTCGGCGCGGATGCCAGATGCTCTGCGCATGTGCAGCGGCATCCCCGCCGGACTGTAGCGCCAGGATTCAAGAGAGCCTCATCCTGAGGAGCCCCGCAGGGCCTCGAAGGACGAGGCGGGCGCTCAGGCGTTGAGACATGCAAGAAGCAGCGTTGCAGCATTCGGTAGCTAACGCCACTATCGGTTCTCGAGGTCAATCCAACCCGTCAATTCAGGCCGGCACGGGTAAGTCCTTCGATCAGACGCGCCCGATCCTCGGCGCGGACGAAAGAAGATGTTGCTCCGACCGCGTCCCGTGAGATGTCAGGAACTAGCGATTTAAGCCGTTCGAGCAAGTCCGTGGCAGCCTCCCGGTTGTCGAGAAGTCCGGCACAGGCCGTGCCAATGATCAGTGGAACCGCATGGCCGGACCGCAATCGATGCGCCTCCCGTGCGTAACTCAATCCAAGTTCGTAATTCGCGCCCTGGAAATGAGCCATGGCGTAGTAAAACTGAAAGTCGCCGAGAAAAGCCTCGCGCGGGCTCAGTCTGAGGGCGTAGTCGATGCAAGGAATGGCGTCCGCCGCGCGGCCCCCGTTGGCATGCGCAAGTCCCAACTGGCCGTGTGCAAACGCGGAGTTGGGGTTGATCGCGACAGCCTGGCTGATCGCTGCCACCGCCAGGACATTGTCGCGCGTCGCAAAGGCTATCATCGCCTGCGCAAGGTAAGTCCACGGTTCCTTATCGTCCGCGGCCATGGCTTGTTGGACGACATCCCTGGCAAGGGCCAAGGCATATCCCATGTCCTCCCACCCCTGGAACGCGCGCCACGTGGTAATCCAACCTTTCATGGCGAGCGCCTGAGCATAGCCGGGGGCAAGTTCGATTGCCCGATCGAGCAGCGGGAGCATCTTCCTGCTGCTCTCCTCAGACAGTTGGGAACACAGGAACACCGCCCGCACGACACATTCCCAGGCATCAAGGCCATGATGCGGCTTTGGGCTTTCGCGAGCATGCTCCGCCGCCAGGAGTTCCGGGCCGATGCGGCCGACGACGCTTGCGGTGATTTCGTCCTGAATGGCGAAGATCTCGCCGAGGTCGCCGTCGTACCTCTCGGCCCAGAGATGGACGTCGGAGGCCGCATCGATGAGCTGCGCGGTCACCCTCATCCGGCTGCCGGACTTGCGGACACTCCCCTCGAGAACATAGCGGACCCCGAGTTCGCGCCCGATGGCGCGCACATCCACGGGCTTTCCCTTGTAGGTGAACATCGTGTTGCGGGCGATCACGAAGAAGCCCTTGAGCTTGGATAGCGCGGTGGTGATGTCCTCGGTCAGCCCATCGCTGAAGAAGTCCTGCTCCGGCTCGGCGCTCAGGGCATTGAACGGCAGCACGGCAATGGATGGCCGCTCCGGAAGTGCAGACCTCAACGATGCCGTTCCGGCGGCCGTCCTTTCCTGAAGGGGGCGGTACAGTCGCACCGGCCTTTCCATATTCTTCAGCGCGCGCTCGCCGAGGTTTTCGAAGTCGCAGTCAAGCTTGCCCTGGAGGTGATCGTAGGCCGTGCCGGAAATGCAAATGCCCCCCGGATCCGCCAAGGTCTGGAGGCGGGCCGCGATGTTAACGCCATCGCCGTAGAGATCCCCATCGAGCTCGTGGATCACATCACCCAGATTGACTCCGATCCGGAAGACGATGCGTCGCTCCGTCGGGATATCCGCTTGGTTCTCGGCAACCCCCTTCTGGATGGCGACAGCGCACGCGACGGCATCGACGACCGAGCCGAACTCCACGAGCGCACCGTCGCCCATCAGCTTGACGATACGGCCCTGATGCTCAGCCAGCAGCGGATCGATCACCTCCCGGCGCAGAATCTTGAGGGCCGAAAACGTCCCAGTCTCGTCATGTTCGACGAGGCGGGAATAGCCGACGACGTCAGCGGCCAGGATCGCGGCCAGCCGCCGTTCTGCTCTTGCGGTTGCCATGGCTGTCTCCCCTCAGGAGATGCGCCGAATGAAGTCCAGGCGATTGACGCAACATGCACCATCCGGCTGCCCGACACCGCGACCGTGCCGGTTCATGATACCACTGAGACCGTCATATGGCGACGCTTCATAAGGGTGCCGCCTCCAACAGAACAGGAGCCGCGAAGCGGTCAACGCAAATAGAGTCCGATCCCCGGGCGTGCAAGTCTACTCACGTCTTAGCCCGAATTAACTAAGAAGATCACACAATTAGTAAGTTGATCTGTCGCCGCTCTGATTATAGTCTCTCTATCTTATGGGAAGGCATAAATCCTCCTCCGACTGCAGAGATCAGCCGGAAATGGAGGTTTTTGCTATGGGCAAAACGTTCTCACGTGTCAGATGGATTGCGTATCGCGCGTTGAAGCCGATAGCCGACCTCCAATGAGGAGAATCCTAACATCCGATTCAGCTCCCGCCGCGAGGCGGAGGAATCGTCGTCCGTTGGCGACCAACGCCAGGGGAGCCAACATATCTCAAAAGAACGCTCTGGCGCATGCCTGATGTTAGTGAACCCCGATCAAGGAGCATGTACCATGTCCAGACTTACGCTTTCGGTTTTCACCGCCCTCGCACTTCTGCTCGGTGGGCTTCAGTCGACGTTTGCTGCCAACAGCAATTCACGGGACGAGACCACAACCATGGGCGAAAGCGGCAAGACGCCGCCGAACGACAATGCAGGAAGCAGCAGCGGCACCAAGGACACCTCAACAAACAAGGGCAACCCGGAGAACTTCAACTGCAACGACTGCGGTTCGAGCGGGCCCGGCAACAAATGAGGCTAATCCGGACGGCATCGCGTTTGGACAAACGTGGCAAAGCCAATCCATTGGATGGCTAACTCTGCCGCACAGATTTTCGTCATGCGAAAGGCGTGGCGAGGGCATACTCAAGGTGCCTCCGGGGGGGTCCGCAGATTTGCCAGGCGAATCTGCGGGCCGCCTGATCGACCGGCCGGCTTGGCCGTAGGCGTGACTGCGGCGCGCTCTGGCCGGTCGACCCTCCGAGCCGTTTTGAAGAGTTTCGAACCGCCAATCACCGCCGCGCCGGCGGCTTGGTGGCGGCGCGCCGCTGCAGTGCAAAACGCGCGGCCGAGCAGTTGACGTCGGGAACGAGATCGTACGTCTGCTGGTAGAGGCTCTGCGCCAGTGTGTTGTTGCCGCGGTTTTCCGAGGCAAGGGCGGCGAGCGCCGTGCGCTTGTAGGCCTCGACGATCGGCTCCGCCGCTTTTGCCAGCGCCGCGTCGTCGGCGGGGTCGGTTGCCAGCGCAAGCGCGGCATAGGTGACATCGCCATCCCGGCCGACGCGGCCGCCGACGGCGCCGTTGAAAGTCTGCTCGGAAACCTGGCGCAGGCGCCTGGCGTTCTTGATGCATGTCGGGATGCGGGCAGCTTCGGCATTGATGCGCTCGGCCGTCGGGCCGGCCTCCGTGCTGCCGCCGCCGGAGAGGATGACGTAGCCGATGATCCCGACGACGGCGAGGTAGACGAGGCCTATGGCGGCGAGGAAGGCCGGCTGTTTGAAAAGCGGCTTTTTCGGCTTGCCGTCGTCTGCCTTGGCAGCCTCCTTTTTCGGCGCCTCCTTGGCCGGCGCCTTCTCCAGAAACTGGAATTCGACATCCTTGCCGAGACGGAAACTGTCGCCTGTTTTGAGCGAGGCGGTCTGCAGCAGCGCCTCACCGCGCAGCATGATCGGGTTCAGCCCCATGCGGCGGATGATGAAGCCGCCGTCGCTCTGCTTTTCGATGCGGGCGTGGATCGGCGCCAGGAACGGATCATCGACGACGATATCGGCATTGGCTGCCCGGCCGATCGACATTTCCGCCCGGTCGAGCACATGGCTGCGGCTCTGGCCGCCGGGGCCGGTTTGCAGAAGGCTCGGTTTGTTGCCGCGAAAAAAGGAAAAGACCATGATCAGAACATCCCACTCGACATCATCTCGACGATAGCAGGCGCCAGCACCAGAAGCAGGATCGACACGACGATCAACATCGCCGGCATGACAATCTTGGCCTTCAGCTTCTCACTGGCCCTGTCGGCCTTTTCCCAGCGGCGGAAGCGCAGGTCGCGCGCATGTTCGCGCAAAAGCTCGACGCGGTTGCTGCCCTCGACCTCGCCCTGGATGACGGCGCGGATGACGCGCACCACCTCCTCGGCCGTCATGCGCGCCTCCAGGCGCTGCAGCGCCTCGATCATGCCGGTGCCGAGCGCCACGTCCTTCAGCGTCTGCTCGATCTCCTCGGTCATCACGGTGCCCGGTGCTGCCTCGGCATAGAGCCGCAGGCTTTCCGGCAGGGTCGCCTGCGCCTGCTGAGTCATGACGACGAGATCGAGGAAATAGGGAAATTCGCGCGAGATGCGTTCCTTGCGGTCCTGCATCTTGTCGTCGGCGACGACCCAGAAGTAGATGGCGGGGATGAAGCCGAGGATCAGGCCGGCGGCTAGCCCGCCGATGACGCTGCCGCTCGCAATGCCGAACAGCATACCGAGCAGGATGAAGCCGAAGAGGCTGAGGACGACGAGAAGGGCGATATATTCACGCCCCGTCACGCCGCCGAAGGGCCGGCCGCCATAGATCAGCTTCTTTTCGAGCTGCGCACCGAAATCGGCCAGAAGCGGCTCGAACTGCCTCAGCACGAATTCGACCGGCGTGCGCATGCCGATGCTGTCGACGATATTCGGAGGCGGCCCGTCGCCACCGGCCGACCGCCGCACCACCTTGATGCTGCCGAGGAGATCGCCGATCCACCAGACGATGAGCGCCGCAGTGACGCCGGCAAGGACGATGATGATCGGGGCAAGGGGGAGTTCCGACATCATACCGACACCTTCATCATCGAGCGCATCCAGAAGAACCCGGTGGCATAGAGAATGGCGCCGACGATCGCGATGACGATGCCGATGGCGTTGCCGAACACCTTGTCGATCAGCTCCGGCTGGCCGAAGAAGATCATCAGGATCATGAACAGCGCGCCGCCATTGACGACGCGGAAGTTCATCCGCGCCTGTGACGACGAGGTGCTGATCTTCTGGTCGAGCTTCCAGATCTCCTTGAAGGATTTCGACATTTCCGTCAGCGGCTCGGATATGTCGCCGCCTTGGCGGGCAAACAGGCCGAGGGCGGCGTCAACCATCTTGAAATGCAGGCTCGGCACCGTGCGGCCGTGGCGGTCGAGCGCTTCGACCAGTCCGATGCCGAGCTTCTGTTCGCGGGCGATGCGCTCGAATTCGCGCGAGGCCGGCATCTGGCCGGTGTCGGCGACCGCATTGACGGCGACAGCGAGCGGCTTGCCGGTGCGCACCGCCGAAACGATCTGGTCGACGGCATAGGGAAGCTGCGATTCGATCTGCAGCCAGCGGCGCCGCAGGAAATAACGGATCGTCGCCTTGGGCAGGAAGAAGGCGACGGGAATGGCAACGACGATGCCGAAGATCGGCCCGAAGATCAGCGAGATCAGAGCGAAGACGATGATGGCGGTGATGGTATAGGCGAGGATCATCGTATAGGGCGGCACGGCGTCGCGGCCGAAGACCTGGGCCGCTTCGCTGGCGAGCGCGATATCGCGTTCGGTGGCGCGAAGCAGCGGCGCCGGCCATTGCATCGGCGCGCCCCAGACGAGCAGCCCCGCCGTCACTGCGCCGAGGGCGATCGTCACGATCTGCAGAAGGCTGATGTCCATGGTTCCACCCTCAAACGAACATATCGAGGTTCTTGATCTCGCCGTCTTCGCCGAAGGCGACGAGTTCGGCGACGAAGCTCGGCAGATAGCCGGTGAAGGCATGCACCGCCTGGCCGCCGGCGCGGCCGACGAGATTGAAGATCGGCTCGACGATGATGAGGCCGGTATCCGGATCGATGCCGATCACCTCGGATATTTCGGTGACGGCGCGCCGGCCGCTTTCCAGGCGGTTGAGCTGCACGACGAGCTCGACGGCGGCGACGATCTGCTGGCGGATCGCCGTCACCGGCAGCGAGCTCTGGCCCTGCAGCACCATCACCTCAAGGCGGGTCATCATGTCCTGCGGCGTGTTGGCATGCGCCGTCGTCATCGAGCCGGCATGGCCGGTGTTCATCGCCTGCAGCATGTCGATCGCCTCGGCGCCGCGGCACTCGCCGACGATGATGCGGTCGGGGCGCATGCGCAACGCATTGCGCACGAGGTCGCGGATGGTGACGCTGGTTTCGCTCTCCGCCGTCTTCGGCCGCGATTGCAGGTAGACAACGTGAATGCCGTCGAGCTGCAGTTCGGACGTGTCCTCGACGGCAACGACGCGCTCGCCGACCGGAATGAATTGCGACAGGCTGTTCAGCAGCGTCGTCTTGCCGGAGCCGGTGCCGCCTGAGACGACGATATTCTTGCGAGCGCGCACCGCCGCCTCGAGGAAGGCGCGCATCGGTTCACTGAGGGCGCCGGCGGCCACCAGCTTGCTGATATCGAGCCGCGACTTGCCGCCGAACTTGCGGATGGTGAGGCAGGCGCCCTTGACGGCGAGCGGCGGGATGACGGCGTTGACGCGCGAACCGTCCGGCATGCGGAAGTCGGCCATTGCCTCGCTCTCGTTGATAGAGCGGTTGGAATCGACGGCGATGCGCTCGATCACCTTCATCAGCTGCCGCTCATTGGCGAAGGCGAAGGGATAGCGTTCGAGCAGTCCGAATTTCTCGACATAGATCTCGTCGTACCGCGTCACCATGATTTCCGAGATGACGTCGAGATCCATCAGTTCCGAGATCGTGCCCCAGCGATACATCAGCTCCTCGATATTCGAGCGCAGGTGCATATGGGCGATCTCGTAGCGGTCGCCGGCGTTGAACAGCGCCTGCCTGGCCTGGAAGGCGGCGCCGAACTTGGTGTCGAGCTGCGCGAAGTCGGAACGGGTGGATTCGAAGTTGAGCTTCAGCTGCAGCGCCGAGATCAGCGCCTTGCCGACATCGAAGAGCCGGCGGTTGTCCTGCTCTTCGCGTGCGAGGCTTGCCGCATTCGATGCGCCGTCGCGCCGGCCGGTGCGGGCAATGCGTTTTGCCAGCCACCGGTAGACGGCGTTCTTGATGACGAGGATGACGAGATCCTGCGGTGCGGCGTCCAGCGCCTCCTTGATGAACAGGTCGAGGCGCTCGCGGATGCGGCTGCGCGTCTCCTCGCGGCCGAAATCGGAGGATTTCACCAGCCGGTCATATTGCGTGTCTTTTAGCAATCGCTCATGGATTTCCATCTGCAACGCCAGCACCCGCTCCTGGTCCGGAAACTGCGTCACCGCCTCCGGCGCCGCCGCCGGCTCGACCAGTTCGATCGTGACATTCGGCACCCAGATCGACATGCCGGCCGAGACCGCCACCGGCGTGCCGGCCCGAAGCGGCTGGTCGTCGACCCGGGTCGGGTTGCGGCCATGATGCTGCACCGACCATCCCTGGCCGGACTTGCGCAACACGAATTGCGGCGAGGAGACGTGGCTGCCGCGCAGGCGCACGACGCCGGCGCCGGCGGGAAGCGAAAGCGTGCTGCTTTCGCCGACGAAATAGGTCTCGTTCGCCGAGAGCGGGATCACCTCCCGTCCGCTGCCGTCCTCATAGGAAATCTTCAACAGCATGGCTCAATCCCCGAAACGATCACATGCGCGTCCAGTTGATGCTCGGCAGGTCTTCGACGCTGTTATCCGTCGGATTGCGCAGCACGAGGTTGAGGCTGCCGTTCGCCTGGCCCATGGCGAAGATCAGCATCTCGGCTTCCGACGGCGTCACCTCGACCGTCACGTGATTATAGCTGCTATTGGCCTTGGTGACCGCACCTTCCGGGGTGGTCGCCGCCCCGACGGCGAGCACCTTGACGTTTTGCAGGAAGGTGCGGGTGACGACGCGGGTGCGCGAGCTGATGCCGAGCTTGTAGTCCTGCGCCTGCTTCCGGTAGGCGTTGATGTCGTTCTCGTCGGCGCCCGGATATTGGGTGAGATAGTTCTTCAGCATCTGCTCGACCGGCGAGGGCGGCTGGGCCGGAGCCTGCGGCTGCGTGGTTGCGGCGGGCGTCTGGCCGGGTGCGGCCGGTGGCTGCCCGGGGGTTCCGGGCTGCACCGCGGCGGGCGGCGCCACCGGCTCGACCGGTTCGTCGACGGTGCCGAGAATATCGACATAGCTGCCCGGCTCGACGAAATGGCCGACGGCCTCGGCGGCATTGACCGGCAGGGTCAGCGCCCGCTTGCCGGGCGCGATCATCGTCGTCAGCCGACCGCCGTCGGTATCGTCGAAATACTGGAAGAGCAGCACCGAGCCGGCCGGAATGTCGGCCGCCGCCGTCCGGTCCTTCAGCCATTCCTGATAGGCGCTGGCGGCAGGCACGGCGAGCTTGGCGAGCGCCCCGAAGCTTTCCGGCAGCATCACCGGTTCGGCGAGCATGTCGGGGGTGATCGCCTGTCCTCTCGTCACCTTCTTGTCGGGCTGGAGCCGCATGAAGGCATAGGCCACCTGCTCGTTCTTGACGCT
This sequence comes from Rhizobium sp. NXC14, assembly GCF_002117485.1. Lineage (NCBI taxonomy): Bacteria > Pseudomonadati > Pseudomonadota > Alphaproteobacteria > Hyphomicrobiales > Rhizobiaceae > Rhizobium > Rhizobium sp. NXC14. The sequence goes on from NZ_CP021032.1 coordinate 473,573, forward strand.
CTCTGTCCAGAAGTAGAGGAGAACGCCGGTGATCAGCCCGACGATCACAGCGGCAATGAGCTTCCAGTTCATGGTGTTGTTCCTTCGACGAAGGGTTGCCTGATTTGAATGACCTCAACGGTCCTGCCGTCGGTTCTGCTTCTGGTGTAGAGAACATTGGCTTCGACGCTGCCGCGCCGGCCGTAAAGCGCGGTGACCCCGCCGCGCTCGGCCGGCGGCGTTTCGATGGTGAAGCCGTCGCGGACGAGCAGGTCGGCGCGCTGACCGGACCAGCGCGCGGCGGCGAGCGTGCCCTTCGACACGACCGTGCGCGACATATGGCCTTTGTCATGGTCGCCGATATCGCTCAGCACCTCGACGCCGGCCGGCGGACGCAGCGACGTCGGCAGCTTGGCGACATCGGCAGGGGCGGCGAAGGCCGGCAGGGTGGCGGCGACATCGTCGAAGCGGCTCATCAGCACTTCGGTCATCGGCGCATCGGCAGGCCGGCGGATCATGATCGAGACGCCCGGAATCGGCGCTCTCGTCGAAGGATCGTTCGGATCCTGCTGTCTCATATAGTCGAGCGCAGCCTCGCCGTCGCCGTCGAAGAAGCGCACGACAACGGCGAGATCGTCGCGGATCCGGCTCACCTTCGGGACGATCATCATGTTGGCGGCGATGACGGCGGTCAGTTCCTCCCGGTCACTGCTTTTCGGCATGGCCGGCCGGGTATTGGCGGCCAGCACCCGCAGCCACTCGTCGGTAATATCGGCAATGCTGCGATCGCTCTGGTAGGGCGTGAACTCGAGCGGCTGGCCGTTGATGACGAGATCGCGCGGCGCCCGTTCCGGCGTCCCGAGGATGCCCGCCAGCATCGAATTCAGCGTCACCCGGATATCCTTGTAGATCTCGGCGCGGCCGGGTGTGCCCATGACCACGGCGAGGCCGACGACCAGGGCGGTGCCGAGGAGATGAACGGAGATGCGTGAGCGCTGTGCCATGTCACTTCGCCCCAGGAAAGACGCCGTCGAAGAGATCGCCGGAATCGCTGGCCACATCGCGGATTTCCCGGCGCAGCGTCGGATCGTAGCCGCGGCGCGTGGTATCGTTGTTGTGCGAGATAAACAGCGTCGAGTCGTCGACCGTGAACGCATCCTTCCAGCGGATGCTGCGGATGGTGTCGAGATCGTCGGAATCCCTGAACTTGTAGACACGGTCGGCGGTCGCGGTGACGAGCTGCGGCTTCTCGTCGGCGAGCTCGCCGACCATATCGCCGAAGTCGCGACCATTGCCTTTGAGGGTTTTCTGCACGTCATCCCAGACAAAGGTCCGCTGAGGATCGCCGTCGCCTTCATGCGACGGGGTGCGCGAGCAGTTGATCGCGTCTCCCCCAGGCAGGGCCGGCAAGGCCGGGATCGGGAAGACGTTGGAGAAATCAGAGGTGCAATTCAGGCCGGACGCCTCGGCGAAGGCGGCATTGCGCATGGCGAGCATGGTCGCGACCTTCTTGGTGGAGATCTTGTTGGCGTGAATGACGAAGATCACGATCAGCAGGATAACCGGCGCGGCGAGCACGAATTCGATCGAGGCAAGACCGCGCCGGTCGCGGTGCAGCCGCATCATCAACCCGCCGGCCGGAGCGTCACCGGCTTGCTCAGTGTGTGTTGACGGCAGCCCAGGCATTGGCTCCTCCCTGGTCGAAGACGCGTGTCAGGCCGGTGAAACTGTCGGCGGCCGGGCTTTGTTTGATGGTGCCGGAAACCGCGCCGATATCGTCGGCGAGTGTCGCTGGCGCCAGCGAGGCAAGCCAGTCCTGCGTATAGAGATCAAAGGCCGTGTAATTATGGACCCAGCTCTGCGCCAGCGCATAAGCGGACGGCGTCTTGTCCTTGAACAGGCGAACCTGGAGCCTGGCGCGCGGCGCACGCGAAACGATCGCCAGCGTCTGGTAGTCGGTGAGCTGGTCGCCGCCGAAGGGCGTGAAGTTGAAGGGAATGCGTCCCTTCAGCCAGTAGGGCTTCGGAAAGGAGAGAAGCGGCAGACTGACACCGGTCACCGAGATCGCCCCGCCCCCAGGGCCGCAGACCTGGTTCCAGATCATGTCGAACTTGCGGGTGAAGTCGTTCTCGTCCTTGGTCTGTTTGTCGGAATAACGCGGCGGCACGTCGATCGGCAGCTGGAAGGGGTTGGTGATGCCGAAGCCGACGCCGAAGACCTTGTCGGCGATCCAGAAGCTGGCATCGAGCGCCAGTTCCTGCCACCAGCTGAGATCGCCGGCATATTGCTCGACAATCGCCTTGAACGGGACCTTGCTCAGATAGGCCGGCCCAAAGGCTTCGTAGAAGATGTAGAACTCCACCAGCTGATTGTCGATGCCGCTTTCGTGGTTGACCCAGTCGCGGATATGGCTGCCGTCGACTCCGCCTGCCGTCAACGGACCCTTGCCGTCGGGGAAGCCGCGATTGGCGTATTCGCCGCGCATCAGGAGCGGATCCTGTCCCTGAGTGCCATAGGACATGGCAAGGCACATTTCGGTATAGGCGGCGGCTGGATTGACGCCGTCGCGGTCCACCGGCAGGTTGCCGCCGGCGCCTTCTCCGGCCTGACCGCAGGATTCGCAGGGCGGATGGAAGACGACGTGATCCGACTTGTTCAAACGAACCAGATGCAAGGCGTCGTTGCCGACCCGCTCGGGAAAGCTTTCGACCAGATAGTCGTTGAGATCGTTCATCGCATCGATGATGTCGCTGGACTTATTGATCAGACCCAGCGGATCGTATTTGACCTGCGCCGCCACCGTATAGGCGATCGCCTTGGTGGCTTCGGTCGCCCGGAACCCCTGGAACGCCAGGCAGGCGCCATAGATGATGCCGCCGACGATCGGGACCTTCTGCCAGCCGGGGCAGTAGGGCATCGGAGGCAACGGCGGCAGGAGCGAGGCCGGTCCGAAGCCTTCGGTGAAGGAATATTGAGCGAGTTTCGCCAAAATGGCGGCCGAGCGCAGGGCCAGTTCCGCGGTGGTCAGCTGATAGGCGACCGAGGTCGCCATGACCACGGTGGCCTGCGAGGAGGCGACATTGTTCATCGCCATGATGTTGAGATAACGCGCCTCCCAATCGGCATGGATGAGTGCGGCGGCATCGGCGGTATCCTGGGTGCGCTGCTTGTCGTAGATCATCTGCCCGGTGTTCAGGATCCAGACGATCATCAGCGCCAGCGCAATCGTCATGTAGAGGATGATCGGAGACAGGAAGCCGCGCTGGTCGCGGTGCAGGCGATGGATGAAGGACGGTGTCATAACAGGTTCACCTCCGCCGTCGAAATCGTATAGTAGCGCCCATCCTTCCGCTGGCCGCGGGCAAAGACCCAGCCGGCATATTCGAGCAGCAGGAAGCGCGCTTCGACCTTGGCCGTCACGGGCACATGCGGCGAGCGGTTGATGGCGGCATAGAGCGCCATCGGGGCGCGGTCGACGGTGACCGTAACGTTCTGCGGGTCGAACATGTAGCGCGCCTGGTTGCGCATCGCGCGCCAGTTCTTCGACAGGCCCGAGGCGTCGGCAAGGCTCTTCAGCGCCTCTTCCGGCGGCTGGCAGGCGCCGACGCATTTCAGCTGGTCGTAGGGAGCGGCCGGGATCAGCGCCAGGCGGGCGGCAAGATCGGCCTTGCCCGCTGCAGCGTCGTTATCGCAGGTCTTGGGGCCGATGAAGCTGTGGATGGTGATCGGCAGGGCCGGGCAGAAATAGACGCGGGCGCTGCGGGCCGCCGCATAGGCGGCATAATGGGTGAAGAGGTGGTTCTTCGCCAGGATCGTGAACTGGAAGACCACGAACATGAAGAAGACGAAGATCGGCGTGACCAGCACGAAATCCATCATCGTCGTGCTGCCTGACATATCGCCGTGAAGCTCCGATATCCGCCGCCGGCGGGCGGAAAGCCGCGGCAGCAGCAGCATCGAGGTTAGCAACAGCATGGCGATGACAAAGGTGCCGAGAAGCGCGCCGTGATCCTGAGGAATCCAGAAGGTCCGCGAGTGCAGGATCGAACTCCAGAAAGCACCGTCGAAAGTGGGGCGTTCGAGTTCCGCGCGCATTGCCGTTACCTCACGAGGGCAAGAGGGGTGAAATCAGGCATGAACAGGCACCAGAGAAGTCCGAGGGCGGCGGCGACGCCGAAACGGACGGTATGATGGGTTTCGCGCGGCTTCAGCACCGAAGCGGCGCTTCGAATGCCGACAGGCAGAAGCAGGGCGAACAGTCCGACGTTCCGCGCCAGCGCGCCCCATTGAACCCGCCGCGCCATCGATAAAACCGCAATCATGCCGCCGATCATCAGCGATGCGAGCATCACGTCGATGGCGGGCCAGAGGCCGAGAACGGCGCCGAGCGCCGCCATCAGCTTGACATCGCCGCCGCCGCAGCTTCCGGCTGCGAAGGCGATAATGAAGATCGTGCCTGCAGCAAGCAGGCCGGCGAAAGCCAGGCCGATCCCTGCCAGACCGCCGCTGATCGCTGCCAGCATGAAGCCGGCAAGCAGGCAGGGATAGGTCACGGCGTTCGGGATGTGACCATGGCGGTGATCGAACACCGCCGCGGTCGTGGCGCAGGCGACGGCAAGAGCCGCCGCCGCTGGCATCTGGGTCAGATCGTAGGTCATATCCATGACACGGATCCGCTTATTGGCCCGGCTCGGGGATCCTCTCGGCGCTGGTAAGGGCCTCGTTCTTCTCGTTGAACCATCCGGCGATCTTGGTGCCGAATGCGAGCAGGATCAGCATGAGTGGAATGACGATCAGGGCGACGGCCAGGACGATCTGGGCCATGTCGCCGCGTTCGTCCTTGTGAAGTGCAATTGCGAGAGTCTTGAGTTTTCCAAACATCTGCGTATTCCTCGTTCCTTGGTTTGTTTCGGATCGAAGACCTTAGTGAAGAAGAAGCGAGCATACGCTATCGATCCGAACCAGCACGTTGCTCGTTCCAATGATTTTTTCTGCTTCTGCTTTTCTTCCCCGGTCGCCAACGCTTGTTGAGCAACATCATTAAGACCCAAGAGTGCGCCCAAGGCCAGCCCTCCGTCAAGCAAACGGAAGGCAGGGTTCCAATTGTCTTGGAGGCGTCGCTTGAAGACATGCGGTTGACGGTGACGTTTTCACGCTAACCGGCTGATTAAGCGATAATTTTTTCGGGTGAGGCATGCAGTGAAGCCGTTTTTGCAAATATCGTCAGCTGCTCCATTATTGGCCAATTGTTTCAAGGTGATAGAACAGACGGAAGCAACGCGCCCATAGTGGCGGGCGGGCGAGGGCGCCCCCATGGCATTGCTTGCCGATCTGGATTAAGCTTGTCTTCAATATTGGGTATGGCCAGTCAGTCGTTCCGGAGACAAAACCATGGAAACGATGAGCAGCGTCTTGATACTTGCATTGGTCCTCATTCCACTGATGCTGTTCTTTCCGACTGCGGTTCAGATGATGGTGACGCTGTTCGGCATGAGCTCCGTCCTTGTCGGGATGCCGCTCTGATGAAGGCCGTTTCCGACGACGCTGCCGAACAGGCGACCTTCCAGGTTCTGACCCGGGCGCTGGACAAGCTCCTGGCGCCCATCCGCTTCCTGCTCGAGGATCCGAGCGTTTCCGAAATCCTGATCAACGGAACCTCCGACATCTTCGTCGAAAGGCGAGGCAAGCTCGAGCGCGCCGATACGCGCTTTGCCAGCCGCGAGGATCTGGAATCGGCGGCGCGCAGCATCGCGCAATTCTCAGGCAAGCGGCTGACGCCGGAGGAACCGAGCGTCGAAGCCCGTCTGCCGGACGGTTCGCGCGTGCAGATGATCCAGCCGCCGGCCGCCCGAACCGGGCTCTGCATCTCCATCCGCCGCTTCCTGAGAGAACATCGCAGCATTCGCGACCTCGTCACCCAGGGCAGCCTGACGGAGGAGTCGCTGTCCTTGCTGCAGGCGGCGGTCGGGCTGCAGAAGAATGTCATCATCTCCGGCGGCACCGGCACCGGCAAGACGACGATGCTGAACGCGCTGTCGGAAGCCTTCGCCGATCATGAGCGCGTCATCGTCATCGAGGACACCTCGGAACTGCAGATCCGCAAGGAGCATGTGGTCTATCTCGAAGTCACCAAGCCCGACAGGTTCGGTCGCGGCGGCGCCAGCATTCGCGAGCTGTTCCGCTCTTCCTTGCGAATGCGGCCGGACCGCATCATCGTCGGCGAGTGCCGCGGCGGCGAAGCGCTGGATATGATCCAGGCGATGACATCGGGTCATAGCGGCAGCCTCTCGACCGTGCATGCCAATACGCCCTACGACGCGCTTCACCGCCTGGAAACCCTGGCGCTGATGTCGGATATCGACATGCCGCTGCGGCCGCTGCGCTCACAGATCGCTTCCGCCGTCGACGTCGTCGTCCAGATTGCCCGGTTCAAGCGCACCGGGCGGCGACGGGTCATCGAAATTTCCGAGATCAAGGGCCTCAATGATGACGGCCAGTATGTCGTCGAAAGCATCTACAAGCTCGACGGCGGCGGCCATTCCAACGCAGATGGAGAGCTGCGCTGGACAGGCGCCGTACCGAGCTTCGCCACGGAAGCCTTTGAGGAGCTGGGAAGCAGCCAGGCGGAGCTCCCGAGCTGGATGAAGCCGGTGGCGACCGCTCACCGGCCTGAGTAAAGCGGAGATCGGTCTGGCCGAGCTCGACACGATCGCGAGCGACCTCGCCGTTCATCTCCTGGCCTAAGCTGCGATCTTCTGCCAGACGGAGACATGTCGATCGCTGACCTTTGTGAACGGCTCCTTTTTCCAGCCGCCCCATCGGTCTTTGAGTTTCAGGCCGGCCAGCCGCGCCATAAGGTCGAATTCCGCTGGCCATGCATAACGAAACGGGACCGAGAAGCTTCGGTAGTTCCCGTCCCGCATCCGGATGTGATGGGACGTGAAGTTCTGGCTTACCACGTCAAACTCGTCGACACCCCAATGCGTCTCGCTGCGGTCGAACGCCAGGATCGTCTCGCCGAGCGGAAGCCGCTGAAGCGGCGGGACGCCAACCTCGATCAGGAAGCGCCCGCCAGTTTCAAGATGCGCGGCCGCGTTCTGAAAGCAGGCGACCTGGGCTTCCTGCGACGTCAGATTGTTGATCGTGTTGAAAGCCAGATAAACCAGGGAAAAGCGCCTCTCGACACGGGTTGTCGCCATGTCGCCGATCACGACCGGAATCTCCGCGCCGCCCTCTTTGGCGCGAAGGCGAGACACCATCGCTCGCGACAGCTCGATGCCTTCTACCTCCACCCCTTTCCGCGCAAGAGGCAGCGCCAGGCGCCCGGTCCCGATCGCGAATTCGAGCACGCGCCCGCCGCCTGCGACCTCGGCCAGGAGATCGACCGCCGGATCAACGACCTCCGGGGCCGAGATCCCGTCAGCATCGTCGTAGGAAGCGGCGACCTCATCGTCAAAGAAACCATCGTCGTGCATCTTACTTACCTCTCTGATAGCGGTTGCCTGAGGACCGGGAGTGCCATCACCTTGCCCGCCGCTTCGCGGGCAACGCGTCAATTGGTCCAAGCGATCGAGCCAGCTCGCCAATCTCGTGGCGGGCAACGCCTATGTCTTCCAGATCGCGGTCCGACAGCCACTGGAGTGCCTGTTCCCTTTCGCGCCGTTGCCACCAGCGAAGGAGGGCGGGCGCTGCAAACCGCAAAGCTGCCATCTTCGTCAGAAGGCTGGGAGCAAAACGATCCGAAATTTCAATGTGCCGGAGTTCGAATGTCATAACCTACGTCCAAGTTGTGTTGCGGTGATATCAATCTAGTGAAATGCCATCCGACGTGTTATCGGCAGTCTGTCAAATTATGTCTGTGAGACGCCATGATTGCCCGCGACAACCTGACCAATGTTCATCTGCCGGAAGACGCATTTGGAGATTATCCGCACACCGCTGTCGCTCAGGGTGGAGCAGAGCCCGCCGGGCGAACCTATTCTTTCCACGTGCACCACCGCGCCCAGCTCTTTCAGATCGTTCGCGGTTCGCTGCGGCTGGAGACCGAGCGGGGCTACTTCATCGTTCCGCCTGAACGTGCCGTATTCGTGCCCTCAGGCGTCCTGCACGAAGTGACATACCTGCAGGAGACGGAGCGCAGCTACCTCTTCTTCCGGCCCGACGCGGTCGTGAACCTGCCCTCCGAGGTTTCAGTGATCGGTACGACGCCGCTCCTGCGCGAACTGATCCTGGCCTTCCTGGAAATACCGCGCGCGGATGCCGGCAGTGCCCCTGCCGAACGGCTCGTCGCCGTCATTCTCGACCAGCTTCAGACGAGTACGGTCGCGCCGCTGTCGCTTCCCTCGCCGGCATCCGAACGCCTCCGCAGCATCGCTTCGGACATCCGCAACGAACCGGGTGCCGATTGGCCACTCGGTGAACTTGCCTCGCGCGCGGCCATGTCCGCCCGCAGCTTTCAGCGCCATTTCCAATCCGAGACAGGCATGAGTTTCCGCGCCTGGCGTCAGCAGGCGAAACTGCTCAAAGCCGTGGAGTGGCTCGCCGCCGGCCGAAGCGTCGGCGATATCGCCTTCTCGCTCGGCTACTCCGGCCCCAGCGCCTTCATTGCGGTGTTCCGGACGGCCTTCGGTGTCTCTCCCGGACAATATTTCCAGGGAAGCTTTCCGGGCCATGGCGCCGCATCCCCCGCGCGGCCGGCGCAATGACGCGTCCTCTGGCGCAAAACGGCAAAGCCAGAATCATCGCCTGACGGCCCATCGGAGATTGTCTCCAAAGCCGCAACGAAAACGGCTCAGGCCGTCTCCGCCGCCATGGCCCGCCCGCCCGTGGCGCGTGTCATCGCCATACTGCCCAGCAGGTTGCGAAGCTCCGCCGCGGCTCTGTTGGCGATGACGCCGAGCGCCAGGCCGCCTGATATCGCCAGCAGATGAAAGAGCGGAGCCGGTAGCGCGCCGGCGACCTGAGGCATCAGCAGTTCCGGGACGAAGCGGTGCAGCAGGTAGGTCGGAAAGGCCGAGACGGCGATCAGCGTCACCAGGCGCCCCAGCCGCACCGGCAGGGGAATGCGCGGCAGGTAGAGCAGGGCCATGAGAGCTGCGAAGATCGTCAGATATTTGACCGTCGTTCCGATCCAGAGCGTTTCCCAGAAGGCGAGATAACCGAGCACGGCGGCGGCAATGATCGTCAGGATGATACGTTGCGCCGGCCTGCCGGCGAGACCTGCGCACCAGCCGAAAACGGCGAGGTGAAGGCCCCAGTAGAGGGTGAAGATCTGCCGCTGGCCGATGTCGAAGACGTGCGGCAGCGAAAACCGCGCGGTGACCGCGAGCGCCAGCAGCGTCAGCGAGAAGGCGAAGGGTTGCGATCGCGCCAGCCTGCGCACCGCAGGCACGGCGAAGACGAGCGTGAAGACGAGAAGCGTCTGCGCATAGGCTTCGATGAACCAGTAGAGATAGGGAAGCATCTCGTGACGCTCCGGCTCGGCATAGCCGAAATTGCCGGTGAGCGTGATCGAGGCCCAGGGAATGGTGCGCCAGGCGAGCCCATAGGCGGCGACGATGAGAAAATAGGGAATGAGGACATTGATCGCCGGCCGCAGCGCATGGCCGAAATAACCGGCGAGGAAATGGCCGGACTGAAAGCGCGCCAGGCTGAAGCCGACGAGAAGCAGCATCACGCCCGATCCGCCGGGAATGGGCCAGAGCATCTCGTGATGGGTGACGACGAGCAGGATGGCGATTGCCCTCAGAACCAGATCGGTCGGCAGCGCCCTGATCTCCCCGCTCCGGCCGGACGCGGCGACCCGCGGGCCGATATCGAGCTCGCAGATCCGCCGCTGCTCCCAGCCTTCCGGCAGCTCGACGCCGAGCCGATCGAGCTCCATCGTCAGCTGCAGGAAGCGCAGGGAATCGCCGCCGAGCGAGACGAAGCTGTCGTTGCGGCTCACTTTGTGGGGGTAGAACACTCCCGCATAAGCATCGAGCACGCTGACCGCCACCGCGCGGCTCGTCTCGCGCGCCGCCAGCATCTGCTCGCTAAGGGCCGCATAGTCGATCTTGCCGGAGGCAAGCCTCGGAAGCTCGCTTCGCACATTGGCGCTAACAAGGTTGGCGGGAAGATGGCTCGCCTCGACCAGCACCTGGAGCGCCCTGTCGGCGTCACGTGCATCGCTCACAAAGGCCTGCAGTCCTTGATCGTCGCCGACGACGGCGGCCGCGATCCCGCTTCGGCCAGAACCTGCTCCATGATATCGAAGCCGATCCTGAGCCCCGCGACCTTGGCGAAACGGCTCTTGCGGCCGACGATACGGTAGAAACCGTCCTCGTCGCGCATGGCGATGTCGCCGGTCATCAATGCCGCCACCTCGGCCCCGCGCTGAAGATCGGTGCGGTCGGCGCCGTAGCCCATCATCACATTCGGGCCGGCATAGACGAGCTCTCCGGCAACACCGGCTCGGTCGAGCGGCTGCCCGTCATCGCCAACGAGGCTGAGGCTGCCGCCGGGAATGGCGATGCCGATCCGCTCTTCATTATCCGCCAGGCTCTCCGGCGGCACGAAGGCGATGCGGGCGGCGGCCTCGGTCTGGCCATACATGACGAAGAAGCGGCCGCCGTTGGCGCGCATATGGTCGCGGTAGAGGCGGATCAGTTCCGGCGCCAGCCGGCCGCCCGCCACCGTCATGAAGCGCAGCGTCTTCAGCGTCTTCGTGCGGAAGCCGGTTTTTTCAATCAGCTCATAGGAATAGGGCACGCCCGAAAGATTGGTGCAGCCGCTTTCGCCGAGCAGCCTCGCAAAATTCTCGCTGACCACGGAGACGCCCGGGATGAAGATGCTGGCGCCGGCAACCAGATGCGAATGGAGAACGGAGAGGCCGTAGGAATAGTGAAGCGGCAGGACGAGCGCGGTTCGGTCTGCAGCGGTGAGCTCGAGATAGGAAGCGATCGAGCGCGCATTGGCGTCAAGATTGGCATGCGAAAGGCGAACGGCCTTCGCCGGGCCCGAACTGCCCGATGTCATCAGCAGCAGGGCGAGATCCGGATGCAGCGGCGGGCCGCTTTGCCCGGGCCGGCTTTCCTCGACGAGCCGCCAGCAGCCATCGGCCGGGCGGTAGGTGAAGTCGGGCTGAAAGGCCGCCAGAAATTCTCGCCACAGCCTGTCATCGCAGGGCGGCAGCATGGCCACCGCATGGCCGGCGCCCAAGGCGCCGAGATAGGCGACGATCGCATGTTCCGAGATCTCTGCCGAAATCGCCACGAGCCGCTTTTCCCCGCCTCCCAGCCGTTCGGCAAAGCGCAGCGTCCGGACGTTGAGATCGGCATAGGAGAGCGTCCGCCCGTCGGCGAAAACAAGGGCAGGGCGATCGTCGGCGCGGGCGATTTCGGAAAACAGGTTGGCGGGGATCATGCTGACGCTTCGGATTGGCAGAGAACTGGCGCCAGCGCGTATAATCCTTGACTATCGCAGTCAACTAATTTCCGGGTGCATTACCTCGCCCGGCCAACTGTGCCCCTGGCATGCGCCGCGGCGAGCCCTTGCCTATCGCCGCGGCCGTTTCACCGCGGCGGCGAGACCAGCCTTGCAGCATCGGATGGCTTCCGCGTCGATCCCGCGGCAGCCGATGTCCGATCACCAGCGGGAATGGCGCCTGTTGACGTTTCCGTAATCACCCCGCCTTTGCTTGCCGGGCGGCCCTTTTCTCATAGGATTTCTGCGCCATCTCTTGCCGGGGCAACCAGACAGGGTGCTGTATGGACGAGACAATCGAACAGTTTCTCCATCTTTCCGCACAGACGGAAACGCTGATGGCGGTCTATGATGGCGATGACCGGCTGCGCTATGCCAACAGCGCCTTCCGCTCGGCCTATTTCATCGAGCCGGAGGAAACGCCGCTCTGGCCGGATCTGATGCGGCGCAATTTCGATCTCGGCCGCGGCACCGTTATCCGCACGGATAATTTCGAGGAATGGCTGCGCTCCACCCAGTCGCGCCGCGGCAAGATCGGCTATCGCGCCTTCGAGACGGATCTTTCCGATGGCCGCTGGCTGTGGATGACCGAGGCGGTGCAGAAGAACGGCTGGATGCTCTGCATCGCCAGCGACATCACCCGTCTCAAGGTCCATGGCCGCACTGTCAGGCAGGATCGCGACCAGGCGATCAAGGCCTCCTACACCGACGAACTCACCGGCGTCGCCAACCGCCGCTTCGTCATGGCGCGCGTCGAAGACATGCTTGAAGCCGCCCGTCATGGCAGCAGCGGCTGCCTTGCCGTCTTCGACATCGATAATTTCAAACGCATCAACGACCGGCTCGGCCACCACGCCGGCGATCTCGTGCTGCGCGATTTCGCCCACCGCATCCACCAGAATGTCCGCCGCAGCGATTGTTTCGGCCGGGTCGGCGGCGAAGAATTCCTGCTCGTCATGCCGGCCACCGGCCCGGAAGACGCGCTTGCCATGGTCGAGCGCATGCTGACGGTGATCCGCTTCTCCCGGCCGCTGCCGGACTCTCCCGACTTCAGCTACACCTGCTCCGCTGGGATCGCCGCGTGCGTGCCGACGGACAGCGCGTCGGAGCTTTACCGGCGGGCCGATCAGGCGCTGTATGATGCGAAGATGAGCGGCCGGGATCGGGTACGGGCGGCGTAGGATAAGATGCCGAGGTCCCGGCCGAGCGGCTCTGGTCGGTGCGCATTCCAGATGCCGCTCTTGAATTGGTCGGGCGTCCTCTGCTAGGCGTCATCCTGGCTTTGAAGGCCGGACAAGATCCAGCGGGGACCAGGGAAGTGGCGCCAAAGGCAGTGACGCTGATAGACGTTGCGCGCGCCGCGAACGTGTCGCGCGCGACCGCCGCCCGCGCATTGAACGGTTACGGCTATGTCGGCGGAGACGCGGCAGAGCGTGTGCTGGCAGCGGCCGATCGGCTCGGCTATCGCAGCAATCGCGTGGCGCAGGCCTTGCGGCGAGGGCAGCTGCCGCTCATCGGCTTCATGCCGGGCGACATCCAGAACCCGTTTTTTGCCCGGATCGCCCATGACGCCGATGTCGATCTGCGCGCCTTTCGCCACAACCTTTTGATCGCCAGCAGCGAGGAGGATCCGGAACAGGAGGTGGAACTGCTCGAAAGCCTGAGGTCCCTCAATGTGCGCGGCTTCATTGTCGCTCCGACCTCGGCCGACAACAAGGAGCACCTGGACGGGCTGGTCCGGGACGGAACGCCCCTCGTGCTCATCGATCGCGCCTTGCCGCAGGTTGCCTGTGACAGCGTCACCGTCGACAATGAGGGCGGCGCCCGCGAGGCCGTGAGCTATCTGATCGCCAACGGCCATCGCCGCATCGGCCTCATTCAGGACGATTCCCGCATCACGACTGCCCGCGGCCGTCTCGCCGGCTATATCCAGGCGCTGCAGAGCCATGGCATCGAGGTGGACGAATCGCTGATCATCGTCTCGCGATCGACGGTGGAATATGCAATCGATGCCACCATCCGCCTGTTCAGCCGGCCGTCGCGCCCGACAGCGGTCTTCACCGTCGACAGCCTGATGACGCAAGGGGCGCTTCTCGGGCTGCGCTCGATGGGGCTTGCCGTGCCGCATGCCGTTTCCCTGGTCGGCTTCGACGACTTCAACCTCGCCACGTTCACCGACCCGCAGATCACCGTCGTGGCGCAGCCGATCGCGCAGATCGGCCCGCTTGCGGTGAAGCTGCTGATGCAGCGGATCAACGGCAGCCGTGAGCCGCCGCACAGGGAGCAGTTCACGACGCGCCTGGTGGTGCGCGGCTCCGTCTCCCGGCCTTCCCGCACGACCGGACGCTGATCTGTCCGCGCCTCTCCTGGTTTGTCCGAGACAGGCTCTTTCCAGCATCAGGTGAAATTTCTGCAAAAAGTGGCTTGCCATGCCGACCGGACCATGCATTAATCCGCGTGTGAGATCGGTCTCTCATCACTCCCGAGGAGAGGCCGGTCTTTCTTTTGATCCATGTGTGAGATCGATATCACATTGAATTGGCGACTGCATGCCGGCGCGCCGCAGTCCGCCGCCTGAAGTGGGGGACGTGTGCGTGCTTACTACCGACAGACAAGGGACCCGAATGTTGAACTTTGACCAAGCCCGCTTCCTGAAGATCCAGACGGGCGCCGTTGCGATTGCTGACTGGATCCGCCCGCTGATGCGCGAACTGCTCGATGCGGGGATCGAGCGGCTTTACTTCATGGGCACCGGCGGCGTGCAGCTCCTGACCTTTCCTGCGATCGAGCTCGCCGCCCGCCATACGACCTTTCCGGTATCGGCCTGCTTCCCGGCCCAGGTTATCCTCGAACCGCCGGCCGGGCTCAACGAAAAGGCGCTGGTGGTGATGCCGTCATTGTCGGGCACGACCAAGGAGAGTGTCGCGCTTCTGCCTTTCCTCAAGGAACGCGGCGTGCGCCTGTTGACGCTCACCGGCCATGCCGACACGCCGCTCGCCCAGCAGGCCGATCACACCTATACCAACTTCGCCGAAGACGACACGTCGTCGGAGGCCTTCTACCTGCAGACCATGATCATCGTCCTGGCGCTGCTGGCCGAAACCGGCAGGATCGCGAATTTCGACGCGATCGTTTCCGAGCTGAAGAGGCTGCCGGGGCTGCTGGCGGAGGCCAAGGCCGCCTATGAAGACGAGGCGGCGAAGCTCGCCCAGTCCATCAAGGACGAGCCTTATCATATCTTCACCGGCGCGGGCTCGGTCTGGCCCGAGGCCCATTATTACGGAATGTGCATCCTGGAAGAAATGCAGTGGATCCGCACGCGGCCCGTTCATGCCGCCGATTTCTTCCACGGCACGCTGGAACTGGTCGAGCCGGGCGTCAGCGTCTTCCTGTTCAAGGGCGAGGATGCGCTGCGGCCGCTCGGCGAGCGGGTCGAGCGCTTCGTCCATCGCTACACCGACAAGGTCTGGATCCTCGATTCCGCATCCGTTGCCCTTCCCGGCATTTCGCCGCAGGTCCGCAGTCTGATCTCGCCGGTGGTTCTCGCCACCCTGCTGGAGCGGCTGAGCGCCCATCTCGAGGTGCTGCGCCAGCACCCGCTGACCACTCGCCGCTACTACAAGCGGGTCGAGTATTGATGCATGCCGCTCGCCGCTTCTGACCGGCGGATGGCGGACGGTAGGACACCGCGATCTGCCGCACGATCAACAAGCAAAAGGGGAATGAAACATGCAACGGTCCATCCACTCCACTGCGGCGATGATTGCGGCAGTATCGGTCATCTCGATTTACTGGGGAGCCTTCCCGGCAACGGCCTCTGCGGCCGGCGATGCGCCGGTTGCCGATCCAGCCGCCAAGGTCGACTACAGCGGCAAGCTGACGATCCTGACCAAGTTCGGCCTGCAGCTGCTTTCCCCCTATTTCGTCAATGTCGCCAAGGCCTACGAGGCGCAGCATCCCGGCGTGAAGATCGAGCTCATCCAGGAGAACGACGACAGCATCAAGGGCAAGACCAAGACCCTGGTCGCCTCGAATTCGCTGCCGGACATTTATTTCTCCTGGACGGGGACCTGGGGCGAGAACTTCATCCGCGGCAATCGCGCCGTCGATCTGTCCAAGGTCATCGGGCCGGAGACCGAATGGGGCAAGACGCTGAGCCCGGCGGCCGTGAAGGCCTTTTCGTATAACGGCAAATATTTTGGCGTGCCGCTTTATCTCGACGCGAAATTCATGGGCTACAACAAGAAGATGTTCGCCGATCTCGGCATCGAGCCGCCGAAGGATTTCGACGCGCTCTTGAAGGCGTGCGATGCGCTGAAGGATTCGGGGGTCGTTCCGATCGCCATCGGCAACAAGGAATCCTGGCCGCTCGTCCATTATCTCGGGCAATTGCTCGCCTATAACGTGCCGACCGAGACGCTGGAGCGCGATTTCAACCCAAAGACGGCGACCTTCGACCATCCCGGCTATGTCGCGGCGCTCGAGCAGTACCGCTCGCTTCAGGAGCGCTGCGCCGGCGGCGCCCAGGTCAACGGCCTCTCCTACCAGACCGCACTCCAGTCGATGAGCGACAAGAAGGCGGCCATGTACTACCAGGAGATCATCGAGTTCGATCAGGCTGCGACCAAGGAGACGGCCCTGAAGCCGGAGGAGTTCGGCTTTTTCAAGCTGCCGGCGCCGAGCGATGGCAAGGGTTCGGCGACGGCGCTCGAAGGCGCGCCGGAGGGTTACATGGTCAATGCCAAGGCGAAGAACGTTCCCCTGGCGATCGACTTCCTGAAGTTCCTCACCAGCCAGGAAAACGGCAGGACGCTGTCGGCGCCGCCCTATGGCCAGCCGAGCGCGGTGATCGGCGGCGCGGATAAGACCAGGATCAATCCCAATGTCGCCGAAGGCATGGAGGAGATCGCCAAGGCAAGCTACCTCATGCCGTGGCTCGACACGGTCAACCATCCGCGTGTCGCCGCTGCCTGGCTCTCCGGCCTGCAGGCCTTCGCCGGCGGCTCCATGTCGGCGGACGATCTTCTCGCCTCCGTTCGCAAAGCCGCCGCGGCTGCCGCCAGACAATGACGATGGCGAGCGTGACGACAACCCCGACAAGCAACGGTGCCGCCCTCAGCGGCGCCGTCTCCAACCGCAGCAGATGGCTGCGGCACGGCTTGCTGCAGCAGCTGGCGGCGTTGCGCTGGGGCATCGTGGCGCTGATCATCGTCGGCTGGTTCGTCTATTATCCGATCGTCGACAACCTGTTTGTCAGCACGACCACCCAGGACATCTTCACCGGCGAGGTCGCTTACGTCGGGCTCGACAATTACCGCCGGCTGCTGGACGATCCGGTCGTCTGGCGGGCGCTGACCAATAACGGCCTCTATGCCGTGCTCTCCGTCGTCTTCCAGGTCTTCGCCGCCTTCGTGCTTGCCGCCATCATCGAGGGGCTCAGGAGCCGCGCCTGGCGGAATTTCTGGCGGGCCGTCTATTTCATTCCCTCGGCGATTTCCACCACCGTCACCGGTCTGCTCTTCTATTTCATCTACCAGCCCGATATCGGCCTTCTCGACGCCCTGCTGCATCTGCTCGGGCTGCAGAACCTGTCCTATACCTGGCTCGGTGACGAGCGCACGGCGATCTACGCGATCATCGCGATGAGCCAGTGGCAGGGCTTCGGCTATTCGACGCTGCTCTTCACCATCGCCATCCAGAAGATCCCGCGCGAACTCTACGATGCCGCCACCGTCGATGGGGCCGGGCCGCTCCGCCAGCTCTTCTGCATCACCTTTCCGCTCACCCGCGAAATGACCGGCATGATGATCATCGTCACCATTGCCGGCGCCTTCCAGGTGTTCAACGAAGTCATGGTGATGACCGGCGGCGGGCCGAACAATTCGAGCCAGGTGCTGGGCACATGGCTCTACGAGCAGGGCTTCAACCAGAACGACATGGGCTATGCGGCCGCGATCGGCGTCGTCATCTTCCTCGCCACCCTGACGACGGGCCTGCTCCAGCTCTGGTACACCAAGCGGCGGAGGGTGGAGGCATGAGCGCGGTGGTCATTCCTGCCGGCGCGTCGCTGCGCAATCCCTGGCTGGTCATCGGCAAGGGCGTGCTGATGGCGCTGCTGGTGGCGGCGGGCGTTCTCGTCGTCTACCCGCTGATCTGGATGGCGCTCGGCGGATTCAAGTCGAACAGCCAGATCTTCAGCGATCCCTTCGCGCTGCCCGACCGCTGGTCCTTCGACAATTACGCCGCGGCCTGGAACCAGGGTGTGCGCAATTTCCTGTTCTCAAGCCTGCTGGTGACCGTCGTTTCCACGATCACCACGGTCTTCATCAGTGCCTGGACCGCCTATGGCCTGACCCGGACGCAGATGTTCGGCAAGCCTGTGATCGTCGGCTTCGTGCTCGGCGGCATGATGCTCAGCCCGACGGTCGCGCTGGTGCCGCTCGTGCAGATGATGCAGAGCCTTGGCCTCTACAATACGCATTGGGCGCTGATCATTCTTTACACGGCCTTCCGGGTGCCTTTCACCACCTTCCTGATCCGCGCCTATATGCTCGATCTGCCGCGTGATCTCGACGAGGCGGCCATGATCGATGGCGCCAGCGAGGGGCAGATCTTCCGCAAGATCATGCTGCCGCTCTGCCGGTCGATCATCGTCTCCTGCATCATCCTGCACATCCTGTTTGCCTGGAACGAATATATCTTCGCGATGATCTTCACCAACCAAATCGACGTGCAGACCCTGCCGGTCGGCCTGACCTCGCTGATGGCCAAGCATGGCACCAATTTCGCGGAGGTCTTCGCCGCCATGACCATCTCGGCGCTGCCGATCGTCGTCATCTTCTTCTTCACCCAGCGTTATTTCATCCGCGGCCTCACCGAAGGCATCGGCAAGTGATTTCATGAGGAAACCGGAAGTGCCAAAACTCTCGGCTAGGCAGCTGATCGGCGCCAATTTCAGCTTTCAGCACTCTCCCTTCGAAAAGGTTGCAGAAGTGATCCGCGGCTTCGGCTTTGCCGAAATCGAACCCTGGGGGATCGCGCCTTATCTCCAGCCGGCAGGGGAGGTCGCGTGATGGCGGCGATGCGGCTGATTGCGGTTGGCGACAACTGCCTGGACGTTTACCTCAGCAAGAACAGCATGGCTGTCGGCGGCAATGCGCTGAATGTGGCGGCGCAATGGCATCGGCAAGGCTGCGATGCCCGCTATTTCGGCGTTGTCGGCAAGGATGCCGAGGGCGACGTGATCGCCACGGCGATCGAAGCCGTCGGTCTGCCTGGGGCGGACCTCGAGCGGCGGGACGGCGCCACCGCCGTCACCCTGCTCCTGGAGCAGGATGGCGACCGCAGGTTCCTGCTTGAGGATCTTGGGGTCGGGCGGAATTTCGTTCCGTCTCCGGAACGCTATGCGGCACTTAGGCGGGCCGATTGGGTTCACCTCGGCACCAATTCCAGCGCCGAGCTCATCGAACGGCTGATCGAGGACCGCATTCGCTTCAGCATCGACGTCTCGACGGCGCATCAGTCACTGGATCTCAAGGGCGTGCCGCTGGTCTTCGCATCCGGTCCGGATGAGCCGCATGTGCCGGTCGAGCCGGTCATAGGAGCCTTGAGGGATCGTGGCGCCGCGAGGATTGTCCTCACCTGCGGCCCGCGCGGCGCCTTCTTCGACGACGGTGCAGAGCTTGTCCACGTGCCGGCGCAGGCAGTCGATGTCGTCGATACCTGCGGCGCCGGCGACAGTTTCATCGCCACCTTTGTTGTCGCGCATCTTCTGAAAGGCATGGATGCCGAGGCGGCCATGCGCCTCGCGACCGATGCGGCCGCCGGGACCTGCCTGCACGAAGGAGGCTTTCCGCAGAGGCTCGCCGCCATTCCGCCATGGCTCCTGCGGAAATATGCAGACGAAATCTCTGCCGCGGAGGGCTGACATCATGCGCTACACCTTGAGACCGCCGGTGCTGGCGCGCGGCGCGGACCGCTCCTTCTGGCTCCAGGACGCCGGTGCCGCCCCGGTCACCACGCCGCTCGCCGGCGATCAGGCCGCCGATGTCGCGATCGTCGGCGGCGGCTATACGGGCCTGTGGTCGGCGCTGCGCCTGAAGGAGCAGGATCCCGGGCTGAAGATCGTCCTGCTCGAGGCGGATTGCTGCGGGGCAGGGGCATCCGGCCGCAATGGCGGCCAGGTCCACTCCTGGTTTGCCGAGATTGATCTTCTTGCCGCGGTGGTGGGAGAGACGGAGGCGCTTTCGCTCTGCCGGGCGACCGCCGATGCGATTGACGAGCTGGAGGCCCTGCAGGCAAGCGGCGCGATCGCCATGGATCTCAGGCTGGACGGATGGCTATGGACGGCAAGCGCCAGGGCCCAGGAAGGCGCATGGCAGAAGGCGCTTGAGATGGCGGAGGGCCAGGGCGAAGCGCGCTTCAGCCGGCTCGATGCCGGCGAGATTGCCCGCCGCACCGGCTCTCGCGCCTCCTATATGGGCATTGCCGAGATGCGGGCAGGAACGGTGCAGCCGGCAAAGCTCGCCGCGGGCCTGCGCCGGCTCGCTCTCGCGCGCGATGTGATCATCCACGAAAAGACGCCCGTCACCGCAATCGAACCGGGGGCCATCGCCACCCTGCACACGCCGCAGGGCCGCCTTCGCGCCGGCCGCGTCGTGCTGGCGGCGAATGCCTGGCTTGCATCCATTCCCGAGCTCCTGCGCTACATCTATGTGGTCGAAAGCCAGATCGTCGCCACGGAGCCAGTGCCGGATCTGCTTCAGAGCCTGGGGTGGACGGGCGGCGAATCGATCTGCGACGCGCAGGCGCATGTGCTCTATTACCAGCGCACGCCGGAGGGGCGGGTCATCTTCGGCCGCGGCAGCGGCAAGATCGCCTACGGCGATCGGATCGGTCCCTCCTTCAACCGCGGTACGGAAAAGGGCGCCGATAACAGGCGCGAGCTGGACCGGGTCTACCCCGAGCTGAGAACAGTGAGGATCGAGCACGACTGGTCGGGGCCGATCGACTGCACCGCAGATCACCTGCCGATCTTCGGCCATCTCGCGGGCCAGCCCGATATCTTCTTCGGCATCGGCTTCAACGGCACCGGGATAGCCCAGGCGCCCGTCGCCGGCCGCATCCTCGCGAGCCTGGTGCTCGGCCGAGATGATCAATGGAGCCGCAGCGGTCTTGTCGGCCTTGGCAAGCGCAAGACGCTGCCGCCGGAGCCGATCCGCTATCTCGGCGGCAGGCTCGTCCGCAAGGCGATCCGCCTTCGCAACGATGCCGAAATCGAGAACCGGCGGGTCAACCCGATCGTCCGCTACATCTCCGAATTGAAGCCCGGCGGCTGATGTGATGCGCCTGCCATGAGGCGGCCGCCGAAAGGGAGCACAGGAGCGGCACGCCCGCCGCTTGAGTTCCCGGCCAGACCTCCGAGATGAGTGTCGGGGGGCAGATCGCCGGCCGACCGCACCGACGCCGGGCTCACGCCCGATTTGAGAACCGAACAAGGATCTACGGCAGCTTCGCGCCCTCATTCCGGCCATTAAGGTAAGTCGAGGGGAATGTCCAAAGCCGAGCGTTCCGCTGGACGCCTGAGCCACCTCCTGTATGGGCGGCAAGCAGCCATTCCGAACGCCGAACCATAGTACCTGCTTTGTCGCGCAGCCGAAACAAGCGAGGCTCTAAAGCCACCTTCTCACGTTACGCGCGTATTCGTCGAAAGCCGGGCCGAACTGGCGGCGCATCTTGGCTTCCTCGAAGGGGATGTGGACCCAATTGGCGGTAGCAAACACCAAGAGGGGGGCGACGAACATAAGAATAGCGCCCGTCGCCACAGCCACACCGAGGCTGAGGACAACGAGGCCCAGATACATCGGATTGCGGGTGAACTGAAAAGGTCCGCCGGTGACCAGCTTGTTGTTGGTTTCCGAGGTGGGATTGACCTGGGTGCCCTCACGTCGGAACAGTATCAAAGCCCAAACTGGAGCAATGAAACTCACCGCGATGAGCCCGATCCCGACGAAGAGGCTATGTACCCAAGGTACGGCGGGCCACCCGGCCAAGTAGCTGGCGCCCGCAGTGAGGATCAAGAAGAGAAGGGCCCATATCGGTGGTGGAAGTTTCAACATATTCGTTCACCTCGCGCAGCGCGACCGGCGCTCTATTGCCGGCACCGGGAGCGACTATAAGGAATATTGCCCCTCAAAGCCATTTGCGGCCGCTATGAGTCGGAGGCGGCCGATCAGCAAAGCGCCTCATATCGGTCGTAAAAGTCGCCATCGCGCTAGCCCTAAAGCCGACATAGCTCCGCAGCGGCGACCTGTCTCCTGCGCGCCAATCGAGGTCAAAAGCCAGATACGGTGGTTACGCGACGGCGAGGTCGTATCCGCTGGTTCAAGTAGCTGTGCGAAGTTGTTCCTTACCCCTGCCGAACTGCCGGGGCGGCAGGCCCATAACACGCTTGAAAGCGGTATTGAAGGAATGCTCCGACGCATATCCGAGCGAAGCCGAAATCTGTGCGATGGACTCCCTTCCTTGAGAGAGTCTCTCTGCTGCTGACATCATGCGTCTCTGCGTGAGATATGACATAGGGGTCTCTCCGACGCGTCTTCGGAAATGATTTGCGAAACTCGAACGCGACATTCCGGCCTTGTCGGCAAGCGCTTCCAGAGTCCAGGCGCGTGACGGCTCGGAATGCATCGCCTCTATAACCTTTCCTAGGCGGGCGTCCGAAAGAGCGGCGAACCAGCCGACCTCCGCCTCACACACCGTTTCGAGATAAAGTCGTAACGCTTGGGCCAGGATCATGTGCGACAGGTTCTGGGCGACGGACATCGCCCCCGGCTTCATCTCCTTCAGCTCCGCCATCATGAGGTCGAGGTAGAGCCGCAGCCTGGCCTTATCTGACGACGTATCGATGCGAATGAGCGGAGGCAGGGTTTTCAGCATGAATGCCGGATGGCGCCCATCGACCTCAAATCGGCTGCCGACTAAGAGGACGTCTCCGCCGCCATTATAGGTGACGACTTCTCCACTGCGGTTGGGATCAAGCACTTCGCTCGCTCGTCTCGGCTCGACCTGAGGGTCACTCGCGATGTGGACTGGTCGACCGCTAGGAAGAACAAAGCAATCCCCGGCAGACACTTTCAGCGCCCCGCCGATGCCCTCTATCGAGAGCCAGCATTCGCCTTTCATTACCGCATAGCATTTTATCCTCCCTGCGAGATCATCGAGCGTCAATGCCCACTGACCGCCCGCATCGAATCCGGCGGTTATATAGCTCCGAGGCTTCAAAAGACTGAGAAGTTCGGAAAGGACATCCATTGTCAGCCCCCAATTTGGACGATGGCGAACAAACTTGCGACTTCAAGGCATAGAGCGTTCAGGTGCGAAGGTCTACCAAGCTGGGAGCAGACAATAAGGAGCTCAACCACATGAAAGCTGCAGTCGTTAACGTCTTTGGTGTCACGCCGTCATTCCAGGAATTCCCCGAACCGGAAGCCGGCGATGGCGAGACGGTCGTCACCGTCGAGGCTGCCGCGATCAGCCCAATCGTCAAGCTACTCGCCTCCGGCCGTCACTACACGAGCGCCGCAAACGCCGGATTCGTTCCAGGCGTGGACGGTATAGGGCGGGATGCCGACGGCAAGCGCGTCTACTTCCTTTTCCCGAAGGCACCTTTCGGCTCGCTGGCAGAGAAATCACTGTCGGCCCGAGCTATGACCGTTCCGGTTCCCGACATCCTCCCAAGCGATCGAGCTGCGGCCTTGGCGACAGGCGCGCTGGCATCCTGGGTGGCGCTGTCGCGCCGGGCCAAGCTGCAGAAAGGTGAAACTGTCCTCATTGTCGGCGCAACTGGCTCGTCGGGCAGCATGGCAATTCAGACTGCCCGGCATTTCGGCGCAACCAAGATTGTCGCCGTCGGCCGCAACAATCAGAAGCTCGATAGGCTCGATGCGGACGTCAAGATCGCGCTGGACGACGGAGCGGATCATTTGCTGCGCGCGCAGTTCGACCACGGCATCGACGTCGTTCTCGACTTTGTCTGGGGTGAACCCGCCGTTCGGATCCTTCAGGCGGCAACCAAGGACCGGGGGTCCCGCCTCGGCGAACCGCGTCTGCGCTATGTCCAGTTGGGTACGATGGCGGGCTCGGAAATCCCTATCAGAGGAGATATGCTTCGCAGTACCGGGCTCGAGCTGATGGGCAGCGGTATTGGGAGCGCTGCCGTGACCGACCTGTTGGCCTGCGCAGGCGAGCTTCTGGAGGCAGCCCCCGCAGCAGGCTTTGATACCGATTTTGCGAGTGTGCCCTTGAGTAAGATTGGGGAGGCCTGGAACGACGATTCCAATAGGCGCTACGTCATCCTGCCGGCGCAATGATCCTCAGAACAATTCACCCGAAGCGAAGTGCGCTTCGGGCGGATCGCGGACTCCGGCAAACCGCCGCGGACTGGCCGCTTTTGTCTCTTGCATTCGGGATGCAGTCAGACCGCAGGCGACCCCAAATTAGGCAGTGCCCCCAAGCCAAGCCGATTTCAGCGACTCGCGATCTACCTCGCCTCACCAAACTCCGCCGCCAACACCGCATCCTTCAGCGCCCTTGAATACGCATGCTGCGGATCATCCAGCACTGCCCGAGCCCGCCCTCGCTCAACAATCTCCCCTTTGCGCATGATGATGATATTGTCGCTGACATAATAGGCCGTCGCGAGATCATGCGTGATGTAGATGATCGAAAGGCCGAGCTCGTTTTTCAGCCGGCCGAAGAGGTTGACGATGGCCATGCGCAGCGATGCGTCGACCATCGAGACCGGTTCGTCGGCCACCAGCAGGCGCGGCTCAGGGATCAGCGCACGGGCGATGGCGACGCGCTGCAGCTGACCGCCGGAGAGTTCGTGGGGGAAGCGGCCTTTCACCTCTTCCAGCGTCAGGCCGACGTGGTGGAGGGCGGTATCGGCCATCCTCTCCACCTCCCGCCGGTCCGGCCGCTTGCCGGAGGCGGAGAAATTGCGGGCGGTCTCGAAGAGGTAGCGGTCCACCCGCTTCAGCGGGTTGAAGGCTTCGAAGGGGTTCTGCAGCACCGGCTGCACCACCTTCATGAAGGCCTTACGTTCGGCCCGGCTGTGGATCGCGACGGTCTTGCCGGCAAATTGCAGCTCGCCTTCGGTCGGTTCGGCTTGGCCGAGGATCATCGCCGCCACCGTCGATTTGCCCGAGCCGGATTCGCCGACGATCGAGAGGATCTCCGGCTCGTCGCCGATTTCGAAGCTGACATCCTTGACGGCGGTGATCAGCCGCCGGCCGAGCATGCCGCCCTGGCGGTAGATTTTCGTCACATGCGAGAGGCTAAGCAGAGTCAAACCTGATCCCCCGTAACCGCAAAACACGCCACCCGCCGCTCGGGCGCGACGGTGACCATGGGCGGAACCTTCTGTGAGCAGATCTCCATGCGCTTCGGGCAGCGCGGGTGAAAGCGGCAGCCCTCCGGCGGCATGGCGAGGTTCGGCGGCCGCCCCTCCAGCGAGGGTCGGGTCGTGGGGTCGCCGATCTTCGGCAGGCTGCCAACGAGGTGCTGCGTATAGGGGTGGAGCGGCGCGCTGAAGAGTTTTGGTGTCGGCGCTTCCTCGACCAGCCGGCCGGCATAGACGATGCCGATGCGGTCGGAGACGGTCGCATGCACGCCCATATCATGGGTGACGAACAGGAAGGACGAACCCATCTCGCGCTGGATCTCGCGGATCATCGACAGCACGTCGCGCTGCACGATGACGTCGAGCGCCGTCGTCGGCTCGTCGGCGATGATGAACTCCGGCGTCAGTATGGTGGCGAGCGCAATGGTCATGCGCTGGCGCATGCCGCCGGAGAGTTCGTGCGGGTAGGCGTCGAGCAGCTGCGGATCGAGCTTCAGCCGCTGCAGGTGGTTGGCGACCTTTTCGAAGAAGATGGATTTGCTCACCTTAATGTGGCGGAAGGCGAAATCGGTGAAGGAATGGCGGATCCGGCGCACCGGATTGAGCACATTCATCGAGCCCTGCATGATATAGGAGAGATGCTTCCAGCGCAGCGCCACACGCTCCTCCGGCGTCATCGCATAGAGATCCTGGGTGCCGCCGCCGAAATGGAATTTGACGCTGCCGGAAACGACCCGAAGCGGCGGCCGGATGGCGCCGGCAATGGTCTTGATCAGCGTCGTCTTGCCGCTGCTCGATTCGCCGGCGACGCCGTAGACCTCGCCGCGGCGGATCGTCAGGCTGATATCGTCGACGGCCCGCACCTCGCGATCGACGCCATAGAGGAAGGCGCGGTAATAGGCTTTCAGGTTGTCGATTTCGACCAGATTCTCCATGCTAACTTCCCATCCGGTTCAGCCGGCTGCGCGGATCATTGTATTCGTTCATCGACATGGAGAGCAGGAAGAGCGCCAGGAAGAGAATGACGATGACGGCGACGGGGGCGGCCACCCACCACCAGATCCCCGAAATCAGCGCTGAATGCGCATTGGCCCAGTAGATCATCATGCCCATGGTCGGCGTCTCGATGTCGGTGAAACCCAGCACCGAAAGGGTGATCTCCATGCCGATCGACCAGATCATGTTGTTCATCGTCGTCGCAAAGACGATCGGCAGCACATAGGGCAGGTGCTCCTCGACCAGGATCTTGCGCATCGTCATGCCGGAATAGACGCTCTGGGTGGTGAACGGCCGGCTCTTCAGGCCGAGCGCCACCGAGCGGATCAGCCGCGCGTCATAGGACCAGCCGAGCGAGGCCATGATGACGATCAGCGCCACCCAGGTCATGTTGTCCTTCAGCACGAAATAGAAAAGGATCAGCAGCGGAAATTGCGGGATGACCATGACGCTGTCGTTGATCGCCATCAGCACCCGGTCCACCGCGCCGCCGGCATAACCGGCGACGAGGCCGACCACGAGCGAGATGATGCGCGAGAGAAAGGCGACGCCGATGCCGAAATAGAGCGTGTTGCGAAGGCCGATCGTCAGCTGCCAGAAAACGTCCTGGCCGCGCGATGTCGTGCCTAGCCAATATTCGCCGTCCGGCGGCATGTCGGGCGGCAGCAAATAGATGTCGGTCGCGCCATAAGGCGAGAAATAGGACAGGATCACCAGGCCGACGATGACGGCAAAGAGCAGCAGGCCGCAGAGGAATTCCATGTTCTGGCGGGCGAGGTCGCGGATGATGGTAAACATGGCCTATTCCACCTTGATGCGCGGATCGATCAGCGGGCTCAGCACGTCGATGATGAAGACGGCGGCGGCGACGCCGACGATCGACAAGGCGCTGAGGCCGAGCACCAGGCTGTAGTCGCCGGCATGCACCGCTTCGATCAGCAGATTGCCGATGCCGGGATAGCCGAAGACGATTTCGGTGATGACGGTGCCGTTGAAGATCGCGCCGAGCGACATGGCAAGGCCGGTGAATTGCGGCACCATGGCGTTGCGGGCGATGTAGGAGCGCAGGATCTTGCCCTTCGGCACGCCGCCGAGCTCGGCAAAGACCACATAGTCGTCGGTGATGATGTTGGAAACCAGCGCCCGCATGCCGATCAGCCAGCTGCCGGCGCCGACCAGGATCAGCGACAAGGCCGGCAGGATGGAGTGTTTGAGGATATCGAGGACGAGGGCAAAGGAGAGGTCGAGATTGGCGTTCATCTCATAGCCGCCATTGATCGGCAGCACCGGCCAGATGAAGCCGAAGACGATGAGCAGCACGAAGGCGAGGATGTAATAGGGAATGGGCAGCATGGCGATGAAGACGAGGCTGACGGCCTTCAGCACCATGTCCTTGCGGTAATAGCCGGCGAGCGCGCCGATCGCATTGCCGAGCACGAAGGTGATCAGCGTCGAGACCGTCATCAGCCCGATCGTCCAGGGCAGCGAGCGCAGGATGATGGTGGAGACGGGGGTCGGAAAGGCCGAGAGCGAGGGGCCGAGATCGCCGGTCGCCAGCCGCAGCCAGAAGTGCAGATATTGCTGCCAGATCGAGCCCTGCATGCCGTAGAGCTCGCGCAGCGACTGGCGCATCAGCTCGATCGCATTGGGGTCGGACTGACCCATCTGGGTGATGGCGCCTATGCTTTCTTCGACCGGGTCGATCGGGGTCAGGTGGGTGACGAAGAAGGTGATCGTCACGCCGAGAAAGACGACGAGCAGGAACTGACCAAATCGCTTCAGCACAAAGATCAGATAGGGCGTCATAAGGCAGTGGTTCCTCTCTGCTTCCCTTCTTGAAAGGATCGACGAGCATGGCAGCTGGGGCTCATGCCCGTCGATGAGGGGGCCGGCGCGATGGCTTCCGCGCCGGCGTTGGGAGGGGTTATTGCGATTGGGCCGGCTTCAGCTTGACCATCATCAGCCGCGAATTGGCCCAGTTCGGCACCGGATCCGTATAGGGGTCCTTGATGGTGGGATAGCCGGTCCAATAGGTCGTATCCATCGAGGTGAAGACGTTATAGGACATCAGCGGGATCGTCGGCATTTCGCGGGCGACCAGCTTCAGATAATCCTTGCCGAGCTCCATGCCCTTCGGATCGTCGGCGCTGATGCCGCGGATGCTCTCGATGATCTTGTCGAGCTCCGGATTGGACCAGCGCTGCCAGTTGCGCGGCGGCTGAACCTCGCCTTTCTTGGCGACGAACTGCGAGTGCCAGCTGTCGAGGAAGAAGGAGAGGTCGGGATCGCCACCCCAGGTTTCGACGCTCCAGGCGATCGCCACCTGGAAATCGCCGGGCTGCAGCGCCGTCTGCCAGAGCTTGGCGGCCGGCACGGCTTTGGCGTCGATGCCGAAGGAGGCCCATTGCTGCGCAATCAGCGTGCCGGCGCGGGTGAAGACCGAGCGTGTGTCGCCTTCCACCGTCATCCGGATCTTGAAGGGCTGTCCATCAGGGGTCAGCCACTTGCCGCCTGACTTTTTAAAGCCGGCCTTCTCCAGCAGTTCGCCGGCCGCTTTCGGGTTCGGTTTCCACCAGCCGTAGCCGAAGGCGCCGCTGATCGCTTCCGGATCGGTCGGGATCTGGTCCTTGAACTTCGGCTGCTTGCGCAGGATATCGGCGATCTGCTGCCCGACTGTCGGATCATAGGGCTTGATCTTGCTCTTGCCGGTATCGATCTCGAAATCCTTCAGCCAGTCCTGCATCGGCGCCTGATAGTCTTTCATCGTCGCTGCCGTCGGCGGCACGCCGAGTGCCGAAAGCGTCGCCGCCCCGCGATAGCTCGCCATGTCGACGGCCTTGATGTCGATCAGCAGAGCCAGCGCCCAGCGCACATCGGCATTGTCGAAGGGCGCTTCCTGGGTGTTGAAGATCACGGCGGGCAGCGTCGGATCCGGATGGGCGAAGGGGAAGCCCGGGAACCAGGTCTCGATTGTCTTCGACTTCTCCTTGAGGGTGAACATGCCCTCCGGGGTGTTGTCGTGGATGATATCGAGATTGTGCTCGAGCTGGGCGATCGTGCGCTTATCCGGCGGGCCTGGATCGGTATAGGTCACATATTTCGGGGCCGGCTCGCCGAAGCGGGCAAGCGAGGTGCGCTGCCAGTCGTCGCGCTTTTCCCAGGTATACCATTTGCCCTGCGGATCGTAGGCCTTCAGCTTGTAGGCGCCGAGCGAGACGGGATTGGCGAAATCGTAGCGAAGCGGATCCTCGACCTTCTCGAACACGTGCTTCGGCATGATCCAGGCGCCGTTCCAGCGCACGGTGAAGATCGCATGGAAGCGCGAATTGGGCTTCTTCAGCTTGAACACCACGGTCTGTGGATCGGTCGCCTCGACGCTTGCCACCTGCACCGAGAAGGCCGCGCTCCAGACCATGCCGGGATGGTCCATCTGCGTCTTGACGGTATAGACCACGTCGTCGGCGGTGAATTCGACGCCGTCGCTCCAATAGAGCCCCTTGCGCAGTTTCACGGTCATTTCGGTGAAGTCGGCATTATATTGCGGCTTGTCGGCGGCGAGCGAATTGTCCCAGGCCGCGCCGCCAAGCCCCTGTTCCGGGTCGATATACCAGAGCGTATCCATGGTCAGCTGCTGCAGGCCGGTCGAGACCCCGCCGCCGCCATTGACCCAGATGTTGAACCAGCCGGGATTCTTGATCGTCCCTTCAGGATTTTCGACGATGAGCGTCTCCTTGCGCGGCAAGGAGGTGTAGTCCTCGGCGGTGGCCAGACCCGTCAGACCGAGCGTGGCCAGCACGAAGCCGAATGCAAACCTCTTCCACTTTTGCATGAACTCCTCCCTTGTAAGCGACGATGCGGCGGCCTTCGAGGCACGCAGGGGCATGTCGCGGTTGTCGGTTCGCAGAAGCGGGCTTGTGAGCCTGACGCTTCGGCGAACCATCCTCCGGCCGCCTGCCTCCTCGCAGGGGGCCGATTTCTCAGCCGGGGCCTAACCCGGCGGCGGCTGTCACACCGACAGCCTGATGACGTTGTAGGACAGCGGTTTCAGCGCCGCCCGCACCCGTCCATCCTCAATCCTTGCCGTCTCGACCTTGGCGGGCACGACCGTCTCCGGCCGCCGCGCCGTGTTGACGGCTTCGAGATCGCCATGGGTCATCTCCACCTGCTCGATCAGCCGGGCGCCGCCGAAACCTTCCAGCCGCACGTCGAGATCGATCGCTGTGTCCGGATGGCGGTTGACGGCAAAGAAGGTCAGCGACCGGCCATCCTCGGAATGCACCGCCGAGACGTCGAGATAGGGAACCTCATTCTCCTCGTCGCTGTCATAGGTCGGGCCGTCGACGACGAGCTGCAGGGCCGATCCGCGGCCATATCGCGACGCGTAATAGAAGGGATAATAGATCGTCTGGCGCCAGGCCGCACCACCATCCTCGGTCATGATCGGGGCGATGACGTTGACGAGCTGGGCGATGCAGGCGATGCGCACCCGGTCGGAGCGGCGGATGAAGGTGTTGAGGATGCCGCCGACCTGCAGCACGTCTTCGAAATTATAGACGTCCTCGAGCAGATGCGGCGCATCCGGCCACTCGTCGCGCGCCAGGATCTCCTTGTCCTGCTGGTTGGAATGGTACCAGACGTTCCACTCGTCGAAGGAGATGCCGATCGTCTTCTTCGAGCGCTTCTTCGCCTTGATGTAATCGATGACGCCGCCGATCGTGGTGATGTAGCGGTCGAGCTTGGTCGCCCGGGCGAGGTAGTTCAGCGTGTTCTTCTCGCGGTTGGCGAAATACATATGCAGCGAGATGTAGTCGGCGCTGTCATAGCACTGGTCGAGAACCTCGGCCTCCCACTGCGGATAGGTCTTCATGTCGGAATTCGACGAGCCGCAGACGACGAGCTCGAGCGACTTGTCGAAGCCGCGCATGGCTTTGGCCGTCTCGTCCGCCAGCCGGCCATATTCATAGGCGGATTTGTGACCGACCTGCCAGGGGCCGTCCATCTCGTTGCCGAGGCACCAGAGTTTGACATCATGCGGATTGGACCAGCCGTGTTTGCGGCGCAGGTCCGACCAGTAGGTGCCGCCGGGATGGTTGCAATATTCGAGGAAGTTGCGGGCGGCGTCGAGGCCGCGTGATCCCAAATTGACGGCCAGCATCGGCTTGGTATTGGCCTTCTTGCACCAGTCGACGAATTCGTTGACGCCGACCTGGTTGGCCTCGCGGGTGCGCCAGGCAAGGTCGAGGCGCACCGGGCGTTCCGAGCGCGGACCGACACCGTCTTCCCAATTATAGGCCGAGACGAAGTTGCCGCCGGGATAACGGCAGTAGGGCGTGTCGAGCTCGCGCACCAGATCGAGCACATCGCGGCGGAAGCCGTCTTCATCGGCTGTCGGATGTCCGGGCTCATAGATGCCGCCGTAGATCGCTCTGCCGAGATGCTCGAGAAACGAGCTGTAGAGCCTGGCGTCAATGGTCGCGATGCGGAAATCGCGGTGGGCAACGACATTCGTCTTCAACGGATCCTCCCCGTTTATGTATCAGGATTTTTGTTTTCGTGCCTCTAACTTGATATCAGGAATGTCGTGATGTCAACCGAAAGGCGGATTTAATCATACTAATGCCAATCCGAAGGAAAAATATTGAAATACAATGGCTTGATTAAGTTTAGCGACCGCTGAAACACGAAATAAATGCGATTTTTAAATCAGGATATCCGATATTAACTTTTCAGACATGCAGCCGCATGGTGATGTCGCGGCCGTGATTGCCGAAGCCGCGGCCGAAAATATTGACGCCGCCGGTGTGGCCGGCATTTTCGGCGATGCCGACGCGCAGGCGGATCGACGAATGCTGGCCGAGCGCCAGATCGCTGAGCGTGATATTCGATGCGGCGATACCGTCGATGAATGTGCCTCGCGTCGAGATCCGCCAGGTTTTCATCGTCCCGTATTGCGAACCTTCGAGCTTCCACCAGGCGGGCGTGAAGGCGCCGCGCTTGTCGCCGTAATCGCCGGGCGAGGTCCAGGTGCCGATCGCCATGCCGTTGACCCAGAGCGTGATGTCGGACGGCCAGTCAGGATTCGTGCCGGGCACTTCGGATGACAGCTCCAGCGAAAATTCGATGGCGCGAATATCCTTGTTCAACACCTTGGCATTGTTGGGGAATTTGTATTCGACATAACCCCGGCCGAACCACACCAGCCCGGCCTGCATGCGCTGCGGATCGAGGAAATAATCCGGCACATCGAGCGGTCCGATGACGCTCTCCGTCGAGCAGAGACCGCAGGGCGCATGCACGTCGCAGCTCGTATAGAGCCCGACCGGCATCTCGACCTCGATAATATTGTTCGCCCGCTGCGCCGCACTTTCCTCGAAGCTGATCAGGATTTCGCTATAGACCGCCGAGCAGATCTTCTGGTTGCCCTTGCGCGCCTTGGCCAGTCGCGAATCCACCAGCCCGGCATCTTCCAAGATCTGAATACCGGTGGCGACGGTCGATTGAGGAAGGGAAAGCGTCTGGGCGATATCGTTGATGTTGAGCGGCCCCTTGGCGCAGAGCAGCTTCAATATCTCGATCCGCGCCGGCGCCGAAAGCGCCCGTATGGCCTCACTGTTCTCGCCGGCGGCGATCGTCAAAAACGAGCGTTCCATCATTTCCCCATCGTTTCCGATAGAATGATGTATATCGGAAATTATGATGCAGCAAGTGGAGTAGTTCGGAATGATGCGCTAAGCGAGAACAATCACGCGCCAAGGTCCGGCTGCGACAATCAGAGCGTCAAACGTCGCTGCGAACTGTGGGTCGGAAGTCAGCTTTTCTCAAGGGCTGACAGGCTGTCGCTGGAGGAGCGGGATCCGCTTCAGGCGCAGCGCACGCTTTTCCAGGAGATGCCATGAAAGCCAGCCGAGCAACCATGCTGTCGGCAGCGAAAGGGCAAAGACGGCCCACCATGTGCTGTACTGGCCGAGGGCATGGTTCATCACCTGCTCCACTGGCCAGCCATAGAGATAGGTGCCGTAGGAGATGTCGCCCAATCGTTCGAGAGTCGGCAGGCGTAGGGAGGGCGAGGTCGCGATGTAGACAAGCGGATAGGCGAACAACATGCGGCCGTAAAGATAGCCGGGCCAGAAGACGAGGAAGAGCACGCCGAGCGCCGCAAAGACCAATGCCAGGACAATGCTGGGCCGCCGCTTTTCCATCACGAACCAGAGAAGCGAACCGCAGAAGAAATAGGGAGCGATAAAGGTGAAATCCGTCAGGAAGCGTATGTTTGGCCACGGATGATCGAAGAAAAGCTGCCATGTCACGCCCACGGCGACGGCAAGTGCCATCAGCGGCGCTCGCAGAAGCCCGATTGCCATCAATCCCGCGACGATCAGGTAGCAGAAGATTTCCTGCCCGATCGTCCAGAGAGAGCCGTTGACGGAAGTGGCGAGCCAGGAGATTGCCGGATCATAAAACTGCACATGCGGCAGGGTCATGCCAAAGTTCGGGTCGAGCAGCGAATGCAACGTCGTCTTCAGATGAAGCGATTTCAGCAAGTAGCCACTGATGCCCAACGGGCTGAACAGGGCGCCTAGGACGTAGACGCTGAGCAGGGTGCAGACGATGAACGCCGGGTATATTCTCAGCGCCCGCCGCCAGAGAAAACCACCCGCGCTGCCGAACTGCGCGCTCTGCGTAACGAGGAATCCGCTGGTGATGAAAAACACATAGACGCCGAATAGGCCGAGGATATTACCCTCTCCGAACAACCGCTCGAAGGGCTCGTTCGCCGAGGTCTTTTCCACGATAAGGAAGGCGTGCGAGAAGATCACCGTCGAGGCTGCGACGAGCCTGATCATGTTGAAGTTCGGGTAAAATGCCTTCTTGCCATCGCCCCCGTGCATGCGAGCCTCCCGCACCTCTGAAGTTTGACACGCCATTAAGGCGAGTTTTGAACGAGCCGTTGTGAAAATGGGCTCAAGTCGAGACTCTCTCCGATCTGCCCAAATGCGCCTCTGACAACAGTGCGCTCGGCACAACGACCGGATGAGCCGTGGCCCACCGCCTCAGTCTATCGAGTGAGCGCTAGAACGAAGTCATCTCCGAAAATCCAGCATGTCTAACATTACGAAAAAGTAATGTAAATCTGGTGCGATTCTATGTCGCGCCGAAGTCCAATTGACTCATTCAGCTGATGGATATAGATCAGTCGATAAAATTTAGAGAATCAAGTCGTATTGATGCATCACCTCGGCGAAGTTGTAATACATAGACAAAAAGAAAAGTTGATTGAGATAGTAAGGAGGTTCGTAAATACGGGACAGCCTTACATTATAATTGACTTTCCTTCGAATAAAGATCCGGGGCATCATGCAAGTTGGCTTGGGTTGTCGCAGGTATTGAAGGAAGCAACGGGCAGGATGCCGGCGCTTGTTTGCGGTGCATCCCAAAATATAGACAAGATAAAGGAAACGCCGGCCGATGCTCCAATTTTCATTTGCGGGTGGAGTGATTTTGGGAATTTGCGGGCGGGCAGGGATGATCTTCGCTGCCGCTTGATGTGGAAATATCCGGATCGGACGATCATCCAGATGCCGCAGAGGGTCCACTTCGCCAACGAGTCGCTCAAGGAATACGCCAAACGCACGATTGGCAGGCATCGCAACTTCTTCTGCCTGACGCGCGATGACCAGAGCTTCGAACTGGCAAGAGCGAACTTCGATTGTGAGGTCGAGGCCGGCCCGGACACGGCATTCGGTATCGAGACGCTGAAGCCCTTCGACGCCGACCCTCTGAGGGTGTTGTATGTCATGCAGCCTTTTGGCGAGGACGACGACGTCGATATAGCGAAAGCGCGATCGATTATCGACGGACCTCTGACCAATTGGATCAATGGTCCGGACAGTTTGTCGCGCCTGCGCCTGTCGAGCATTGGCAGCTCAGCGCTGCGGCATGGATTGAGCCGCACGGCGCTGCTGGCTCAGCACCGCGAGGATGTCGCCCGTCGCTATGTCGATTATGGCGTGCGGATCCTGTCCGGCGCAGAGCGGATTATTACCAATCATCTACACGGTCACATTCTCTGTCTGTTGCTCAATAAGCCGCATGTCGCGGTCGCGAGAGACGGCAGCAATCTTCACGCTTTCATCGATAGCCGGACTTGCGACAGCCCTCTGGTTGAGAAAGCGACGAACGCAAGCGAGATTTTCGCAGCAATGTCTCGCCTGCCCTATGAGATCGGCGGCACCTGGTACAAGTCGAGCCGGCCCATGACTGTCGGTCCCAGTATTCCCGCCCCCGATCTGGTCCCTCAACCTTCCATAGTCTGATTATCGGTAGGAGCTCAGTTTGTCGGTTTTGCAAGACGACGATATTCTCTTCAGCCATGTCAGTGAGAACCGGTCCGCCGCAGCCGTAACGGGTGCCTTCTGGTCGGCACTCAGTACCCTTATTCCGACGGTCCTGACCTTCGCTGTTTTTGTGGTCACGTCTCGTATTCTCCAGCCTCAGGATTTCGGTCTTGTCGCGCTGTCCTTCAGCATCGTCTCCTTTGCAGCGAGCTTCGGGCCGACTGCCTTTGGCGAAGCGATCATCCAGAGAGCCGAGATCAGGCGCAGCCACCTCGACACGATATTCCTGCTTTCGCTCGGCTTTTCGTTCCTGGTCTACGGCGCCTTATGCCTGGCCGCTTCGTCGATCGCGGCCTATGTCGGACATAAGGAGGTCACCTATCTCATTTACATCATGGGATTGAAGGTATTCTTCGACTTCACGGCCGTCGTTCCGAATGCGATCGTGAACAGGAAAATGTCCTTCCATCTGGTGGCCGTCCGCACAGTCATCGCGACCATCACCTCTGCTTGCCTTTGCCTTGTTCTGGTTCTCGCCGGTTTCGGCTTGTGGGGGCTTGCCATTGCCCAGATCGCCGCCACGGCGGCATCGTGCGGCGCCGCTTTCTGGGGTGCGGGTTGGATTCCCGGCCTGAACATAAAGAGAGCAAGCCTCAACGATCTGCTTCACTATGGTTTCTTTGCATCTGGCACCCGCTTTTTACAGACGATGAGCCTGGACAACTTGCTCATCGGCGTGCTCCTGAGCCCGTCGGCGCTCGGCATCTATAACTTTTCCAAGCGCCTGTTTGACATGATCAACAACGTCATCGCCGGCGGCCTGACGTCGGTGACGCATGTGCTGCTGTCATCGCTGCGGGCCGATCCGAAGAAAGTCCGGGAAGCATTCCTGATGGCGACGTTTGGCTGTGCTCTGGTTTCCTACCCCGTCTTCATCGGGCTTGCGGCGGTTGCCGATGATGCAATCACTACGATTTTCGGAGCGCACTGGATCGAGGCCGTTTGGCCGGTTCGATTCTACTGCGTTATTGGCTTGATGGCTGGGATCGGCTACGTGCAGGCATCCCTGATAAAAAGCCAGGGAGAGATGGATTGGTGGTTTTACTACCAGCTGGCTCGAAATGTTCTCACGCTTCTGACCATCGCAGTTCTTTACCCCTACGGCGTGACGACAGTCGTGTTTGCGATCATGATCGAAGTCCTGTTGTTCTGGCCGATCACCAGCTGGAAGGTGTCGCAGCATATAGAGCTGAGTGTGCCGGCATATTTGGCGCAGTTCCTGCGGCCGACCACGGCCAGTGCAGCGATGGTGGCTGTCGTTTTGCTGCTGCACGAACTGTTGCTTCATTGGTCGCCCTACGCACGTCTGGCTATAGAAGCCCTTGCAGGCGGCATCGCTTACTGCAGCCTGATATTCTTGCTGTGCAGGGCGCGCCTGAATGTCCTGATCGGCAGCATCAAACAGGCTCGGCAGCGCAAGGGCAACAGGGGCGCAGTGGCCACCCCTGTGTGATTTCCTGGCTCCAGCCCGGCGGATTGTTTCGCCGCCCGTCTCTCAACCCAAGCGGCCTTCGGCCGCAAGCGCATGGGATAATCGACAAGATGACAGATCTCGACCGCGATTATCCGTTACATCAGCTTCACCGGGCAGATGTTTCGACAAGTGGCCGCAGCCGCTACTATACGCTCGATGCCATGCGCGGCTTTGCCGCCATTTGTGTTGTCGCCACGCACTTCCAGGAGAGATACGCGCCATCGGCTTATCTGGCGGTCGACTTTTTCTTCGTTCTCAGCGGCTTCATTATCGCCGACATTTACGGACGAAGGCTGTCGCGCGGCCTGCCATTTCAGTCATTCATGAAGGTCCGCATCAAACGCCTGTATCCGCTTTATCTGATCGGAATCTTGGTTGGCCTCGTGCAGATCATTCTGTTGACGAGCTGGGGACTGCGAGCCCAAAGCGCGGTCGATCTGCTGGTGTCGAGCGCAACCAACACCTTCGTTTTGCCGAGCCCGATGTATTTCCTTCAAGCGAATCCGATGCAAGGGATGTTTCCGATCAACGGCCCGGCCTGGTCGATGTTCTGGGAATTGCTGGTCAATATCGTCTTCGCACTGTGCCTCTTCCGGCTCTCCGTCCGCGCCCTCTGCGCCGTTGCGCTCGTCTCGGCGGCATTCTTGGTCTTTGTCGGTCTGAAGTACGGCATGTTGAATATCGGCTGGGAGTGGCCTTCCGCAGTGGGTGGGCTGCCGAGGGTGATGTTCTCATTTACCGCAGGTGTCGTTATCAGCCGTCTCTTCAACGGCGTTTCGGCCTGGAGGAGGGGCTGGGTCGCAATAGCTCCGTGCCTGCTTTTGCTGATCTGCATCGTAGCTCCGGTTCCGCTCGTACTGCGGCCCTACTATGATCTGATCTTCGCGATCACCCTGGCGCCGCTCATCGTCACACTCGGCCTGTTGCTGGAGATGCCCGCCCAGGCAGAGGGCCTGGCGACCTGGATCGGATACATCTCCTATCCCGTTTACATCCTGCACCGAGGTATAATCGGCGTCTTCAAGCCGCTTGCTGCTTCGATGGGTCTGAACGGCCCCCTCGCGTTTCTGGTGCTTCTCAGTGCGGTGGTCTGCTTCGCCTATGCGACCGCACGTCTCCTAGACAAAGCCACGGCTTTCCGGGCGCGTCGGGCCGCATAATTCGATTACAGGCAACCGCGAGTGATCGGGCGCACGCTCTGATTGGCTGTTGTCACCGGTGCAGCAGCGGCCGCAGCGCCGCCTGCGTCTCCTGCAGAAGCTTGAGATAACGCGCCTTCATCTCGGCCGCCGGAACGAGGGCGGCCGGGGCGCCGATATTGATCGCCGCGATTGTTTCGCCGCGGTCGTTTTCAACGGGCACGGCAATCGAGCAGAGGCCGATCTCCAGCTCCTGATCGATGACGGCGCAGCCTTCTGCGCGCACCCGGCGGAATTCTTCGATCAGTTCGTCCGGATCGGTTTTGGTATTTGCCGTGTTCTGCTTCAGCTCGCTCCTGGCCAGGATGGCGCGCGCCTCGGTCTCGGAAAGGGCCGCCAGCAGCACCCGGCCCATCGAGGCGCAATAGGCGGGCAGGCGGCTGCCGGGGGTCAGATTGATCGACATGACCCGGCGTTGCGCGGCGCGGGCGATATAGACGATCTCGGTGCCGTCGAGCACCGAGGCCGAGGCGCTCTGGCCGGACTTTTCCGAGAGAAGATCGAGATGCGGCTGCAGGAGCGCCGGCAGCGGCGTTGCGGCGAGATAGGCATGGCCGAGCCGCAGGATCTTCGGCGTCAGCGTGAAGAACTTGCCGTCGTAATCGGCATAGCCGAGCTCGGCAAGCGTCAGCAGCGAGCGGCGCACAGTGGCCCGGTCGAGCCCCGTCAGCTTCGCGGCTTCGGCGATCGACAGCCGCTGCCGCGTTTCGCCGAAGGCCTCGATGACTTTCAGGCCGCGGGCAAAGCCGCTTACGAAATCCGTTTCGCGCATGGATTCGATTCCTCCGCCAGAATTGTGTGCGATATACGAACAAATGTCAAATATCGCACAGAATATCTTGCGACTGCTCCTGCGGCGGTATACTTCTGACAGCAGACGGGCTGAGGAGATCCCCATGGACAAAACAATCGCGAGCACGGCTGAGGCCGTCTCCGAGATCGGCGACGGCGCGACGGTCATGATCGGCGGCTTCGGCGGCTCCGGCGCGCCGATCGAGCTGATCCATGCCCTGATCGACAAGGGCCCGAAAAACTTGACTGTGATCAACAACAATGCCGGCAACGGCCGCATCGGCATCGCCGCGATGATCGATGCCGGCCTGGTCCGGAAAATGATCTGCTCGTTCCCGCGCTCCTCGGATCCGCGCGCCTTCACCGAAAAATACCTGGCCGGCGAGATCGAGCTCGAGCTGGTGCCGCAGGGCACGCTCGCCGAGCGCGTCCGGGCCGGCGGCGCCGGCATTCCGGCCTTTTATACGCCGACCGGCTACGGCACTGAACTCGCGGAAGGCAAGGTCATCGCCGAATTCGACGGCCGCCATTATGTGCAGGAGCGCTGGCTGAAAGCCGATTTTGCGATCGTCAAGGCTGCGGTCGGCGATGTCCACGGCAACCTCACCTACAACAAGGCCGGCCGCAATTTTAATCCGCTGATGTGCATGGCGGCCGCCAGGACGATCGCCCAGGTCTCGTCGATCGTGCCGGCCGGCGGCATCGATCCGGAGCATGTGGTGACACCCGGCATCTTCGTCGACCGTCTCGTCGCCGTGCCCCATCCGCAGCAGGAAGAAGAGCTCATCCGAGCCGGAGTGGTCTACGTATGACCGTCGATATCAGGGACGACATCAAACTTTCCAATGCGCAGATCGCCTGGCGCGCGGCGCAGGACATTGCCGACGGCGCCTATGTCAATCTCGGCATCGGCTTTCCCGAAATGGTCGCCCGCTATCAGCCGCCCGGCCGTCAGGCGATCTTCCACACCGAAAACGGCATCCTCAATTTCGGCGAGCCGCCAGCCGAAGGTGAAGAGGACTGGGATCTGATCAACGCCGGCAAGAAGGCGGTGACGCTGAAGCCGGGGGCGGCCTTCTTCCACCACGCCGATAGCTTTGCCATGGTGCGCGGCGGCCATCTCGACGTCGCGATCCTCGGCGCCTATCAGGTCGCGGAGAATGGGGATCTTGCCAATTGGCGGGTCGGCAGCAAGGGCGTGCCGGCCGTCGGCGGCGCCATGGACCTGGTGCATGGCGCCAAGCAGGTCTGCGTCATCACCGAGCACGTCACCAAGACAGGCGAACCGAAGCTGGTGGAGAAATGCAGCTTCCCGCTGACCGGCGTCGCCTGCATCACCCGCGTCTATACGAGCCACGCCGTCATCAACATCGTCGAGGGACGCTTCGTCCTGCGCGAGAAGCTCGCAGCCATCTCGCTGGAAGAACTGCAGGCGATGACCGGCGCGCGACTGCACGTCGACGGCCCGGTGGCCGATCTCGTCGTTCCGAAACTCTAAGGGAAATGCCATGACCGAAGCCTTCATCTGCGACTATATCAGGACGCCGATCGGCCGCTTCGCCGGCTCACTTTCCCAGGTGCGCGCCGACGATCTCGGCGCCATCCCGCTGACGGCGCTGATGGCGCGCAACGGCGGCGTCGACTGGGAAGCGGTCGACGACGTGATCTTCGGCTGCGCCAACCAGGCGGGCGAGGACAACCGCAATGTCGCCCGCATGTCGGCGCTCTTGGCCGGCTTGCCGATCGCGGTGCCGGGCACGACGATCAACCGGCTCTGCGGCTCCGGCATGGATGCAGTGATGACGGCGGCGCGCGCCATCCGCGCCGGCGAGGCGGAACTGATGCTCGCCGGTGGCGTCGAGAGCATGTCGCGCGCGCCCTTCGTCATGCCGAAGGCCGAGACGGCCTTTTCGCGGGCCGCCGAAATTCACGACACGACGATCGGCTGGCGCTTCATCAACCCGCTGATGAAGAAGCAGTATGGCGTCGATTCCATGCCGGAGACGGGCGAGAACGTCGCCGCCGACTATCATGTCAGCCGCGCCGATCAGGACGCCTTCGCGCTGCGCAGCCAGGCGAAGGCGGCGGCAGCGCAGGCGAGCGGACGGCTGGCGAAGGAGATTACGCCGGTCACCATTCCCCAGCGCAAGGGTGAGCCCATCGTCGTCGAGAGGGACGAGCATCCGCGCGCGACCACAATCGAGGCTCTGGCGAAACTTGGCACCCCTTTCAAAAAGGAAGGTGGCACGGTAACGGCGGGCAATGCCTCCGGCGTCAATGACGGGGCGGCGGCGCTGATCGTCGCCTCGGAAGCGGCGGCGCGAAAATACGATCTAACGCCGATCGCCCGCATCCTCGGCGGTGCTGCCGCCGCGGTTCCGCCGCGGGTCATGGGCATCGGGCCGATCCCGGCCTCGCGCAAGCTGATGGCGCGGCTCGGCATGACACAGGACCAGTTCGACGTGATCGAGCTCAACGAGGCCTTCGCCAGCCAGGGGCTGGCGGTGCTGCGCGAACTCGGCATCGCCGATGACGACCAGCGTGTGAACCGCAATGGCGGCGCGATCGCGCTCGGCCATCCCTTGGGCATGTCGGGGGCCCGCATCACCGGCACG
Organism: Rhizobium sp. NXC14; assembly: GCF_002117485.1. Classification (NCBI taxonomy): domain Bacteria; kingdom Pseudomonadati; phylum Pseudomonadota; class Alphaproteobacteria; order Hyphomicrobiales; family Rhizobiaceae; genus Rhizobium; species Rhizobium sp. NXC14. The sequence continues at coordinate 514,888 of NZ_CP021032.1, forward strand.
GCGGCGCTGGAACTTGTCGAAACCGGCGGCCGGTATTCGCTGTCGACCATGTGCATCGGTGTGGGGCAGGGGATTGCGATCGCGCTCGAAAGAGTGTGAGAGCGCAGCGCCTGTTGCGCGCCATATCGGGCTTCTGTAAAAATCGGGCATGCTGATCCGACCCGCAGCCACTAGCGACCGCAGCGCAATCTGGCGGATCATCGGCCCGACGATCCGCGCCGGCGAAACCTATGCGCTCGACCGCGATCTCTCGGAAGCAGACGCGCTCGCCTACTGGATGGGAGCGGACCGCGAGACCTTCGTCGCGGAAGAGGACGGCGTCATCCTCGGTACCTATTACATCAAGGCCAATCAGGCCGGCGGCGGGCGCCACGTCTGCAATTGCGGCTACATGACCGATGCCGCCGCGAGCGGCCGCGGCGTCGCCCGCCGCATGCACGAACATTCGCTCGAGCATGCCCGGTCACGGGGCTTTCGGGCCATGCAGTTCAATTTCGTCGTCAGCAGCAATCGCCGCGCTGTCGCGCTGTGGCAATCCCTCGGCTTCGAAATCGTCGGCCGGCTGCCCGGCGTCTTCCTGCATCCAACTGAGGGTTATGTCGACGCCTTGGTGATGTTCCGCACGCTCTAAACGGCCGGTGGAAAAAAGTGTGACGGCGCTGTCGAAATCGCAGCGGTTCGAACGTCTTTAATCGCAAGGCGCGGAAAGTGGCCGACCGGCTGCACGCGTCGCGATCACTCTGTCGGCATGGAGGTATGAAGCCATGAGTGTTTCCTATCGTTGGGTCATCGTCGCCGTCGGCGCCCTGATGTCGTGCGTCGCCATTGGCGCAATGTTCTCGCTGGCGATTTTCCAGGAGCCGATCGCTACCGCCACCGGCTGGTCGCATGTCGGGATCGCCAGCGCCATGACGCTGAATTTCCTCGTCATGGGTTTCGGCGGTTTCCTCTGGGGTGCGGCGAGCGACCGTTTCGGCCCGCGCATCGTCGTGCTGGTCGGGTCCGTGCTGCTCGGCCTGGCCTTGGTGCTCGCCAGCCGCGCCGCAACACTCATCGAATTCCAGCTGACCTACGGCATCCTGGTCGGACTGGCCGCCAGCGCTTTCTTCGCGCCGATGATCGCCGCGACCACCGCCTGGTTCGACGTGAACCGCGGTCTTGCCGTGTCGCTGGTCTCGGCCGGCATGGGGGTAGCCCCGATGACGATTTCGCCCTTCGCCCGCTGGCTGATCTCGGCCTATGAATGGCGCCCTGCCATGTTGATCATCGGCATTGCCACCTGGGTGCTGCTGGTGCCGGCCGCCCTGCTGGTCAGGCGTCCGCCTGCCGAAGCCGTCGATGCCGGTACCGAATTTGCCGCGGCGGGCGCCCGGCCACAGCTCTCGAAAGTCTTCCGGTCACCGCAGTTCATCGTGCTCGGCCTCACCTTCTTTGCCTGCTGTGCGGCCCATTCCGGCCCGATCTTCCACATGGTGAATTATGCGACGATCTGCGGCGTCGCACCGATGGCGGCCGTCAGCATCTACAGTGTCGAAGGCCTGGCGGGCCTCGGCGGTCGGCTGCTCTATGGCAGTCTCGCCGACAGGATCGGCGTGAAGCCGGTCCTGGTCGCCGGCCTCCTGGTGCAGGCGGCCGCACTCGCGACCTATCTCCTGGTCAGCGAGCTGACGGAGTTCTATGCGCTCGCCATCGTCTTCGGCAGCGCCTATGGCGGCGTGATGCCGCTCTATGCGGTGCTGGCGCGGGAATATTTCGGCCAGCGCATCATCGGTACCGTCCTCGGCGCGGCGACGATGCTCTCCAGCCTCGGCATGGCCTTCGGGCCTCTGATCGGCGGCTGGATCTTCGATACCTTCGCCAATTATTCCTGGCTGTTCATCGGCTCGGCCATGGTCGGGCTCGGGGCTGCGGCGATCGCGCTCGCATTTCCACCTCTTGGGCGCCGCGAACAGGAGGCGGTCTTGGGCGTGTCTTCTTGAGGGTGGAGATCGGCGAGGTCCGCCCCTCATCCGCCTGCCGGCACCGACCGGGGTCGAGCCACGGGTCTCGCCCCGTCCTTCGGACCCCCGCACGCGAGGCGAAGGGACCATGTCGCAGTCTCTCCATTCTCCTCTGACCTCTCGCGTGGCACGTCCCCTCGCCCCGTTTACGGGGGTCCGCAGGACGGGTCGAGACCGGTGGCTCGACCCGGGCAGGGTTAGGGTGAGGGGCAGCCAAGCCGTCCGAACCCACTAGCCATGTCATCACCCACGAGCCAAATCTCCCGCTTTCGTGCATTGCCCTTCGCCGATTTCGGCTGATAGACTTCCCTCGTCTGTTTCATCACCTATGTCCTTGGTTTTTCGGGAGGCTTCTTGGCCATGACAGAACTTGCTCAATTGCTCGCATCCATCAGACTGCCGGATCTCGCCGGCAAGGCCGTGCTGATTACCGGTGCCTCGACCGGCATCGGCGCAGCACTTGCCCGCGCCTTTGCGGCCCAGGGTTCGAAGGTCGGGGTGCATTATAATGCTAGCCGGGAACCGGCGGAAAAGCTCGCCGAAGAAATCCGGGCTGCTGGCGGCACCGTGCATCTGATCCAGGGCGACGTGTCGAGGGAGGGGGAGACGGAGCGTGTCGTCGAGGAGACGGCGAAGACCTTCGGCCATCTCGACGGGCTCATCAATAATGCCGGCGGCATGCTGGGGCGAAAGCCGACCTCGGAACATACAGACGCGCATTATGCAGCCGTCATGGACCTCAATGCCCGTTCGGTGCTGGCGGCCACACGCGCTGCCCATCCCTGGCTGAAGAAACAGGGCGGCTTCATCATCAACACCACATCGATCGCCGCCCGCAACGGCGGCGGCAATGGCGCGGTCCTCTACGCCGCCTCCAAGGGCTTCGTTTCGACGATCACGCGCGGCCACGCCAAGGAGTTCGTCGCCGACAGGATTCGCGTCAACGCCGTTGCGCCGGGTGTCATCGCCACGCCCTTCCACGAGCGTTACACTAATGACGAGCAGATGGAGCTGCAACGCAGATCGATCCCGATGGGCTTCGTCGGCACATCGGAGGATTGCGTCGGCGCCTATCTCTTCCTCGCTTCGCCGACGCTCTCGGGCTACATCACCGGCCAGATCATCGAGGTCAATGGCGGTCAGCTGATGCCGTAAACGCCTCGATCGGCAACGACAGCGTCCGCTTTCCCCGGGGCTACGGAACTTTCGAACCACCTTCACGTTTCCCGCTTGGTCTTTTCATCAGGCGGGGTGCCATGAGCTTTTCATTTTCGGAACTCGACTTCCTCAAGCCGGAGCTGGGGGCGGAGTATACGGGTTCCGGCACTCATTTCGCCGTCTTCTCGGCGCATGCGGAACAGATCGAGCTCTGCCTGTTTTCACCCGACGGAAAGGATGAAATCGCTCGGCTGCCCTTGCCCAAACGCGAGGGCGATATCTGGTCGGGCTATATCGCCGGCATTGGACCGGGCACCGTCTACGGCTATCGCGTCCATGGCCCCTACGATCCCGGCGCCGGCCATCGTTTCAATCCGAACAAGCTTTTGCTCGACCCTTATGCCAAACAGGTGACGGGCGAACTGCAGTGGCATGACGCGCTGTTCGGCTATCGGATCGGTGAGGACGATCTTTCCTTCGACGACCGTGACAGTGCGCCTTTCATGGTCAAGAGCGTTGTGCAGGATCCCGATTTCGACTGGGCGGGTGAAGAGGCGATCCGCCGGCCCTGGACGGATACGATCATCTACGAGGCGCATGTGCGGGGCCTGACGATGACGCATCCGAAAGTGCCGGACCGGCTGCGCGGCACCTTTCTCGGCATGTGCAGCGATCCGATCATCGATCATCTCGTCAAGCTCGGCATTTCGGCGATCGAGCTCCTGCCGATCCAGTATTTCCTCGACGACCGTTATCTGGTCGAAAAGAAGCTGCGAAACTATTGGGGTTACCAGACGCTCGGCTTCTTCGCGCCGCAGTCGCGCTATCTCTCGAGTGACAAGATCACCGAGATCAAGACCATGGTGAAGCGGTTCCATGCGGCCGGCATCGAGGTCATCATGGACGTGGTCTACAACCATACGGCCGAAGGCAGCGAGAAGGGGCCGACGCTGTCCTTCCGTGGGCTCGACAATGCGAGCTATTATATCCTTTCACCCGATGATCCCCGTCATACCTTCGATACAACAGGGACCGGCAACACGCTGAATGTCGCCAATCCGCTGGTGATGCGCATGGTGCTCGACAGCCTCCGCTATTGGGTCGGCGTCATGCATATCGATGGCTTCCGCTTCGATCTCGCCAGCACGCTCGGGCGACAGGATCTGGAGTTCGACCGGCAGGGGCTGTTCTTCGGCGCCATTCGTCAGGATCCGATCCTTGCCGGCGTCAAGCTGATCGCCGAGCCCTGGGATATCGGCGCGGGCGGCTATCAGGTCGGCGGTTTCCCGCACCCTTTCCGCGAATGGAACGACAAGTTCCGCGACGACGTGCGCCGTTTCTGGAAGGGCGACAGCGGAATGGTGTCGGAACTGGCGGCGCGCATCACCGGCTCGGCGCCGCAATTCAACCATTCCGATCGGGGGGCGACCTCCTCGATCAATCTTCTATCGGCCCATGACGGCTTTACGTTGATGGATGCGGTTTCCTTCGACGGCAAACACAATGAGGCGAACGGCGAGGATAACCGTGACGGGCATTCGGACAATCATTCCGACAATATGGGCTTCGAGGGCGCCACCGATGATGCCAATATTAACGCGGCACGCGCACGCCGGCGGCGCAACATGATGGCGACGCTGATGCTGTCCCAGGGCGTGCCGATGATCCTGGCCGGCGACGAGCTCGGCAACAGCCAGGGCGGCAATAACAACGCCTATTGCCAGGACAATGAGATCGGCTGGACAGGCTGGGACGGGCTCGACGATCCCTTCCTCGATTTCTGTCGGCAGGCCGTCGCCTTCCGCAAGGCTCATCCGGTCCTCAGGCAGGAGCGGTTCCTGACCGGCGAGACCAGCGAGGACGGGCGTATCGAGATCGCCTGGTACAAGCCGGACGGCAATTTTATGGATGACGCGGCCTGGAACGACGATGGACTGCAGGTCCTTGGCGTGTACTTCTCGAAGAGCGTGCACGCACTCGATACCGAGAAGATGGATGACCTCTTCCTCGTCTTCAACGCCGGCGGCGATTGCGAGGTTCATCTGCCTATCGTGAACGGACTGAAACAGTGGTCACGCGTTCTCGACACCGGGGCTGAAACCGGTGCCTTCGAGGTGCACGACGAAACCAATCCCGTCATGGTCTATACCCAGAGCGTCGCCGTATTCGCGCCGACAGGCCAGACGCAACCGCCGGAAGGGGCGACCAAGGCCCAGCGCCGCCGGTGGTTCCAGTTCGGCCGCTGGGGCAAATAGCAGGTCGCCAACAGCATGAATGCCGAAACAGTTACCGAACTTGGCCTGATCTATGTCAGCGATACCGAACCGGGCATCCGCAGGCGAAGGAAAGGCAAGGGCTTCAGCTATGTGATGCCTGATGGTACGACGCTTTCCGATGAATCGCAGCGGGCGCGCATCGGCGCGCTCGGCTTGCCGCCAGCCTACGAGAACGTCTGGATCTGTCTCTACGAGAACGGTCATCTGCAGGCGACCGGTATCGATGCGCGCGGGCGCAAACAATACCGCTATCACAAGGACTGGCAATCGTTCCGCAGCGCCGGAAAATTCTACCAACTGATCGAATTCGGTCAGGCGCTGCCGAAGATCCGCCGCACCGTCCTGCGGCATCTCGACACCGGCGTCGAGGATGTCAACGGCGTGCTGGCGGCTTTGACGACGCTGCTCGACGAGGCGCATCTGCGGGTCGGCAATCAGGCCTATGTCAGGGAGAACGGCACCTATGGCGCGACGACGCTCTTGAAGCGGCATCTGAAAATCGTCGACGGGCGGATCGAGCTCAAATTCCGGGCCAAGGGCGGCAAGCGCGTCCAGCGCAGTCTCAAGCATCCCAGGCTGCAGAAAATCCTGGAAGAGATTTCCGACCTTCCCGGCCGCCAGCTCTTCGTCTGGAAGGATGAAAGCGGCGTGCTGAAACCGGTCGACTCCGGCCGGCTGAATGCCTATTTGGCCGAAATATCGGGCATTCCGATCTCCGCCAAGACCTTCCGCACCTGGGCCGGATCGCTGGCGGCCTTCGGGGTCGCCCGCGAAAGGATCGTCGGCGGCGGACGGCCGACGGTGAAGGAAATGTCGGAGGCTGCGGCCGAGGCGCTGCATAATACGCCGGCGATATCGCGCTCGAGCTATATCCATCCGGCAATCATCGCGCTGGCCGGCAATGATCGTCCTTTGATCGAGGGAGGTAGCGAGCCGCTGCGGGGCTTGCGGGCCGAAGAAAACAGGCTGCTTGATTTCCTCATACGCGAGACCGAGGGATCTCTTCAGCTCGCGGCGTCCAGTTCCGGATAGTGTCTGAAAATCCCTTCCTCGTTGAAGGCGAGGCGGCGAGGGGAGGCGAGATAACGGGCGATGTTCGGCCGCTTCGCCACCGCATCATGAATGGCAAGGAGAGCGGGGTATTCGGCCTTGCTCTTCTTCATCGCCTTGGGAAAGGCATAGGTGAGGCCCTCCATCACCTGAAAAAGCGAGAGGTCGACATAGGTGAGCGCATTGCCGACTATATGATCGGCGCCTTTCGGATTGCGCTTCAGAACGCGCTCGAAATAACCGAGGAATTTGGGAATGCGGTCCCGGATGAAGGCGGCCGAGCGTGCTTTGGCTTCCTGCTTCTGGTCTTCATAATAAAGCGACAGGTCGATCGGGTGGTGCGTATCATGCACTTCGGCAACGAAATCGGTGATGGTGAGCTGCAGGCCGTTGGCGACGTAGCGAAGGCTTTCGTCCTCCGGCGCAAGGCCGAGCTTCGGACCGAGGTAAAACAGGATGTTGGCGACATGCGGGATAATGAGGTCGCCGTCCTTCAGGAAGGGCGGAGCGAAGGGAATGTGCGGCTCGCCTTCGCTCTTCATGATCTCGAGCATGGCGCCCGTTCCCCGGCCGGGCTGACGCGTGACGTCGACATAGTCGGCGCCGGCTTCCTCCAGCGCCAAGCGTACGAATTCGCCTCGGCCTTGGATGCCGTCCCAATAATAAAGCTCATATGCCATGCTCAACGCCTCGATTGACGACCGAAGTCTTTTCGCAGTTCGTCCTTGGCCTTTTCAAGGGTGCCGCGCCGCTTTTTCGACAGCTGCTCGCCAGCGCGGTTGATGTAGAAGGTCAGCATCGACATGGCAGCGCGAAACGGGCTGGACTTGCGGCGGTCACTCTCCTCGGCGGAGCGCTTGATCGAGCGGGCGATCTCCTTCGGATGGTCCGATTTGAACACGCCTTCCTTGAGGTCCATCGCGTTGCTGTGTTCGGTAACGTCCTGCGACCATTTCTTCTTCGATTTGGCCATGACAAAATCCTTGCCGGACGGACTGGCGACAAACTGGCGCCTGCCGTCCTCTTCTCGATCGGTTGGAGCATGGTGCCGCCCGAGACCGCTCACACCCTTCGGCACATGTTTAGTGGTGGCTATGGTGCTCGTTGCGCTTGCGTGTCGCGGCCGCCTTCTTGGCGGAAGCGGAGCGTTCCTCCTTCGAGCGTGCCGCGGATGCAGCGCCGCCGGCCCGGCCGCCCCTTTTGGAGGATTCGTGCGTATCCTTCTTGCCGCGGCCGGAACCGGATTTGTTGCCGCCGCCGCTTTCCTTGTTGACGGTCGCCCAGGCGCGCCGTTCGGCCTCCTGCTCAGAGACGCCGCGCTCCTCGTAGCTCTCCTCGATGTGTTCGGCCTTGCGTTTCTGCTTGTCGGTATAGTCGGATTTGTCTCCTCGCGGCATCTTCGCCTCCTGTGGTTTGCAAAGCGCTCGAGCGCGATTTGTAAGAGAATCCAACCGGTGGGGAGGGGAAAAGTTCCCTATAGGGTCATTGTCCCAGATTTCGGAACAAAAGCCGATTTTGTCGGGTTTTCGATGGGCAAGCCTACTTAAGCCCGCATGCAGCAAGGAACCGAGAACATGGAAAAACACATCGTCAAAGCCGATGGAAACGGCACGATCGACGTGAACGGCCAGGTATCGCCGGTCACCTACACGGTCTGCTTCAAGCAAGGGAAGGGACATTCCTGCGAGGTCGATATCCGCCTGATGGCGCCGCGCGACTGGCTGCTGCGGAGGGGTTTCAAGAGGGATGCCGTGCTTGTCAGCCAGAGCGGCGCCCGCATTCCCGTCTATCACAATGACGGTAGTCGTTACGACGGCGGCAGCCATCACGATGGCGACCATCATGACGACGGCCGCCTCGATCCTGGCGACACGATCTCGATCGAATTGACGGCGCGCGACGACAGCTGCACCAGCGAGGTCGACCTGATGCGCAAATATCCCGAGTTCGACAGTGCGGTTAGGGCGGTTCAGCTTGGGAAAGCTGGACGGCTCTCTTGACCGCCCGGTCGAGCGCAGCGCTGGTGTAGGGTTTCATCAGCAGCACCGAGCCGGAGAAGCGAGCGGCGTCGGGCGGGTCGCTGTCGCCCGTGGCAAAGACCAGGCCGACGGAAGGAAAGGCTTCCCGCGCCTTGGCGGCGAAGGCCGAGCCCGACATGCCGGGCAGGCCGACGTCGACGACGATCACGTTGATGAGCGTGTGACCAAGGATATCAATGCCCTGTTCGCCGCTGCCCGCCTCGATGACGTCGTAGCCGAGATCCTGCAGGATTTCGGCGGTATCCATCCGGATGAATGCATCGTCTTCCACGAGCAGCAGCTTCAGCTTTCCGGCCGTGCCGGGAACCTTTGGATCGGGTTGCTTTGCATTGGACACCGGCGCATTGGCCTCTGCCTGGTGGCGTTGCGGCCGGTTGGCGAGCACCTGGCGGATCTTGCGGGCGAGCTCCTCGCGCGTATAGGGCTTGGAGAGCAGCTCCAGGCCTGGATCGAGCCTGCCGCCGTGAACGATTGAGTTTTCCGTATAGCCCGAGGTGTAGAGTACGGCGATGTCGGGCAGGCGCTGTCGCGCCATGCGGGCAAGCTCCGGGCTGCGCAACGGACCGGGCATGACGACATCGGTAAAGAGCAGGTCGATGTGGGCACCGCTTTCGATGACGGTGAGGGCGCTTTGCGCATCCTTCGCCTTCAGCACGTAATAGCCGAGATCCGAGAGCATCTCGACGACCGTGGCGCGAACGCCCTCGTCGTCCTCGGCGACGAGGATGGTTTCGGTCCCACCGGTTGCCGGAAGGTTGTCGGCCGCCGCGGCGCGATCCTCGCTGCGCAACGAGCGGGCGAGGTAGAGTTTGACGGTCGTACCCTCGCCGATCTCGCTGTAGATCTTCACGTGACCGCCGGACTGCTTGACGAAACCGTAAACCATGGAGAGGCCGAGACCGGTGCCCTTGCCTTCCGGTTTTGTCGAAAAGAACGGCTCGAAGGCCTGCTCCATCACCTCTTGCGTCATGCCGGAGCCGGTATCGGTGACGGCGAGCACGACATATTGGCCGGCCTTCACCTCGGGATGGGTGCGGCTGTAGGAATCATCGAGGAAGGCGTTGCCGACCTCGATCGTCAGCTTGCCGACACCACCCATTGCGTCGCGCGAGTTGATCGCGAGATTGAGCAGGGCGTTCTCGATCTGGGCAGGATCGGCGAAGGTGTTCCAGAGGCCGCCGGAGACGATGGTCTCCACTTCGATTTCCTCGCCGAGCGCGCGACGCAGCATGTCATCCATGCCGGTGACCAGGCGGCCGATATTGACGACCTTCGGTTCCAGCGCCTGGCGGCGGCCGAAGGCGAGCAGCTGGCTTGCCAGTCGCGAGCCGCGTTCGACGGCGGCAAGCGCATTCGAAATGCGCTCTCTGGCCCGGCCATTTTCCGCCACGTCCTTGCCGAGAAGCTGCAGATTGCCCGAGATAACCTGCAGCAGATTATTGAAGTCATGGGCAACGCCGCCGGTGAGCTTGCCGATCGATTCCATCTTCTGCGATTGCCGGAGCGCTGCTTCAGCCTGTTGGCGATCGGCGATCTCGGCCGCGACCCGGACCTCGAGCATATCGTTGAGTTTGCGCAGCTGATCTTCCATGTGGCGGCGCTGGTCAATTTCGATTTTGGCGGCACGGAACAGCCGGATATTGTCGATTGCGACCGCCGATTGGCCGGCAAGGCTGACGAGGCTCGCCTCGGCGGCTTGAGAGAAGCGGCCGGGTTCGCCGTGGCCGAAAAACAAGCCGCCGATGACGCTGCCGTCGCGCGATTTCACCGGCACGGCAAGATAGCTTCTGACCGGCAGATGCCCTTTCGGCATGCCGGCATGTGGCGGATTCTGGCCGTAGCGCGGGTCGAGCAGAATGTCGTCGGAGCGCACGATGCCTTCACCGCTGAAGGTCGGCTCAAAGACCTTCGTATTGCGTGGCATCGGGAATTTCTCGAAGTTCTTCCGTTCTACGCCGGAGAGGGCATAAAGCATGTAGCTGCCGCCCTCGCCATCATCGACATTGTAGAAGAAGGCGCCGAATTCGGCGCCTGTCAGCGTCACACCCGCATCGACGACAATCTGGGTGAGGCGTTCGACATCGGGCTCGACGGTGATAGCGGCGCCCGCCTGGTTGACGACGGCAAGCGCCTCCGATTTGGCGCGCAGTTCTTCCAGCGCCAGCTTCTCGCCCCGCTTGGCCGCCACTTGGTCGGTGACGTCGAGGGTCGCGCAAAGGATGCCGGCGATGGCGCCGTCATCGTCGCGCAGCGGCGTATAGGAGAAGGTAAACCAGGTATCCTCGGTGCGGCCGTCCCGGCGCATCGGGATGAGCAGCTCCTTGAAGAGCTGCGGCCTGCCTTCAAGCGTGCTGGCGACGATCGGCGAGAACTGTTCCCAGATATCCGCCCAAACCTCGCGAAAGGGTCTTCCGAGTGCGCCAGGATGCCGGTCGGGGAAAACAGGCACGTAGGCATCATTGTAGAGAAAGGCAAGATCCGGACCCCAGGCGACGAATTTCGGCTGGCGCGAATTCAACACCATTTCGGCGATATGCTTGAGAGACGCAGGCCAGCTTTCGGCCGGTCCGAGACCGACGGCGTCAAAGGCCGGATGCCGCAACAATTCGCCGATTTTCCCGCCGCCTCTCGGCCAGCCGTTGCCGACGCTTCCCATTCAAAACCGCTTCCCTATCGCCACCGCGCCGGTGCGAGCGGCAGCGATTCAAAGTTCTACAGCATTTCTTGGGCGCCTGAAAAGATGCGCGGCGCCGTAAGGATTCAGCTCGTCCACCGTCAACATAGAGGCTTGCGATGGCGGGGAAAGGGTTCGGTTGAAATATGGTTGCCGCTCGGTATTCAGCGCTTTGTCATCGGGGCAAGTTCAGTGCTCGGTCTGCTGTTCGGCGACGACGCTCGCGAGCACCTCGTCGCTGCCGTTAGGGTAGATGGGAAGATCGAGCGTCACCGCCTCTTTCAACCCATCGCGCTCGATCGTGAAGAATTTCCGGATACGTCCTTCACCGTTCTGCTCGCCGGAGGGTTTTGCCTCTTTTGTCGAAACAAGACTGTGCTCGAAGCCCGCGGCGTCGGTCCCGGCGAAGGCCATCGTGCAGCTCTCGACGGGCTTCTCGCCGACCATGCCTCTTCCAACGACCAGGGCTTCGAAGGGCGCCGCGCTGCCCGCCCCGGTTATCCAGCCGTCGAACGCCACCGGCTCCGAAAAAGGAAGAATGCTCAACACCATATCGGCAGCAAGCGCCGGCCATTTGTTTCGGTGGGCGAGGGCGGCCGCGCGATCATACTGCGGCCCGCGGTCCAGACAGCGATCGACAAAACGGTCGAACGAAGACAGACCATCGTCCGCAAGGGCGGTGGTGAAAGGCACGAACGCAATCGCTGCCGAAGCAAGTATAGTCTGAAGTCTTGGCATCGCTCTGTTCCTCATCGCGCGTCCAACCCGTTCACTATCTCGACCGCGGCGACGGCGACGAGCACGAGGCCGGCCAGACCGGCCGTCGCGCGCGAGACAGAGGCAAGCAATTGCGGATGCCTTCTCATCAGATAGGAGATCCTTTCCCGGAAGACCACGGCGCGGCGGGACAAGATGCCGTCGCACTGCAGCCGGGTGATGGCGCAGAGATCAAGCTTAGCGATGATCAAGGGTGCGAATGTGTACGGCGAACTCTCAGGACCGACTGCGCCTGCTCGGTTATCAGCCAAGATGTGAGACCCAGGGTCCGTCTTCGGGCGGCGGACCTTTCCCTCACTGGTTTAGTTCGCAACCAGTGGCACAAAAGCCGGGCGGAATCCGGCAGAGCTCAATCCTTGACAGGTTCGCCAAGCGTATGCATCAGGCGGTTCGCCCAGCCGAAGATCGCGGAAGACAGAACAAGGTCAAGGGATTCAAGCTCGGAGAGACCGACTTCGGCGAGATCCTGCGCATCCGCCTTGGTCGCTTGCGGAGGCGTTGTCGACAGGCGGGCGGAGAAGTCGAAGATCGCCTGCAGGTGCTCGTCGAGTTCCGCGCCGAGTTCATCGGCGAAGATCGCGTCGATCACGTCGGTCCGCTTGGTATAGTTGATGAACCGGGACGCGTGGACGGCGGCGCAGTAGACACAGCGATTGACGACAGACGCGGCCGTGGCTCCCAATTCGCGCTCGCCCAATGAAAGCCCGTCCTTCCCATACATGATCAGATTGAATAGTGGGGAGCGGACCGCAAGCGATTCCGGGTCGTGTGCGAGAGTCAAGACATAGGTCGAGATGCCCTTGTTGGATGGCGTGACCTGCATCGCTTCGCGCTGTTCCTCGGTGGCGGTCTCAAGGTCGACCGGTACGACGTAGGGCTCCCAGCGCGGAACCGTGGTGGTGAAGCTGTGAACGACGTCGCTCATTGCCTTGCTCCGATCAGCGCCAATCCTGCGATGACGCGCACCTGGTAGTTCACGAAGGCGGCCAGCTCGGAAAGGCGGACGATGTCGGCATCGCCAACGCCCACGCTTCGCAATACTTCTATATGGCCACGGGTTGAATCGCGCGGCGCCAGCGTCAGTCGGTCGGCGTGACGGACGATCTCGGCGGTCCGGCCGTCATCCACGTTCGTGCCCGGTTGCGCGAGCAACGCAGTTGACTTTTCTGCGGCGCGTTTGACGAGATCATCGTAGTGATCGGCGAGCGCCTCGTTGCCGTTGTGCCGGGCCATGCGCGCGGCGAGAGCGGCTCTCAGTCCATGCGAAAGGCCGCCCGGATCGCGGGGAAGGAGCACGGCGTCGTGAGCAGCCTCGCTTAGGCGAAGAATCTCGGCACGCTTCTCGATGGCTTCGGCAAGCACTGAGCCAGGCCTCACGGCGGCAAGAGTTTCGATGAGTGTCAAGGGGAAGCTCCTTTGCATCTCGCGGAGAGCACCAGATAGGCCTCGTCATGATCCATGTCAAATTAGCATGATCTTCCGAACTCTATGTGAAATAATTATCTATTCTCCAGTGATTTAATGGAAAACCCATGCTTTAATAACATGAGAGGGAATGGTTGATGTCTTATATGCATAGTAACTCGATCGACATCCGACAGCTCGAGGCCTTCGCGGCAGTAATGTCCGCAGGGAGCGTAACCGGTGCGGCCCGTCTGCTCGGACGTTCGCAGCCAGCAGTTTCCCGGCTGATACAGGACCTCGAGGCCGATCTCGGCTACGCGCTTCTCCATAGAAGCAGCGGGCGCATCCAGCCGACCTCGCGCGGGCTGCGTTTTCATGGCGAGGTGGAACGTCACCTTGCGAGCCTCATCCATATCCGGGAGCGGGCGGAGGCGATCGGCCGCGACGAGCCGGCAACACTGACGATTGCCGCGACGCCGTCGCTTGCGGCAGGGCTCCTGCCGCAGGCACTGGGTGCCCTGCCAGCGGATCTCATTCCTCGCCATCTCCACGTCCAGGCGCTCGCGGCGGAAAACGTGGTGCAGGCAATCGTCGCTCGCTCGGCTGATCTCGGTATATCAAGCCTGCCGCTCGAGCATCCCGGTCTGGAAATTCACTGGATCGCCGAGGCTCCCTGCGTGGTCGCCATTGGTGCAGCCGATCCCCTAGCTGCTGATGAATTGGTTCGTCTGTCGGATATTGCCGATCGCCGCATCATCACCCTTGCCAATCCATACCGCCTGCGTCATCGCGTCGACGAGGCCCTGGAACGCGCCGGAGTCGCTCCGGAACGTATCATCGACGTGAATGCTTCGCTGACGGCGCTTTCGCTCGTCCGCGCCGGATTGGGTGTTGCCATCGTCGAGCCTGCGACCGTCTGTGGCGTGCCAATGGACGGGATCGTCATGCGCAAAGTCGACCAGAAAATTCCCTTCCTGTTCGGCGCGATCTCAGCAGCGGCGCTGCCGCTCACCCCGACGGTCACCGCCGTCATCGAGGCCGCACGCGCGGAGGCCCTGGCAATGCCCGGCTGTCGCCTGCTGGAAGCAAATGGTGCGGATGCGCTGGCTGATACTGTCTATGGGCAAGCCATCAATTCTGAAGGAGCGCCCACATGAGCGACCTTTCCACGCTTCCCGACAACCTCGCCGCTCTCGAAGAGCGTCTGCGCCAGGACCTCTCGTGGTTGGAATTGCCCTCCAAGGCTTGGGTTCCTGCTCGCGAAGCCGATGGCCAGAAGGTCGTCGACGTTGTCATCATCGGCGGCGGCATGGCGGGCCTCGTTGCCTCCGGAATGCTGAAGCGTCTCGGCGTTGCCAACCATCTCGTCCTCGATAAGGCGATTGCCGGCCGGGAAGGTCCGTGGGTCACCTTCGCGCGGATGCGTACGCTTCGTTCGCCAAAGCAGCTTACCGGTCCTGCCATGGGCCTGCCGGCGCTGACCTTCCGGGCCTATTACGAAGCGCGCTTCGGCCGTGCTGCGTGGGACGCGCTCGAGCGCGCGCCTCGCGAGACGTGGATGGAATATCTAATCTGGTATCGGAAGGTGCTGGAGCTGCCGGTGCGCAACGGCGTGGCCGTCGATGCGATCCTGCCGCGCGATGATGGCATGCTCGACCTCGTCTGCAGCCAGGACGACGCCAAGGAAACGATCATCTGCCGCCACGTTGTGTTGGCAACGGGGCGCGACGGCCTCGGCGGCCCCTACCTGCCCGACATCGCCGAACATATTGACAGAAAATTCTGGTCGCACACCGCTGACGCGATCGACTTTGGGGCGCTGCGCGGCAAGCGGGTTGGCGTGGTCGGCGCAGGCGCGTCGGCGATGGACAACGCGGCGTCCGCGCTCGAAGCCGGTGCCGCGCGTCTCGATATGTTCGTCCGCCGCAAGACGCTGCCGCGGATCAACAAGTTCACTGGCATCGGCAGCCAGGGTGTCGTGCATGGATTTGCAGGACTTCCCGACGAGTGGAAGTGGCGCTTCCTGAACTATGCCATGGGTCAGCAGACGCCGCCGCCACGCCCGAGCGTGCTGCGCGTCAGTTCGTTCGAGCAGGCTCACCTTCATCTCGAGAGCCCAATCAGCGGTCTGCAAGAGCAGGGCGACCAAGTCGTTGTAACGACCACTCGCGCAAGCTATCCGGTCGACTTCCTGATCTTCGGCACGGGCTTCAAGATCGACCTGAACAATCGGCCGGAACTGGCCGCCCTAGAACCATTCATCCGCCTCTGGCGCGACCGCTTTCCGACGCCGGCCGGGATGGCGAATGCGGAACTCGAAGGTTCGCCCGATCTTGGAGACGCTTTCGAATTTCTCGAGAGGGAACCGGGCTTGTGCCCGGCCCTGTCGAAGGTCCATTGCTTCAATTTCCCGGCAACGCTCAGCCACGGCAAGCTCACAGGCGACATCCCCGCAATCAGCGAGGGCGCGGACCGCCTGGCGCGCGGCATCGTCCGATCGCTCTTCGTCGCGGACCGCGCAAAACACTTCGAAAACCTGCAGGCCTTCGACACGCCGGAACTGCTTGGAGACGAGTGGGCCGATGACGATACCGAGGCGCTCTCCGAATTATCTTCCGAAAGGACCTGAGACCCAAAATGCTTGAGATCAAGAACCTGAAGCTGTCCTACGGTCGCACCCAGATCCTGAATGGCGTCGATCTGTCGGTGAAACGCGGTGACGTGGTTTCGATCATTGGTCCGAGCGGCACTGGAAAGACGACGCTGTTGAAGTGCATCAATCATCTGGTGAAGCCCGCATCCGGAACGATTGCCTTCGACGATATCCGGATGGACTTCGCGCGCCCGGACAAGGCTGCGGTCCGGGCGATCCGTCTGCGCACCGCGATGGTGTTCCAGCAGTTCAACGTCTTCAAGAACATGACGGTCATCCAGAACGTCATGGATCCGCTTGTCGTCGTGCAGGGCAAGGCCAAGGACGAAGCCCGCGCCATCGCGCTGCAGGAGCTCGAGCGAGTGGGGCTTTCCGACAAGCTCGACAACTATCCGTCGCAGCTTTCCGGCGGGCAGCTCCAGAGAACGGGCATCGCCAGAGCGCTCGCGGTCAAACCTGATGTGATGCTCTTTGACGAGCCGACCTCGTCGCTCGATCCCGAACTGGTGAATGAGGTTCTCAAGGTGATCAAGGACGTCACGTCCTCCGGCATCACCTCGCTTCTCGTCACCCACGAGATGCAGTTTGCGAAGAACATCTCGAACCGCATCGTCTTCATGGACCGGGGTGTCGTCGCAGCCGACGGCAGTCCGTCCGAAATTTTCGACACGCCCTCCAACCCGCGCCTCGCTCAGTTTCTCAATTCCGAACGCGCGATCCAGTAAGAAAGGATGCCTGAAATGACTTCCATTTGTTCAATCTCGCGCCGTGGTCTCGGTCTCGCCGTAGCAGGCGTCGCGATCGCCTTCGCAACTGCGTCCTTCGCCGAAGACGTTCGGACGATCAAGATCGCCACCGCGGCGGAATCGAAGCCACTCTCGTGGGGTGCGATCGGCGTCGAACCGCAGGGCTACGAGCCCGACGTCCTGAAGGCGATCAACGCCAAGCTGCCGCAGTACAAGTTCGTGATGGAAGGCGCGGCCGACATCGCGCAGGAAACCGGTCTTGCGACGGGCAAGTACGACGTCGCGACTGGCGGCTACTACCGTGCTCCGGCTCGTGAGAAGCAGTTTCTCATCCCGGAAGCTCCGATCGGCGCCAGCCTGATCAAGATCTACAGCCGCAAGGACAGCGGCATCAAGGAAATGAAGGACCTCGTCGGCAAGAAGATCGTTCCGGTGACGGCAGGCGGCGGCATCTACAAGTTCGCGACCGCCTGGCAGGAAAAGAATCCCGAATACAAGATCGAGATCACCGCTTCGAGCGCAGGCATTCCTTATCCGGACCGTCTGAAGGAAGTCGAGAACGGCAAGTACGATGCGCTCGTCCTTCCGTCCAATCTCGGCGAGCAGACGGTGATCGACGAGCAGAAGCTGAACCTTCAGGCGAGCGAGCCGGTCGCGATCAACAACACCTTCGTGCTGATCCACCGCTCGGAAGAGAACAAGGCGCTCGCCGAGGGCTTCGACAAGGCACTGAAGGAGCTCAAGGCCGACGGCACGCTCGCCAAGCTCTCGCAGAAGTGGTTCGGCGAGGACATCACCACATACATGAAGTAACCCCAGGCTTCGAAGCCGGCGACCAGGCCAAGGACTGAAAGAAGGAGCGTTCCCAAGTGGACCTTTCCATAATGATTCCCGAGTTGCTCTCGGCATTGCCGCTGACGCTTGCGATCACATTCACGGCCATGGCCGCCGGCTTCGTGCTGGCATTGATCGCGACGACGTTCCGGGTGCGCAGGATCCCGGTGATCAGCCAGTCGGCCGACCTCTACGTCTCCTATGCGCGCAGCGTTCCCGTCGTCCTTCAGTTGTTCGTCGCCTTCTATGGGCTTCCCGTGCTCGTCGGCCTGTTCGGTATCGGCGACTTCGTCTCGCCGACGATAGCCGCCATGCTGGGCCTCAGCCTCTACCATGGCGGCTATCTGTCGGAGGTCATGCGTCCGGCCTACCTCGCAGTCGAGCGAGGCCAGCACGATGCGGCGGACAGCCTGGGCTACACCTTCCGCCAAAAGCTACTGCGCGTCATCGCTCCGCAGGCCGTCCACATTGCGCTGCCGGGGTATGGCAACTCCATCATCTACCTGATCCACAACGTGGCGCTTGTCATGTACATCGGCGCGGCCGACGTGATGGCGACCGCCCACCTCGTGATGGAGCGGGACTACAACCAATACCAGTTCGAGACCTACCTCGTACTGGCGGTGCTGTATTCGGTCCTTTGCCTCATCGCCTGGGCGGTCGTGAGGTCCTTCGAGCGTCGGTCGGGAAGATATGTGCCCGGCGACGCGACGATCCGTGCCCCGCTGATGGCCAGCGTCTGATCGAGGAGGGAAGGCATGATTTTCGACAGCGAAGTTCTTCTCCCCGACCTTTATGAGATGCTCGGCGCTGTGCCGCTGACGCTTGCCATGGCGCTCGCAATCTTCGTCCTATCGACGATCGTCGGCAGCCTGTTTGCCATGGTCGAGTATCGGAAGATCCCGGTGCTCCGCCAGCTCGTCGTCGCCTACAAGGTCGCCTTCAAAGGCGTGCCCATGGTGATCGTAATCTTCCTTGCCTACTACGGCCTGCCGTCGTTTCTGCAGTTCACGACGTCGCTCGTCGGCATCGACTATAACGGCCACTCCACGCCCAACTGGGTGACCTTGATCGTCGCTCTCACCGCCTGCGTCGCAGCCTTCCAGGCCGAAGTCGTGAAGGGCGCCCTAAATTCTTTCGACACGGGGCAGGCGGACGCCGCCTATTCGCTCGGCTACAAGAAGAGCCAGCTCTTCCGCCGGGTCATGCTGCCGCAGGTGATCGTCGCCGCCATCCCGGATCTCGCCAACTCCTTCATGGTGATCATGAAGGCGCTGTCGCTCGGCTTCGCCATCGAGGTGGTCGACATCTTCGCGCAGTCGCAGCTGACCGCGGCGCTGAACTTCTACTACCTCGAAGCCTTCCTGGTCGCCGTGGTGATCTATATGGTGATCGCCTATGCCGTGACCCAAATCGCCGACAGAACGGAACGAGCTCTCAGAGTCCGGACCTGAGGGGGCATGCGCCCACTGCAGGCAATGCACTTCAGGATTCTTCGGGCGGCTTGAGGTGGCGGAACTGCAGCAACAGCAAGAGGTCGTATATGATCTTTAGGCCGGCACAGATGACAAGCGGCCAAGCGTGATAGGACGCGGCGAAAAGAGCGCCCGCGAGGGCAGGGCTGGCCGCCGATGCGAGGCTGCGCGGCACCGATGTGAAGCTTGCGGCGGCGGCTCGCTCCGCCTCGGTGACAACAGCCATCACGTAGGAAGACCGGGTTGGCACATCCATCTGCGAAAGCGCGGCCCGAACCAGCAGCAAGGCAAGCACCAACGGCAAGGTGGGGGCGAATGCGGCAAGGGCGAGAGCTACGCTTGATGGAATGTGGGTGAACACCATGGTGTTCACGAGTCCAATCCGCTTCGATAGCCGGGCGGCAACAGGAAACGAAAACGCCGACAGAACACCCGTCCAGAAGAAAAACACTCCAGCCTCGGACAGCGAAAGATCGAATCGTTCGAACAGCCACAGCGCGAGCAAGGACTGCACAACGAAACCTCCAGCGAAGGCATCGAGACTGAAGAGGGCTGCGAGCTTCATGACGATGGCGCGCGAAGGCCCGAGTGCGGCCGGCTTGTGGTCTTCGTGCGTCACCGGGCGAGGCGGTATGCGGGCATAAAGAAGGCCCCCGAGAATGCCAACGAGCGCATAGAGAACGAACATCAGCCTGATCGAACTCAGTTGCGTCATCCCGAGCCGGGTCATGACGTCAGGCAGCGCTGCGGCAAGCGCGCCGCCGGCGCTTGCAAGCGCCCCGACGAGGCTGTAGCGCGCGAACATCCTCGTTCGGTCGACGCTGGTCACCTCCCCGGCAAGGACCGCATGTTCAAGCGGCACGAAGATGCTCACGCTGCCTGCCGACGGGTTGATCGTGCCGGCAAACGCGATGGCGAGCAGCAGCGCATAATCGTCGATCATGGGCATGGCGACACCGGTGGCGACCATCAGGCCGGCGGCTGCCAAAAGCAGGCGGCGGAGATCATGATGCGCGCCGAGAAATCCGATGATGATCGTCAAAAGAGCGGATCCGAAGAGGGATGTCGTCGCAATGACACCGACCTGCAGGGGCGAAAATCCAAGAGCAAGGAGATAGACCGGCAACAGGATGGCCACGAAGCCGTCGCCGAAGTCGCGCAAGGAGCGCGCCGCAAAAAGCCAAGTCGCCGGCTGAACGCTTCGCGCCTGTCCCATTGTCCTCGATCTCATCCTGCTTTTCGAAAATCAATTCCGATTTTCGGGCCGATGCGCCAGGCCCACCCTACGTTTTAACCGTGCGTGGGCGCCAGCCGAGAACCGTTATTTCCGCTGCGACGCTGCGAAGGCGCGGCCAATGCCGAAGGACGGCAGTTGCAGCGGGGTGTGGGACTCGCGGAAAACCAGTCCGACCAGGTTATCGACGGCGAGGATGAAGCCGAGCGCCAGACCTAGATAAAGCAGAGCGGCGATGAGCACGAGCGATATTTCCATGGCTCACACGATCACGTTGGAAGCGTGACTTCGGGCGGCAAGAGGTGTGACGAAGAGCATTTGGATAGGATCGTTCATGGCTGCCTCCTCTTTCGCCACAAACAGTCTTTGTATGGTCTTGTTCCCCGCTTTGCGCCGAAGCCTCAAATTTTTTGGAAGCTTCAAAGCTTGCAGCGTCATCCGGTCTTTGTTCACCCCCGCGCGGCAAGCCCGCTTGCAATCTCTCTTAAAACCCAACTAATGCAGGGATATGACAAAGCACAGCCGAAGGGCGTCGCAACGACGCCCTTTTTTGAATGTGATCGGTATTCCAGCAGTCAGGATGCCGTCTTGCGGCTTGCCGTCCGCTTGGGCGCCGGAGTGACAACGCCGTTCGTCTTGGCGCCTGGGGCGGCCTTGGTGGTCGTTGCGGCGCGCTTGGCCCGGGGTTTGGCCTCTTTGCCGTTGGAAGAGGAGCCTTCGAGCGCGTCGCGCTCGTGGCGTGCCTGTTCCCAATGGATGGAATCCCGTCCTGTCGGATAGCCCTCTTCTTCCCAGAGGGCGTATGCACGTTTTTTGATCCACTCTTCCCGAGTTTCTGCCATCGCTGATCTCCAGTCACATTTTGCCGTCGTTCGAACGCGATACTGTCAGGATGGTTCCAGAGGAGGAGCGCGGTTTCAAGCGAAATCGGAACGCAACCGCAAATATTTCGCATTGCAGCATATCAAGGTTGAGAATCGGCATTCATCGAAGTTGAAATTCCGCCGCCCTGTGCAGATCTGACACGAATGCCTGGCGCTGCTTTTGCTGCTCGGCCCCATCGCGAATTCTCAGGAGATAGGAGGGGTGGATAGTCACCAGCACCGGCGGATGGTTTGCAGGCTGAAGGACATGACCGCGCTCGGGCGTCAATTTCGCCTTCGGCCCGAGAAGCGCGTAAAGCGCGCTTGCGCCCAGCGCCACCACGAGTTTCGGCTGCAGGATGTTGAGTTCCGCGCCGAGCCACCAGGCGCAACGCCTTATCTCGCCGGCATTGGGTTTCGCATGCAGCCGCCGTTTGCCGCGCGGCGTGAACTTGAAATGCTTGACGGCATTGGTGACGTAGCAGCGTTGACGATCCAGACCGGCCTCATCGAGACAGAGGTCGAGCAGATGCCCTGCCGGGCCGACAAAGGGCCTGCCGGTGATATCTTCCCGGTCACCGGGCTGCTCGCCGACAAGGACGATCTCTGCCTTTCCCGGACCTTCACCGAAGACGATCTGCGTCGCATTGCGATAGAGGTCACAGCGGGTGCAGTCCTCGGCCTGACGCCGGAGTTCGGCAATGCTTTCGGCATCCGCGACTTCGAGCGCCAAAGCAGGACCGACGCTTGCTGCGATGTTCATCATGGCAATCCTCAGTTCCTGAGGAGGAATCGATCTCAACCGCGATTGTTCCCGCGATCGAACGGGGACCTCGGCAAAACAATCCCGAGGAAAATTTCGCGCCATGGGGGAGCGGCGGCATAATTGAACGCCGCCGTTTCGCGGCTATATTGGCCAGCGATGTTCTATCTCCTGTCGACTTACTGGCCGCATATCCTCTTTGTCGTTTCGATCGCCATGGGAGCCGCGGCGGCGATCCATGCCGCCATGACCAAGGAGGAGGTGCGCGCGGCAATCGGCTGGGTCGGCGTCATCATCCTCTCGCCTGTTGTCGGTGCGCTGCTTTATGCGATTGCCGGCATCAATCGCATCCGCCGCAAATCGCTGAGCATTCGCCGCGACGCCCTGCTGCTCGCGCCCGGGACCGACGAACTGGAGACGTTCGACGCCGACGCCGAGACCGTGATCAGCCAGTTCGGCCGCCGCTTTGCGGCGCTGCAGACGCTTGGCGACCGCGTCACACGCAACCCGCTGACCTCAGGCAATACAATCGACATGCTGGAGACTGGCGACGAGGCCTATGCCGCGATGAAATCCACCATCGATGAAGCGGAGCGCAGCATCCTGCTCGAAACCTACATCTTCGACCGTGATGTCATCGGCCTGCGCATCGCCGATGCGCTGATTGCCGCGGTGAAACGAGGTGTGACGGTCCGGGTGCTGATCGACGCCGTCGGCGCGCGTTATTCGGTGCCGAGCATTCTTGGCCATCTCAAGGAGGGCGGCGTCACCGTCGCCGTCTTCAACGGCAATGTCATCATGGGTTTACGGCTGCCCTATGCCAATCTGCGCACCCACCGCAAGATCCTGATCGTCGACGGACGCATTGCGCTGACAGGCGGCATGAATATCAGGGCGGGTTTCAGCGAGGAGGCGACGGGCGAGACCTTTGCCCGTGATACGCATTTCAGCGTCACCGGCCCGGTCGTCGCCGATCTCTTCGATCTTGCCGCCGAAGACTGGCGGTTCACCACCGACGAACTGTTGAACGACGAGGCCTGGCGTATCGAACCGCCGCAGCGCAGCCCCGGCGACCCCATCCTGATGCGCGTCGTCGCTTCGGGACCGGACCGCAGCCTCGAAACCAACCACAAGATGCTGATGGGCGCCTTTTCTGTTGCGCGTCAATCGATCCGCATCATGTCGCCCTATTTCCTGCCGGACCGCGAACTTATCAGCGCCCTGGTGACGGCGGCGCGGCGCGGCGTTGAAGTCGATATCGTCGTACCGGCTCTCAACAATCTCATGCTGGTCGATCGGGCGATGACGGCGCAATTCGATCAGATTCTCAAAAATTATTGCCGCATCTGGCGCTCGACCGGCAGCTTCAGCCATTCGAAGCTTTTGACGATCGACGGCACCTGGGCCTATGTCGGCTCCTCCAACCTCGATCCACGTTCGCTCAGGCTGAATTTCGAGGTCGACCTCGAAGTGCTGAATGAGGGCTTTGCCGCCGAAATCGACGAGCATATCGAAGAAACCCTGAAATCGGCAACGCTGGTGACGCTGGACGGCTTACGCGCGCGGCCCTTCCCGGTGCGGCTCATTGAGAAGGTGCTGTGGCTTGGTTCGCCCTATCTCTGACGGATTTTTTGCATTCCCACATGGCAAGTTCCGCGCGGCCGCCTATACTGCCGAGTGAGTAGCCTCGTTGATCAACGGAACAAGTGCGCTTCCCAATGCACGCCAGGAAAGACAGTCTTCCCGCCAGCATTCTCGCCTCGATCAGGAGCAGGAAAAAGCGGCTTGACGCAGCGCATATGGAGGCAAGGCCGCGTAGCGCCGGAACGTTGATCGCTTCCTACAATGTCCACAAGTGTGTCGGTACCGACCGCCGCTTCGATCCGGAGCGGACCAGCCGGGTGATCCATGAAATCGGCGCCGACGTGATCGCGCTGCAGGAGGCCGACACACGTTTCGGCGAGCGCACGGGCATACTCGATCTCGGCCGGCTGGAGCGGGAGACGGGGCTGATCCCTGTGCCGATCGCCGGCATGGCGAAGGCGCATGGCTGGCACGGCAATGTCGTGCTGTTCAAGAAGGGGCTGGTGCATGATGTGCACCAGGTGAAACTGCCGGGGCTGGAGCCGCGCGGCGCCCTCGTCGTCGAAATCGAGCTGGAAGAGGGCGGCGCGCTGCGGATCATCGCCGCGCATTTTGGCCTGTTGCGCCACAGCAGAGCCCAGCAGGCCCGGACCCTCGTCGAACTGATCAACGACAGGCATGAGATGCCGACCATCCTGCTCGGCGACCTCAACGAATGGCGGCTCGGCGACCGCTCGTCGCTGAACACATTCCAATCCGCCTTCGGCGAGTTGCCGCCCGCCGTGCCGAGTTTTCCCGCCGGCCTGCCGCTGCTGGCGCTCGACCGCATCATCGCCAACCGCAAGGGCATCATCTCCGAGGTGGAGGCGCATGATACACCGCTCGCCCGCATCGCCTCGGATCATTTGCCGATCAAGGCGCTGGTCGATCTGAAATCAGTGGCCGGTTAGCACCTCTAAGCTGATGTTTCGAAAGCTCCGACGAGTGTGAAGGGGCAACATTCTTGCCAATCGGCGATGCAGCCGTTGCGGATGGTTCTGATGCGTCTGACAGCCCTCGATAACTGCCTCGACTGCGCTCAGGAGATCGCCGCTCCATCAATGCGTTCTGGGCGTGAAGCAGGCCTTTGCCTCGCGGGAACGACGTGTCGGATGTGACATGCGGTCACTTCCTGCCCTCTCGCCACTGGTGGACAAGGCAAAAAGATTATGTTGCGGCGCCCTTGGTCGAAGAGCGATGCCGACACCTATAAGGCCGCCAATTCGCCTTCTTCTGCGTCACTGGGCCGTGAGTCTGTGACAATCACGTCCGCAGCGATGCCGACGGCGTTCAGAACCGTCAATGCTCCTTATGCGCCTAACTGGCTCAGTCCTGACCAACAGCCGTTGGCCACAAATCGTGATCGTCGGGACTTTGTGGCATACCGAGCTCACGCTGATGACGCCGTGCAGCAGTCGCTGATGATTCACATTTCAAAGCAGGTCACAGGGTCTGCGTACACGCTGCCATCATGCGGCGGCCTCGTAGCCTTTAGAAGCCGGGCTCTCAGGTCCTTCAAGCTGAAAGCGTGCGATCATCTCGGTAAGTGCGAGCGCCTCTGACGATAGCTGTTGCGTGGCGGCATTGGTCTCTTCCACCATCGCCGCATTTTGCTGCGTCATACGATCAATATCGTTCACCGACGCATTGATTGAATTGAGTGTCGTCGCTTGATCGCGGCTTGACGCGGCGATCAGTTCAATATGGCCGACGATGTGGACGATCTCGCTGGAAATCTCCATCAGCGCGTGGCCAGTGCGGCCGACGAACTCGGAGCCCGACGCAACCTCTCGAACAGAATTGTTGATGAGCTCGCCGATTTCCTTGGCTGCGCGAGCCGATCGCTGCGCCAGCTCCCGCACTTCCTGAGCCACGACTGCAAAGCCCTTGCCGGCCTCACCCGCTCTCGCCGCTTCGACTCCCGCATTCAGGGCCAAGAGATTGGTCTGGAAAGCGATAGAATCGATGGCGCTGACAATCTGTACGATCTTGCCCGACGCGTCCTCGATCCGTCCCATAGCCGATACTGCGTTTTGGACCACCGAAGCCGAGGCGTCGGCGCCCTGTTTGGCGCGTTGGACAAGCGCCAGCGCTGCTGCTGCCCGTCCTGAAGAGGTGTTGACGGCGGAAGAAATCTCCTCCACAGCCGCTGCGGTTTCTTCAAGAGCAGCCGCCTGCTTTTCAGTCCGACTGGCCAAGTCATCGACAGCTTCCGCCATCTGGCGGCCATTATTGCTAATGAGGGAAGACGTCTCACGGATCTCGCGGAGGGTCTCTCTGAGACCCTCCACCGACATGTTGAAATCGGTGCGGATCCGATCGAGATCAGGGGCAAAGGGCGTATCGATCGCAAAATTCAACTGCCCGCGCGACAGCCGCGTGAGCCCTTCCGCCAGCGCCTCGATTGCGGCATCAACCTGAACCTGTGCGTTACGTCGCTCGAGTTCGTTGCGGGCGCGCTCAGATTCTGCCTCACGACGCGCGATCTCGGCCTGTTGTTCCATTTCGACTTTCGACAGCGCATTTTGTTTGAAGACCGAAAGCGCACGGGCCATTTCCCCGATTTCGTCGGCCCGTGTCTCGCCGGTTATTGTGGTGTCGAGCCTTCCCTCGGCGATCTTGCGCATCGCTGCGGTAATCTGGGCGATAGGTCCCTTCAGTGTGAAGACCAGCGCGGCACCTGCGGCCATGGCAATTAGGATGCCAATGACAATCGCGCCGCCGGATATCCTATTGGCCTGTTGACGATCCTGTCCAGCATTTTGCTTCTGCGTCTCGGCGAACTGCGCAAGCAGGTTCCAGGTGTTGTCGATCTGCTCCGCGGCGCGGTCGAACTCAGCAAGCTTGCGGAGCGCACCGTCGGAGAGCGCTGCCGCGTTCGCCGCAAGCAGATCGAGAACGGGTTGAGCCTTCTTCGGAATCTCGGCAAAAACCGGATCGTCGGTCACCACGCCGGCGAGACGGCCGAGCTCGGTCTGATACATGTAGATTGATTGCTGGACTTTCTTCACTCGCGCGTCGTCTGGCTTGCCAGCAAGCTCGGCGAAGCCGACGCGGATCTCGTTATTGCTGTTAACGATAGCACGCAGTTGGTTGCCGACATTCGTCGCCTGAGAGATATCCTTGTCCGACGCGGCAAGCGCGAGTACTGAGGTCCGCATCAGATCGTCGCCTATTGTCTTGAGACTGTCCCCAATAGCAGCAAGATTAGCGATGGCGGTATCCGTTGTCGGGACATCCAAAGTGTCTGGCGACGCCTTCGAAGCGTTAAGGATGGCATCTACCGCAGCGGCATACTGCGTTGCGAGGGCTTCTCTGTCGGTCCCTATCGCAGGCGAAAGCTGCTCCCTTGTCTTCTGCAAATCGGGCGCATATTTGGCTAGAAGGCTAAGCTTGTCAGCCGACGTTGTAGCGTTCGTATAATCATTGCTAAGTTTTGTCGCAACACTGGCGGCCGCGGTGATGGAGACGGCGTTGCTGAGGCCGCTCTTGTTGGCATTTTCCATCTTTTTCGCACTCGCCATCAGCATGAACGAGCGCTTGCCCACCTGCCCTTGCAGGTCAAGAAGCGCCGCGGAAGCAGCGTCCACGTCGCTGAGAATTTTCTGCTGTCCCGTTTCGATTTGCCAGATCGCTTCGATCTTTTGCGGGATGATTTGCGACTGATCGAGCGCGCGGTCGAGAAGCCCCACATCGGTCGTCGGCCTTAGAGTCTCGATCGTCTGCTTCAGGTTTGCCAATTGCTCTCGGGCGTCCGCAAGCGCGGTGTCACGAGCTTCCTGCGACGGCTTCATCAGAAAGCCGGTCATGCTTGAAGAAACAAGCTTGAACCCGTTCAGAGACTGCAAAATATGGTTGGAGATCTCCATCCGACCTTCGAGAAGGCTCGACGCGTAGTACCCCGTCAACCCTACTGCGCATAGGCTAATGACGAATGGCGCCAAAAGCGCGAGCACCTTCGTCTGAATGCGAGCCCGCCACATCAACCCATGTACCATATATGCACCCCCCAAATTTGAGGTAAAGCTGCCATCCTTTTCTTAAGGACCGATGAAGGGACTAGGCGTCGCCTCTGTTGCCGCGCGGAGAACAACACCGGCCAAATCGCGAAACGGAGGCTGCCGAATTGCGGGTGTCATTCGGTATGGCGATGGCCATGCCATGCATCTCCCTTGTAAGCCCCGGGCGAGCCGGAAGGCTTACGTGATCACGAGACGGAGAAGCGAAAGCCGAATTGACAATTCATCAGGCGTCCATGATCGCTCGATATGGATGTCAAGGTTTTGCGCTATCCTTTGCTCCAGGATGCTTTCAAAGCCGAAGAGGGCTGGGTCGGATCTGCATTCATCCGTCCGTGCCCGTCGCCAACGGAGAGTGCTCCGTACTTCGCAGCGTTCGTTGCGACTTCGTGAAACAGGAGCGCGAGATTGTGAAAATAGCGGTTCGGGCAGGTCGCAGGCGCCGACGCTTTAGCGCGCTCCCGGTGACGGGGCAATCCTTGCCTAGGTCCTGTTGATAATGTGCTTGGCCAAATCAGCTGAGTTTTAATTCAAGGTGCCTTTTAGGAGGCTGCCCTGGTACGTGGTGACCTACCGACGAAAAATGGCAAACCGTAGAACCGCTTCTGCCCAGGGAGCAACGCAGCAAGATCGGCCTTATTATAAAGACAACTCGGCTTGACGTCTTGCCCCGTTTGAGAAATGCTAAGATGTCAGACCAATTCAGATCTGGCTGCCTGATAGAAAAAATGGGGAACCATGAAGGCAAATCGTAGCGACAGGCCGGTGATCCGGCCGCTTCCCGTCATGGACCGGGCGCGTCAGGTGACCGATGCGCTGGCGGATTATGTGGAGGAAGCGCGGTTGCAGGCGGGTGATCGGCTGCCGGCCGAGCGGGAGCTGATGGCGGCCCTTGCCGTCGGCCGTTCGACCATTCGCGAGGCGATCCGGCATTTCCAGGCGCTCGGCGTCATCGAGACGCGCAAGGGGAGCGGCACCTATCTGTTGAAGCCGGTATCCAGGGCGACGATCCATATGCCGCTGTCCTTTGACGCGGTTCATCTGCGCGATGCGTTGCTGCAGACGCTGGAGGTCCGCCGCGGAATCGAATGCGAGGCGGGCATGGTTGCCGCCCGGCGGCGCACGACAAGAGACCTCGTCGTCATCGAGGAGAAGCTCAACGAGATGGAACGGGTGCACCTGGAGAAGGGCACATCCGGGCCGGAGGATCTCGCCTTCCATCTCGCCGTCTACGACGCCACCCACAACCCGCTGTTTCGCCAGCTGCTCGAGCAGATGCGCGAGACATTCGAGCGCTTCTGGGAGCATCCGTTCGACCGGCAGGATTTCGCCCGCCGGTCCTTTCCCTTTCACCGCACGCTTTTCAACGCGATCGCTGCCCGCGATCCGGAGGCGGCGCGCGCGGAGACATTGAAAATTCTCGATATTGTCGAGGAAGACATCAAGGAAATGTCCAAATGAGCAACGGCGCAGATCCGTTCGATCTTGCTTCCCTCATCACCGCCCATGACGACGGCAACTTCGCCGACGCCGTCGTGCCGCCGATCTTCCAGACCTCGCTTTTCACCTTTTCTGATTACGACGAGATGATCACCGTCTATCGCGGCGAGAAGGTGCGGCCGACCTATACGCGCGGGCTGAACCCGACGGTGCGCGCCTTCGAGGAAATGCTGGCCAAGCTCGAAGGTGCGGAGGATGCGCTGGGTTTTGCGAGCGGCATGGCGGCGATCTCCTCGGCGGTGCTGAGCTTCGTCGAACCGGGCGACCGCATCGTCGCCGTGAAGCATGTCTATCCCGATGCCTTCCGCCTGTTCGGCACCATCCTCAAGCGGATGAAGATCGAGGTGACTTATGTCGACGGGCGCGACGAGGAAGCCGTCGCGAGGGCGCTGCCCGGCGCCAAGCTCCTCTACCTGGAAAGCCCGACGAGCTGGGTGATGGAGGCCCATGACGTCGGTGCGCTCGCGGCGCTCGCCAAGCGCCATGGCGTCGTCTCGATGATCGACAACAGCTGGGCAAGCCCGTTCTTCCAGCGGCCGCTGACGCTCGGCGTCGAGATCGTCATCCATTCCGCCTCGAAATATCTCGGCGGCCACAGCGATGTGGTGGCGGGCGTCGTCGCCGGCCCGAAGGAAATGATCGCGCGCATCAAGGCTGAGGCCTATCCCTATCTCGGCGGCAAGCTTTCGCCGTTCGATGCCTGGCTGCTGATCCGCGGCCTGCGCACGCTTCCGCTGCGCATGAAGGCGCATGAGGCATCGGCGCTTGAAATCGCCAGGCGCCTGCAGAAGCTCGAGGTGGTGGAGACGGTCTGCCATCCCGGGCTTGCCAACCGCCTGCCCGCGGGGCTCAACGGCACCTCGGGCCTGTTCTCGTTCATCTTCCGCGACGGCGTCGATATCCGCGCCTTTGCCGACCATCTTAAGCTGTTCAAACTGGGTGTAAGCTGGGGTGGGCATGAAAGCCTGATCGTACCAGGCGAGGTCGTGCTTCAGCAGAAGGCACAGCCGAACTCCGCGCAAACCTTCGGCATCCATGCGCGATCCGTACGCCTCCATGTCGGCCTTGAAGGAACCGAGGCGCTGTGGAGGGACATCGAGGAGGCGCTCGCCGCCGCCTCACAATCCTGAAACCCGAGAGAAACCTAACAAGGGGGAACTGAGCCATGAAAAAACTAATAATCTCGACGTTCTTTGCTTCGATGATGGCCGGTACGGCCTTTGCCGATACGACGCTCAAGCTTGTTGAAGTCATCACCAGCCCGGAGCGCACCGAAACGCTGAAATCAATCGTCGGCAAGTTCGAGGCCGCCAATCCCGGCACCAAGGTCGATATCATCTCGCTGCCCTGGAACGAAGCCTTCCAGAAATTCGCGACCATGGTCTCGGCCGGTGACGTGCCCGATGTGATGGAGATGCCCGATACCTGGCTGTCGCTCTATGCCAATAACGGCATGCTCGAAAGCCTCGAGCCCTATCTCGAAAAATGGGAGCACACCAAGGAGCTGACGCCGCGCGCGCTCGAGCTCGGCCGCGACGTCAAGAACACCGCCTACATGCTGCCCTATGGCTTCTATCTCAGGGCAATGTTCTACAACAAGAAGCTGCTTTCGGAGGCTGGTGTCGCCGCGCCGCCGAAGACGCTCGAGGAGTTTACTGCCGCGTCCGAAAAGGTCTCCAAGCTGCCGGGCAAATATGGCTACTGCATGCGCGGCGGCCCGGGCGGCCTCAATGGCTGGATGATCTTTGCCGCCACGATGGCCGGCGACAACAAGTACTTCAAGGAAGACGGCACCTCGACCATGAACAGCCCCGGCTGGGCAAAGGGTATCGAGTGGATGGTCGATCTCTACAAGAAGGGCTATGCGCCGAAGGACAGCGTCAACTGGGGCTTCAACGAAGTCGTCGCCGGCTTCTATTCCGGCACCTGCGCCTTCCTCGACCAGGATCCGGATGCGCTGATCGCCATTGCCGAACGCATGAAGAAGGACGATTTCGGCGTTGCGCCGCTGCCGAAGGGGCCCGACGGCAAGTCCTTCCCGACCATCGGCTATGGCGGCTGGTCGATGTTTTCGACGAGCGCCAACAAGGATCTCTCCTGGAAGCTGATCGCGACCCTCGAAGGGCCGGAAGGCAATATCGAGTGGAACAAGCGCATCGGCGCCCTGCCGGCCTATACGGCGGCCGAGAAGGATCCCTTCTATGCCGGTGACCAGTTCAAGGGCTGGTTCGAGGAGCTGGCGGATCCGAACACCGTGCCGACCGTGATGCCGACCTATCTGGAGGAGTTCGCCTTCTTCAAGGATTCGCTCGCGATCAAGACCTCGCAACAGGCCTTGCTCGGCGATATCTCGGCGAAGGACCTGGCTGACCAGTGGGCGGATTATCTGACCAAGGCGCAGCAGAAGTTCCTGGCCAAAAAGTAATTGGTGAGCTCTGAGTGCGGAGCCCCCTCATCCGACCCTTCGGGCCACCTTCTCCCCGCTGGGGAGAAGAGAACGGAGACGTCGCGGCATATTCCCTTCTCCCCAGCGGGGAGAAGGTGCCGGCAGGCGGATGAGGGGGCCTCGACCTCCTGCTTCAGAAGTATCACCCGGGCGAGACTCCGCTGATCAAGACAATGGAAACCGCAATCCGATGACCATTTCCGCCGATATGCTCGACATGCGTCGCGACCGCAGGCCGTGGCTGCGCCGTCTTGCCGATGCTTCGGAGCCCTATCTCTACAGCGCGCCGTCGCTGATCCTGATCATTGCGGTGATGCTGGTGCCGCTGACGCTCGGGCTGTCCTATGCCTTCCGCGATATTCAGCTGCTCAACCCCTTTTCCGGCGGCTTCATCGGGCTCGAGCATTTTCGCGAGTTGTCGAGCGACGCGGCTTTTTACGGTGCGCTGAGGAACACGCTGTGGTGGACCGGCGCATCCGTCGTCTTGCAATTCATCTTCGGCCTCATTCTGGCGTTGCTGCTCGACAAGCCGTTCCCGGGCCGCGCGATCGCGCAGGCGCTGGTCTTCCTGCCCTGGGCGGTGCCGTCCTTTCTCGCAGGTCTCAACTGGGCCTGGCTGTTCAATCCGGTCATCGGGCCGATCCCGCACTGGCTCTTCGCGCTCGGGCTGATGCATGAGCCGGGCAACATTCTATCCGATCCCGATCATGCGATGTGGGGGCCGATCGTCGCCAATGTCTGGTGGGGCATTCCGTTTTTTGCCATCACCCTGCTTGCCGCTCTGCAGGCCATCCCGCGCGATCTCTACGAGGCGGCCTCTATCGATGGTGCCGGCTGGTTCCAGCGTTTCCGCTCGATCACCCTGCCGTTTCTCGCGCCGACGATCGCCATCACCGTGCTCTTGCGCACCGTGTGGATCTCCAACTTCGCCGATCTCATCGTCGTCATGACCAATGGCGGGCCGGCCGACCGGACGCAGATCGTCGCGAGCTACATCTTCACCACGGCCTTCAAGCGGCTCGATTTCGGTTACGCCTCGGCGATCGCGCTGGTGCTGCTGGCACTGCTGCTTGCCTATTCGATGCTGATCATCCTGCTGCGGCAGACGCTGCTGAACAAGGATTGAGGCCATGAAACGATCCCTCATCCCAACGATCGCGCACCGTCTGGCGATCCTCTGCTATATCGCTTTCGCTCTCTTCCCGCTGTTCTGGCTGCTCAAGGTCTCGGTGACGCCGAACGATCTGCTCTATACCGAGGGCGTGCGGATGTGGCCGTCGCGCACCAGCTGGGATCACTATGCTTTCGTGCTGCAGCACAGCGCCTTTCCGACCTTCTTCAAAAACAGCCTGATCGTCTCGGCCTCGACGGCGGTGACGGTGACGATCTGCGCCTCGCTTTCCGGCTATGCGCTGTCGCGCTTCAATTTTCGGGCGAAATACTGGATCGTCGCGCTGATGCTGCTGACCCAGATGTTCCCGCTCGTCATGCTGGTCGCGCCGATCTTCAAGATCCTGTCGCCTCTGCATCTGACCAACAGCCTGACCGGCCTCGTCATCGTCTACACCGCCTTCAACGTGCCTTTCGCCACCTTCCTGATGCAGTCCTTCTTCGACGGCATTCCCAAGGATCTCGAAGAGGCGGCGATGATCGACGGGGCGACGCAGTTCACCGCGTTTCGCCAGATCATCCTGCCGCTGACGCTGCCCGGCATCGCCGCGACGCTCGGCTTCGTCTTTACCGCCGCCTGGAGCGAACTGCTCTTCGCGCTGATGCTGATCAACGGCAATGACGCGGCGACCTTCCCCGTCGGGCTTCTCACCTTCGTTTCGAAATTCTCGGTGGATTTCGGACAGATGATGGCGGCGGGCGTCATGGCGCTCATTCCGGCCGGCCTCTTCTTCCTGCTCATCCAGCGTTATCTCGTCCAGGGCCTGACGGCCGGCGCGGTCAAGGGTTAAACAGAAATGGCATCGATCGATATCCAGAATATCCGCAAAGCCTATGGCCAGGTGCAGGTGCTGCACGGCGTCGATCTCGACATCAGGGATGGCGAATTCGTCGTGCTCGTCGGTCCCTCCGGCTGCGGCAAGTCAACGCTGTTGCGGATGATTGCCGGGCTGGAGGAAGTCACATCAGGTGAGATCCGTATTGCAGGCGCCCGGGTGAACGAACTGCATCCCAAGGACCGCGACATCGCCATGGTGTTCCAGTCCTATGCACTATATCCGCATATGAATGTCGCCGGCAATATGAGCTACAGCCTGAGGCTGCGGAAAACGGCGAAGGAGAAGATCGCGAGCGCGGTCTCCGCGGCGGCCGCCAAGCTCGGCCTTGACCCGTTGCTTGAACGGCGGCCGAAAGCGCTCTCCGGCGGCCAGCGCCAGCGCGTCGCCATGGGCCGCGCCATCGTCCGCCAGCCGAAAGCCTTCCTGTTCGACGAACCGCTCTCCAACCTCGATGCGCGCCTGCGCGAACAGATGCGCGCCGAAATCAAGAAACTGCACGGCGAGCTGAGGGCGACCTCGATCTACGTCACACACGACCAGATCGAGGCGATGACGCTGGCGGACCGGATCGTCGCCATGCATGGCGGCGTGGTGCAGCAGGTCGGCAGCCCGCTGGAACTCTATGATCGCCCCGCCAATCTCTTCGTCGCCGGTTTCATCGGCTCGCCCGGAATGAATTTCCTCGAGGCCAGCTACACCGCTGGCGGCGTCAAGCTGAAGGATGGAACGATCGTGCCGCTGGCAAAGCCGCTGCCGCTTGCAGACGGCACGAAGGTGACGCTCGGCATTCGGCCGGAGCATGTGCTGATCACGAACGACGGGAGCGGGCTTGCCACCGACGTGGAACTCGTCGAACCCACCGGCTTCGGCATTATCCTGCACCTCGCCCTGCATGGCCTGCCGTTCAAGATCTTCACTCTGGACCGCGAAGCGCTGAAGGCGGGGCCGAAGGTCAATGTCGCTTTCCCGCCCCAATATCTGCATGTGTTCGACGGCGAGGGACAACGCATCGAATGAGCAGTCACGCCAGGGAAATCGGTCCGCAGCGGCTTTATCTCCTGGTTGTTTTCACCTTAAAAGCACTTGGTCAAGAAAAACACCTATCAGATTCAAGGAGATGAAAGAGACTCGGAAAAAGCGTGGGCAATTCTGATTAAGCTATTGAAATTTGATTCGTTTTGACTCGGAACCAATCGTAAACTGATTCGGTTGACTCGCACAGGTTGCGTCAGGAGCGCGAGCGAGATGGTTGCCCCGAGGGCGAATTGGAAGGGTTTTATCAAGTTCGGAGAGGTGGCTTTCCCGGTGGCGCTCTATACCGCCGCCTCCACATCCGAGCGGATCGCGTTTCATACGCTGAACAGGAAGACCGGCAACCGGGTGCGCCGAGAATTCATGGACGGCGAGACCGGCGATCCGGTCGAGCGGGAGGACCAGGTCAAGGGTTTTGAGATTGAGGACGGCCGCTATGTCGTGCTCGAGTCCGAGGAAGTCGCGGCCGCCATTCCCGAGAGCGACAAGACGCTGAAGGTGGAGGCCTTTATTCCTTTTGACGAGGTCGATGACGTCTATTTCGACAAACCTTATTATCTGGCTCCCGACAAGATGGGCAGCGACGCTTTCAAACTCCTGAGGGATGGTATGAAGAAAGCCAAGGTCGCGGCCATTGCCCGAACGGTGCTGTTCCGGCGCCTGCGAACGCTCCTCATCCGGCCCCATGGAAAAGGGCTGGTCGGCTCAACCTTGAACTTCGATTATGAGGTTCGCTCCTCCGAGAAGGCATTCGAGGAGATGCCGGATCTCAAGATCGAAGGCGAGATGCTGGAGCTTGCCAAGCACATCATCAACACCAAGAAAGGCGAGTTCGACCCGAAGCAGTTCGACGACCGTTATGAAGCGGCCGTCGCCGAACTGGTGAAGGCCAAGATCGAAGGCCGCACCCTTCCGAAGAAAAAGGCGCCGCCGGCCCCCAAACCGAGCGACCTGCTACAGGCACTACGCGAAAGCGCCGGCATGGCGACGCCGGCCAAGACGAAGCGCACCGCTGCAAATGCCAATGCCGGAAAGAGCAGACAGAAGGCCGCGCGCGCGTCGACGACGAAATCACGCGGCCCGGCCGGCGCTCACCAGCGCCGCGCCGGGTGATCGGAGGTTTCCATGGCGATCCGGCCTTACTGGAAAGGCTACCTGAAACTGTCGCTCGTCACCTGCCCGGTGCAGATGATGCCGGCCACTTCCGAAAATGAGAAGGTGCGTTTTCACACGCTCAATCGCGCCACCCAAAACCGCGTCGTCAGCCACTATGTCGATGCCGTCACCGGCAAGGACGTGAAAGATGAAGACGAAGTGAAAGCCTATCAGCGTGGCGAGAACGAATATGTCTTGCTTGAAGACGAGGAGTTGGAGAACGTTGCGCTTGAAAGCACCAAGACCATCGATATCGAGGTCTTTACGCCGCGCAACGGCGTCGACTGGATCTGGCTCGACACGCCCTACTATCTTTCACCGGACGATCCGGTCGGCCAGGAGGCGTTCTCGGTGATCCGCGATGCGATGGCCGCCGAGGACATGGTCGGCATCTCGCGACTGGTGATTGCGCGCCGCGAGCGCGCCGTCATGCTGGAGCCACGCGGCAAGGGCATCGTCCTTTGGACCCTGCGTTACGGGGACGAGGTGCGCGACGCGGAGAGCTATTTCGAGCGGGTGGACGATCAACCGGCGGACAGTGAGATGATGCCGCTGGTCCAGCAGCTCATCAAGAAGCAGACGCAGCACTGGAACCCGAAGATGGTCTCCGACCCGGTGCAGGATAGGCTGCTCGACATCATCGAGGCCAAGAAGAAACAAATGAAGAAGCCCGTCAGAGCAAAATCCAAGGGCAAGGAGAAGGCGGAGCCGGTGCCCAGCAACGTCATCAACATCATGGACGCCCTGCGCAAATCCGTCGATGCCGAGAACCGACCCGACAGGCATTGAGCGATGACCAGACCACGCGGCCCCTCCGCTCCGCTTCTTCGCGACTCGAATCCCTCCATACAATCACGACCTCTCCGTCGGCGTGATCCCGACCAGCCAAACCTGCCGTTCGATGCGATGCCGTCGAGAGTGGAGCCGTGCCTTGCCTTGCTGAAGCAGACGGTGCCGCAAGGGCCGGATTGGCTTTATGAGGTGAAGTGGGACGGCTACCGATTGGCGCTCCACATTGAGCCAAAGGGCATCCGCATTCTCACCCGTGGCGGACATGACTGGACCCACCGATTTCCTAACATCGCCGCAGGGGCAAGAGAACTCGGTGTATCGACCTGCATTCTCGACGGAGAAGCGGTCGTCCTTGATGACGAGGGTCGCTCCGACTTTGGGGCGTTGCAGCGCTCGCTCGGCGGAAGGGGCGGCAAACGAATCTCGACCGAATCCATCTTCTACGCCTTCGATCTATTGTATCTCGACGGTCACGACCTGACGCGCACCGAGCTCTCGGTCCGCCGCCATCTTCTCGAAGATCTGATCCCTGAGACCGACGATGGCGCTATTCGGTTCTCGCAAGACCTGGACTTAGGTGGCGAGGAACTGCTTGAGCACGCATGCCATCGGGGTCTGGAAGGCATCATTGCAAAGCGCAGGGATAGCCCTTACCGCAGTGGACGTCTGGGGGACTGGCAGAAGATCAAGTGCGTTCAGAGCGAAAGTTTCATGATCGTCGGGTACGAGGAATCCGTCAGCAACCGCGGTGGGCTCGGCAGTCTTTTGCTTGCGGGTCGAAAAGGTCTCGAGTGGATCTATGTCGGCTCCGTCGGCACAGGCTTCAACCGAACGGAGGCGGAGTATCTGCGCAAGACGTTGAACCGCCTCCAGACAAAAAAACCTGTTGTGCCGCTCAAAGGAAAGCGCCTCGTCTTTTCTCAACCGACACTCATCGCCGAAATCGAGTTTCGCGGCTGGACGCGTGAGGGCAGCCTGCGCCACCCCTCATATAAAGGCCTCCGCGAGATCCAGGATAACGCAGCCGTCTTCGATATGACTGATGCCGCTGCAATCAGATGAGTGCCGCGGGGCGATCAGCCGTGTCAGGCGGCATGCTTGCCGGTGCGGGCGAGCCTCTTGATCGCCTGCTCCAGGGGACGCTGCCCCTCGCAATAATCCTTCCAGGCGGATGACTTCGATAGCAAAGCAGGCGCGGTTCGGATCGTAAACCTTTTAGGATCGAGGTCCGATTTCACTTGCGTCCACGTCAGAGGCATTGACACGGTCGCCCCTGGGCGGGCTCGAGGGGAGAGCGGCGCCACGGCCGTCGCCATGCGATCATTGCGCAGGTAATCGAGAAAAATGCGACCGCCCCGCAGGCTCTTGGTCATCTTGATAAGGTAGAGATCGGGGTTGTTTCGGGCCATCTGCTGGCAGACGTCATGCGCGAAGGCTTTCGCTTCGGGCCATGACAACGGTTTTCGCTTGTTGACTGCAAGCGGGGTCACGACATGCAAGCCCTTGCCGCCCGTCGTCTTGCAGAAGCTGATCAATCCGAGGTCTTCCAGCCGGTCGCGCATCTCGCGGGCAGCGGCCACAACCGTGGAAAAGGGAACATCGGGACCGGGATCAAGATCGAATACCAGGCGGCCAGGAACTTCCGGTTGCCCGGGTTCACAGTTCCACGGATGGAGCTCGACCGCCGCGATTTGGGCGACCGCGGCAAGCCCTTCGATGCGATCGATCTGCAGGTATGGCTTCTTGTCGCCGAACACCTTGACCAGTTCGAGCAGTTTGGATTGCCCCGGCATGGCATGACGTTGGAAGAACTGCTCACCACCAATCCCATCCGGAGCGCGGATGATGGAGCAGGGCCGGCCCTTGAGGTGTTCGATCATCCAGTCGCCGACCGCCTCGTAATAGCGGGCCAATTCTTCCTTTGTTACCGGCTCAGCATCCTCGGCATCTGGCCACAATGGCTTGTCCGGGTTCGAAATGAGCACACCCATGACATCGGCCTTCTGACCCTCACGGCGCGTTGTTCTCGGTGTGGCCCTCGGCGTCGGCCCCGTAATCTCAGCTGTTGATGATCTTGGCGATCTCTCCGCCTCGACTTCCCTGGCCGGCTTGTCTTCCCGCAAGCCTTTGAAGGCCGCCTGACGGACAAGACCGTCCGTGGTCCAGCCCTCGAATTCGATCTCGGCGACAAGCTCGGGCTTTACCCACACCACCTCAGCCTGCTTCTTCGGAGCGCCGATACCGGTGAACGGCGACTTCGTCGTCTCCAGCGCCTTCAGTTTCGGAAGCAGTGTTTCGACTTTCTTGGCGCCGTAGCCGGTCCCGACACGGCCGACATAGACAAAATGATCGTCGCTGAAAACGCCGACGAGAAGAGAGCGAAACTTGCCGTTGGTCTTGGCATAGGCGCCGATGACCACCTCGTGCCCCGCCCGGCATTTCGACTTCGCCCAGCTTGCCGTTCGACCGGATTGATAGGGGGCATCTGCCTTTTTCGACACAATGCCTTCCAGCGATAGCTTGCATGCCGACCTGAGCACGGCGTCGCCGCCGCCTGTGAAATGTTCGACGTAGCGGATGCGAGGGTCGTTGCCGGCCTCCGCCAGAAGCTCCTGCAGTCGCGTCTTTCGTTCAATGATGGGCTTGAGGCGGAGATCCTCACCGCCGCCATAGAGGAGGTCGAAGGCGAAGTAGACGAGGCTGCCGGTCTTGCCTTCCGACAGCGCCGCCTGAAGCGCGGCGAAGTCAGGCGCGCCGTGCTCATCGAGAGCGCAGATTTCACCATCGGTTATGCAGTCTGGAAGCGCTGACGCCGCCTCGGCGATTTCGGGGTATTTGGCCGTCCAGTCGAGACCTTTCCTGGTTTTCAGCGTGGCTTCGCCGTCGAGCACACGCATCTGGATGCGGTAGCCATCGAACTTGATCTCGTGAATCCAGTCGTTCCCCCCGGGTGGCCGCTCCAGCTTCTCGCAAAGCTGCGGCGCGATGAAATCCGGAAGATCAACCGCCGTCGCGGCGCTGGCGCGCTTTCCGCCTCTCGCCTCCTGCCGCTCCTCGGCGGCCAGTCCGTGATTGCTGTCCCAGACGGCGTCGGCCTGGATCTTGCCGCCCTCCACCATGAAGGGTTTCGGCTTGCGCCCCTTACCGGCCGCGATCATTTCCATGCTGCGGCCCGAGGCGACCGAGGTGACGTTCTCTTCCAGAATGGCAGCACCGTCTTCCTCCACGGAGAACTCGTCGTGATGCTTGATCAGCAGCCAGTTGGTACGCTTGCTGCGGTCGCGATCGTTGCGCATGCGCACTAGCACGAAGCTGCCGTGCAAGCGCTCGCCCTCGAGCGTGAACTTGAAATCGCCCTTGGCAAGCGCCTGCTCAGGGCTCTTCCGCCCCTCCGGCTCCCAATAGCCGCGATCCCACAGCATGACCGTGCCGCCGCCATACTGGCCTTTCGGAATCGTGCCTTCGAAATCGCCATAATCGAGCGGATGGTCCTCGACCTCGACGGCCAGCCGCTTGTCTTGCGGATCGAGCGACGGACCTTTCGTGACAGCCCAGCTCTTGAACACGCCGTCGAGTTCAAGCCGCAGGTCGTAGTGCAGACGTGTCGCATCGTGCTTCTGAATGACAAAGCGACGGCGGTTGCTCCGTTTGAGGGGCCGCTCGCCGCTGGGCTCAGCAGTCTTCTGAAAATCGCGTTTTGATCGATAGCTTGATAGCTTGTCGCTGGCCATGGCTGTTCCCGGGCATTCGGTCCTCAAACGAAATATTGGTGATCGTTGTTCCAGCCGCGGCAGCGTTCCCCGTTTGAGTAGGCACGACAGCGACGGTTCTACGGGGAAACAACTACAATTTCAGCTCCGAAGCCCAGACGGCAAAGGAGATCGAGATGCCTTGGGTTTTGACCTGGCGCGGCTCCTCCCGGGGCCGCGCGACAGGTATCTTGAAGTCAGGGTCCCGACGTGAACTGCGCACGCCTGGCCCTTAGCCAAGAGCAGCGACACGCGTGGGTCGCACGGGGCGGCTGGTAGCCTGCACCTGCCAGGGAGCCACGACCGCGGGCATGCCGGCTTCGACGCACGCGGCCATGAAAGCCTCCCGCGCAATCAAAGGGGCAATAACCCGGTTA
Source organism: Rhizobium sp. NXC14 (assembly GCF_002117485.1). Lineage (NCBI taxonomy): Bacteria > Pseudomonadati > Pseudomonadota > Alphaproteobacteria > Hyphomicrobiales > Rhizobiaceae > Rhizobium > Rhizobium sp. NXC14. The sequence continues at coordinate 555,536 of NZ_CP021032.1, forward strand.
AGAGCGCCCCGACAGGTCTTGACCGCGCGCTTGTGGCGCTCTCCGTGGCCCAACGGCCATTCGTTTTCCAGGAAATCCAAGGCATCATAGACGCCCGTAAAAGTTCGTTCCAGGCCGCACTGCAGCCGGACCGTCACTGGACGAGTCCAGAGCACATCGTTCAGCGGCATTTTCTTCTTCCTCCTTTCGATGCCAGCTTGATCCCTTAAAAATATTGGAAATGGCTGCTGGTAGTTCAAGACGGCAGCGATAATCCATTAATGGGTATGCCTACAGGACAAATTCCGCCTGCCGCTGTTGGATGCGAGAGAACGATTGCAACAGCTCCTCGGCTGGACGCGCCCGGGCGAGCCAGATCATCCCCGCTCCTCAGTAGGGGCCGTCGTCATAGAACCATGCGCCGAGCGGAAAATCCTTTTGTCGCTTCGCCCGGAAGGGCTATATCCTCTGGTGATCTCATTGGATTGGATTGAAATGACCGACACTGTTCTCGACCGCTTCCTCCGTTATGTCGTTATCGACACTCAATCCGATCCCTCCGCGTCGACGCAGCCGACCACCGAGAAGCAGAAGGATCTCGGCCGGATTCTGGTCGACGAACTGCTGGAGATCGGGCTTTCCGATGCCCATCTCGATGAACATGGCTATGTCTATGCCACCATTCCGGCCAATAGCGACAAGGCGGTGCCGGTCATCTGTTTCTGCTCGCATATGGACACGGCGCCCGATTTCAGCGGCACGGATGTCAAGCCACAGATCGTCAGGAATTATGCCGGCGGCGATATTCGGCTCATTGGCGATTCGAGCCGGGTGATCCGTGTCGCCGAACATCCCGAACTGAACAACCAGGTCGGCAACGATATCGTCACGACCGATGGAACGACATTGCTCGGCGCCGACGACAAGGCGGGACTGGCGGAAATCATGACCGCGGCCCAGATCCTTGTCGACAATCCCGATATCCGGCACGGAGCGATCAAGATCCTGTTCACGCCTGACGAGGAGGTCGGTCGCGGCGTCAACAAGGTCGACCTGGATAAACTCGGAGCGGACTTCGCCTATACGATGGACGGCGAGACGGCGGGTCACATCGAGGACGAAACCTTCTCGGCCGACGGCGTCGAGATCGGCATAACAGGCGTGGCGATCCATCCGGGCTTCGCCAAGGACCGTATGGAGAACGCTATCAAGATCGCCGGCGCCATCATCGACCGGCTGCCGAAAGATTTGGCGCCGGAGACGACGGAAGGCCGGCAGGGCTTCATCCATCCGGTCGGCGTGACCGGCTCGATGGAAAAGGCGTCGCTGAGCTTCATCATCCGCGACTTCACGGAGGAGGGGCTCGCTGAGAAGGAGGCGATGCTCGCAACTATCGTCAAGCAGGTGATGTCGGCCTATCCCGGCTCGACCTACCATTTCCAAGTGACGGAACAATATCGCAACATGAAGACGGTGCTCGACCGCCATCCGGAGATTGTCGAGAACGCGCTTGAAGCGGTGCGTCGTGCCGGCATGACGCCGGTACGCGGCAGCATCCGCGGCGGCACGGACGGCTCCCGCCTCTCCTTCATGGGGCTGCCGTGCCCGAACATTTTTGCCGGCGGCCATGCCTTCCACTCGCCGCTCGAATGGGTGAGCCGCCAGGATATGGAAAAGGCGGTCGCAACGATCGTGGAGCTTGCAAAGATCTGGGAAGAGCGCGCCTAAGGCGCTCCTCCCGCTAGGAAAATCCAGTTTTAGCCGCCATTTACCGGGATCTCGCCGCGCAGCATCACGCTGTCATAGGCGGGACGGGGGGTCGGGATCGCGATCCGCATCGCCGGCTCGGGCGCAGGCGCGGTTTCCGGTTGGGTCACCGGAGCCGTTATCTGCATTGGCGCCGTGCTCGCCGTCGCCATCGGATCGGGCGCCGGCAGAGGAACGGGAACGGCCGAGGGTATCAGCGCCTCGAATTGCGGTGGCAGCATGCTTTCGCCGGGCACATAATTCATCGCCACCTCATAGGACGGCAGCGGCGGCGGCGTTTCCAGCATGCCATTCGAATCGCGCTTCTCGTAGAAGGCGTTGCCGCCGGCGACCGTCACATAATGCATGTTGTCGTAGGGGAATTTCAGACCATCGGTGTGGAAGAACATTGCATCCTTCACGGCCGGATGGCGCGCCCCCTTCAGCAGGATCGCATCAGCCGCGGTGGCAAGTTCCGGTTCCGCCTGAGGCTTGACTTCGCGCGTCATGACCCCGGGCGCAAACTGCTTCTCCTGGGCGACGACACCGCAGATCGATGGGGGGTAGGCGCCTGACGTCAGCCTGTTCATGACGACGGTGCCGACGGCCAGATAACCATCCTCGTCGGAATGCTGCGATTCGAAATACATCGCGCGCTTCAGGCAGTCGCGATCCTTGGCGGTATAATTGAAAGTGACTTTCGCCGCTTGAGCCTGTTTTGTCTTTGCCGGCGTCGTCGCCGGCTTCGGTGTTGTGGTGCAGCCTGCAGCCGCCAGTCCTACGAATAAAATCCCGATCAGGGATTTTCGAAAGGAAATCTCCGCCCTCAACGCCAGGTGCCTCCTATGGGATTAGTCCAGCCCTTTATGATTAACGCGCAAAATCTTTTACTCGTCATATGACTGAAATACAAACAACCTCAGATAACAAAAGGCCGGATGGACTCCCGCGAAGGGCGATTCCGGCTGAGGCCTGGGACCGACCGATGCGTAAATCCGGAGGGTTAACGAATTATTAAGCAAGCGCCGTGAGCGCGTCAGGAACGACGCGCGCAATCGGGATCAGCCGCGGAACAGCTTCCAGCGGGTCGGCTTGAACGCCACGCGGTGACGGTCGAGCCGGTCAGCCTCGCTCGGCGGCAGCTCGATTTCGATATTTGGCCGGTCATTGCCGATATCGAGTTCGATATGGCGCGTACCGGCGACGCGGCGGCTGGAGACCGGCTGGCCGCCAATGCAGTTTTCGGCTGATTCGCACAGCCTGACATCATGCGGGCGGAAGTAGAGCTGCGCCGGTCCATCCGGCTCGCCCTCGGCATTGAGGCCGAGCGAGCGGCCTTCGAAGAGAATATCGCCGCCCGAAATCTCGACCTGCAGGCAGTTGGATTGGCCGATGAAGCCGAAGACGAAGGGCGAGTTCGGATAATCATAGACTTCGTCGGGCGTCCCGACCTGCTCGATCGCGCCCTGGCTCATCACGACGACGCGATCGGCAAGCTCCAGTGCCTCATCCTGGTCGTGGGTGACGAAGACGGTGGTGTGGCCGGTACGGTCGTGGATCTCGCGCAGCCATTTGCGCAGGTCCTTGCGCACCTGAGCATCGAGCGCCCCGAAGGGTTCGTCGAGCAAGAGCACATTCGGCTCGACGGCCATGGCGCGGGCGAGCGCCACGCGCTGACGCTGGCCGCCGGAAAGCTGGGCGGGATAGCGTTTTTCAAGGCCGGACAACTGGACGAGGTCAAGCAGTTCCAGCGCCCGTCGGCGGATATCGGCCTTGGCAGGCCGCCGCGCGCCCTTTCTGACCCTCAGGCCGAAGGAGACGTTGTCGAGCACCGTCATGTAGCGGAAGAGGGCGTAATGCTGGAAGACGAAGCCGATATTGCGCTGCTGTACCGATTTCTTCGAGGCATCCTCGTCGCCGAAGAAGATCTGTCCCTCAGTCGGGCTTTCCAGGCCGGCAATCAGACGCAGCAATGTCGTCTTGCCGGAGCCCGAAGGGCCGAGCAGTGCGATCAGCTCGCCGGAGCGGATGTCGAGCGAGACATCGTGGAGCGCCGGAAAACGATCGAATTCCTTGCGGATGTTTTGAACGCGTACTTCCATTCCAGATCCTTCAGTGCCGCCGGCTGGCGGAGATTTCAGCGCTGTAGCGCATTTCCAGCAGCGTCTTCAAAACAAGAGTCACGAGCGCGAGCAAGGCCAAAAGCGTGGCGACGGCAAAAGCGCCGGTGAAATTATATTCGTTATAAAGAATTTCGACCTGCAGCGGCATGGTGTTCGTCTGGCCGCGGATGTGGCCGGAGACGACAGAGACCGCGCCGAATTCGCCCATGGCGCGGGCATTGCAAAGCAGCACGCCGTAGAGCAGGCCCCATTTGATGTTCGGCAGCGTCACGTGCCAGAAGGTCTGCCAGCCGCTGGCGCCGAGCGACAGGGCTGCCTCCTCGTCGGCCGTTCCCTGCTCCTGCATCAGCGGGATCAGCTCGCGGGCGACGAACGGGAAGGTGACGAACATCGTCGCCAGGATCAGCCCCGGCACGGCGAAGAGGATCTTGATGTCGTTTGCGCTGAGCCAATGGCCGAGCCACGTGTTGGCGCCGAACAAGAGCACGAAGACCAGGCCCGAAATCACGGGTGAAACCGAGAAGGGCAGGTCGATCAGCGTCGTGAGGAATGCCTTGCCCTTGAACTCGAACTTGGCGATCGTCCAGGCGGCGGCGACCCCGAAGGCGAGGTTCAGCGGTACGCTGATGCCGGCGACGACGAGCGTCAGGCGGATCGCCGAGAAGGTCTCTGCATCGCCAAGCGCCTCGAGGAAGGGGCCGGCACCTTTGCGAAAAGCCTCGACGAAGACGGCGGCGAGCGGCAACAGCAGGATTAGCAGCAAGAAATGCAGCGAAACGGCGATCAGCGTGTATCGCGCCATTCTGTGTTCGGTGGTCACCGAACGCAGTTTCGTCGGTTGAACGGTCGCATCAAGCGCCATAGCCGTACCTCCGCCTGCTCCAGCTCTGGATGAGATTGATGACGAGCAACAAGGCGAACGAGATCACCAGCATGATCGCCGCGATGCCAGTCGCTGCCGCATAATTATACTCTTCGAGTTTGATGACGATCAGCAGCGGTGCGATTTCCGATTTGAACGGCAGGTTGCCGGCGATGAAGATGACCGAGCCGTATTCGCCGACGCCGCGGGCAAAGGCGAGCGCGAAGCCGGTCAGCACGGCCGGCGCCAGCCCCGGCAGCAGCACGCGGAAAATCGTCTGGAAGCGGTTGGCGCCGAGCGTAGCCGCGGCCTCTTCGACCTCCTTGTCGATTTCCTCCATGACAGGCTGCACGGTGCGCACCACGAAGGGCAGGCCGACGAAGATCAGCGCCACGACGATGCCGGCCGGGGTAAAGGCAATCTTGATGCCGAGCGGTGTCAGCAACTGGCCGACCCAGCCGTTCGGCGCGTAGAGCGCCGCCAATGCAATGCCGGCGACGGCCGTCGGCAGCGCGAAGGGCAGGTCGACCATGGCGTCGATGACGCGCTTGCCGGGGAAACGGTAGCGTACCAGCACCCAGGCGAGGATGATGCCGAAGACGGCGTTGATGATCGCAGCGATGAAAGCGCTGCCGAAGCTGATGCGTAGCGCGTTCAATATGCGCGGATCGAACGCGATCGACCAGAATTTCTCCCAGCCGAGCGCGCTCGACCGGACGGCAAGGCCGGAGAGCGGGATGAGGATCAGAAGGGTGAGCCAGGTCAATGTAAGACCGAGCGCCATTCCGAAACCCGGAATGACGCTCGGCCGCTTGAACCGCCACCGCGTGGGGCTATGTGCTTTCATGAAGTCTATTATTGGGCCGGCTTGTAGATTTGGTCAAATACCCCGCCATCGCCGAAGAATTTCGGCTGGGCTTCCTTCCAGCCGCCGAAGTCGTCGATGGTGGCGAGCTGCAGCTTCGGGAAGCGGGCGATATCGGCCGGATCGGCGGCTTCAGGCTTGATCGGCCGGTAGTAGTGCTTTGCGGCGATCTTCTGGCCTTCATCCGAATAGAGGTAGTTGAGATAGGCTTCGGCGACCTTGCGCGTGCCCTTCTTGTCGACATTGCCGTCGACGACGGCGACTGGCGGGTCGGCGCGGATAGAGAAGCTTGGCGTCACGATCTCGAACTGGTCAGGACCCAGTTCTTCGAGCGAAAGATAGGCTTCGTTTTCCCAGGCGAGCAGCACGTCGCCGAGGCCGCGCTGGACGAAGGTGGTCGTGGCGCCGCGGGCGCCGGTGTCGAGAACAGGAACATGCTGCAGCAGTTTCGTCACATATTCCTGCGCTTTGGCATCGTCACCGCCATTTGCCTGCTTGGCCCATGCCCAGGCTGCCAGGAAGTTCCACCGTGCGCCGCCCGAGGTCTTGGGGTTCGGGGTGATGACCTGCACGTCATCCTTGACCAGGTCGCCCCAGTCCTTGACGCCCTTCGGGTTGCCCTTGCGGACGAGGAAGACGACCGTCGACGTATAGGGCGTCGAATTGTTGGGCAACTTGGTCTTCCAGTCGGCCGGGATCTTGCCGGTCTTCTTGGCGATGGCGTCGATGTCGCCTTCGAGGGCCAGGGTGACCACGTCTGCGTCGAGACCGTCGATGACCGAGCGGGCCTGAGCGCCGGAGCCGCCGTGCGAGGCCTGGATCGTCACGGTTTCACCCGTATCCTTCTGCCACTTGGCGGCAAAGGCTGCGTTGAAATCCTTATACAATTCGCGAGTCGGATCATAGGAAACGTTGAGAAGCGTTTGATCGGCGAATGCCGGAGCGATGCCCCCGATCGCAAAGCTGCCTGCCATGACCGCGGCTGCGATGAGCCGGGTAAACCGTTGTGTCTGCATTGAGGAACCCTCTCCTGTTATGTCTTAACTCTATCAAGTCAGTCGTATAATGAAACAAAGGTTCTTCCGGTTCCGGGCTTGGCCTTAGAATGTCATTCCATTTCGGGGCTGATTTGGAAATGAGCGTGCCGAAGTTGGCCGCGGCCAATTGGGGCAGACCGTGTTTTTTTGGCCACAGTTCTTCCACGAAAGCGCCATGGTGAAGCCGATTTTTGCGATGGTTTTGCCGCGATGACACTTGCGGATTCCTATATGGGCCTCCGTGCGGTCGTGTTCACCGGCCGCTACGTGGGGGCATCCCTTGAAATGCGCCTCACAATTCAACCTGTTAGGGCCATTCAAAATGAATATCAGAACTATCCTTTTTGCCTCCGTTGCCGCCCTTGCCGCGGCCTCCGGAGCGCGCGCAGCCGACGCCATCGTGGCAGCGGAACCCGAGCCCGTGGAATATGTTCGCGTTTGCGACGCCTACGGTACCGGCTATTTTTATATTCCGGGAACGGAAACATGCCTTTCGATCGGCGGCTACATCCGTACCGAAGTGCGCTTCGGTGACAACATTGCCGGCGATTCCGACGTAAACTTCTGGACTCGCGGTCAGGTCACCTTCCAGGCCAAGAACGACACCGAGTACGGCACGCTGACCGGCGTCCTGACGCTGCGTTACAATGCCGACAACGCCTCCGATCAGGAAGCGCTGCTGGACGAGGGCTACATCGATATCGCCGGTTTCCGCGTCGGTAAGCTCTATAGCTGGTGGGACGACGACATGAGCGGCGAGACCGATACGCTCGCCAGCAACGAGACGACCCACAACTCGATCCGTTATCAGTACGAGAATGGCGCTTTCGCCGCCGGCCTCTCGGTCGACGAGCTGGAAGAAGACTATGCCACCAAGCCGGGCGAAGGCCCGAACAACTTCGGTGTGGCAGGCCAGGTCTCCTACAAGGCCGGCGCTATCAGCGCTTACCTGCTTGCCGGTTATGACACCGACACCAGCGAAGTCGCGGTTCGTGGTATCGTCTATGCCGACATCGGTCCGGGCACGCTCGGCATCGCCGGCGTCTGGGCAAGCGGCGCCAACTACTACTACGAAGAGTCCGAATGGACGATCGCAGCAGAATATGCCCTGAAGATCAACGAGAAGTGGACGGTGACCCCGGGCTTCCAGTACTTCGAAAACATCGCCCTCGAGGCCGACGGCAACGGCTTCACCGGCGGCAGCGCCTACACAACCGGTGTGACGATCGACTATCGCATCGTCGACGACCTCCGAACGAAGCTCAGCGTGCAGTACCACGATGAGGACGAAGGCGACGACGAAGTCTTCGGCTTCCTGCGCTTCCAGCGCGATTTCTAAGTCGATCTGATTGCAGACGAACGGGCGCGGCCTTCGGGCCGCGTCTTTTTTACGCCCGGGAATCAGCGATGAAGTCGGAATAGAATTCGTCCGCCGTTCCTGCCTTGCGCATGGCGGCAAGCACGCCATCCGATTGCAGCCGCCGGGCGATGCCCGAGAGCACATTCAGATATTCGCCGCGATTGTTCTCCCCGAAGATGAGCACGAAGGCGATATCGGTCGGGATATCGTCGATCGCCTCGAAATCCAGCGGCTGCGCGAAACGAATGAGAAGGCCGCGCGGGCTCGTCATGCCGTCGATGGCGGCATGCGGGATGGCAATGCCATTGCCGATCCCCGTAGAGCCGAGCCTCTCACGCGCTTCGAGCGCCTTCAGGATGGTCTGGCCGTCGACGGAGAAGGCCCTCGCCGCCTTGTCGGCGATGATCTGCAGCGCGCGCCATTTCGTCGGTGCCGAGACACCGATGAAAGTGTGCTCCGGCCGGATGATGTTGGGAAGGTTCATGTCATTCTCGATGTGGGCGGCTCGAAATGGTCGGCTCGATATGGTCGGGCATCGGGAGGGAGGAGATGTCAGTCCGGTTCCCTGAGCCGATAGCCGACGCCGGTTTCGGTGGTGATATAGTGTGGCTGGTCGGGGCTCTGCTCGATCTTCTGCCTGAGCTGCCTGATGTAGACGCGCAGATATTGCACATCGGCCGCCGGCCCCCATACCTGCTTCAAAAGAAACTGGTGTGTCAGCACCTTGCCGGCATGCTGGGCGAGCACGCGCAGGATGTCATATTCCTTCGGCGACAATTTTAGTTCCTCGCCGCCGACCTTGACGATGCGCTTGACGAGGTCGACCGACAGCTCGCCGGTCTGGAAGATCGCCTTTTCGCCCTGCTGCTGCAGGCGATGGCGCAGCGCCACGCGGATGCGGGCGCCAAGTTCGTTGATGCCGAAGGGCTTGGTGACGTAATCGTCGGCGCCGCTTTCCAGCGCCTTAACGATGCCGGCCTCGTCGGTGCGGCTGGAGAGGATGACGACGGGTATGGACAGGCCTTCGTCGCGCCATTCCTGCAAGAGATCATGTCCCGGTTTGTCAGGCAGGCCGAGATCGAGCAGGATGAGATCGGGCCTGTCGTCGGCGACCCACTGACGGGCGCTGGCAGCGTTCGGCGCCTCCTGCACCTCGTAGCCCTGCGCGGTCAGGCCGACGCGGAGCAGCTTGCGGATTGGAGGCTCGTCGTCGACGACGAGGATCTTGACGGCTGAACCGGTCATCTGAGTTCATCCAGTTTCGGTATGTCGTTGGGCTTCGGCAGGTGAATGGTGAAAACGGCGCCCGGGCGGCCCTTTCGGTTGGCGGCGGTGATCGTGCCGCCCATCGCCTCGATGAAACCGCGGCAGATGGAAAGGCCGAGGCCGGTGCCGGCGCGCACCTGATCGCCCTTGCGCACCCGGTAGAAGGTGTCGAAGACGCGGGTAAGGTCGGTAGGTGGAATGCCTGGGCCTTCGTCCGAGACCTGCAGGACGACGTTGTCGGCATCGGCCCAGCCCTCGATATGGACCACCGATCCCTCAGGCGCATATTTCGCGGCATTGTCGAGCAGGTTGAAGATCACCTGCTCGAACAGGACGGGATCGACCCGCACCATCGGCAGGTCGGCGGGGATGCTCGTCTCGGTCTTGTGGTGCTCGAGGATCTTTGCGGCCCGACGCAGCGCGCTGCCGACAATATCGCCGGCATAATGCAGCGCAAAATTCGGCTCCATCGCACCGGATTCGATCTTGGTCATGTCGAGCAGGTTGGCGATGAAACGATTGAGGCGCTCGGATTCGTCGACGACGGTGGAAAGCAGATCGGTGCGGTCCTCCTCCGGCATGGAGGCGAAATAGTCGCGCAGCGTGCCGGCGGCGCCGAGGATAGCCGCAAGCGGCGTTTTCAGATCATGCGAAATCGAGGTGAGCAGGGCCGAACGCAGCCTGTCGGCTTCGGCCGCAAGCCTTGCCCGGTCGACATCGGCTACGAGCTGGACGCGTTCGATCGCAAGAGCCGCCTGATCGGCCAGCGCATCGAGCAGCCGCTGCTGCTCCGGCGTCAGCAGCGGCCCGTCGCGGCGGTCGCTGTCGAGGCCGATGACGCCGACGGCGGTGCGCCCGGTCCTCAGCGGCACATAGAGCCGCTTGGCGCCGGGCAGGGTATCGGCGCCGCGGCCGGCGGCGTGATTGTGCTCCCAGGCCCAGCGGGCGGCGGCGATATCGGCATCGTCGAGCGTGTCGTCGGGCGGATAACCGGCCTTGACGGCGATGGTGCCCTCTTCCGGCAAGAGCAGGACGACACGGACCTTCAGCATCGAGGCGAGTTGGAAGGCGGTCGCCCAGAGCACGTCGTCGAGCGTACCCGTGCCGGCGAGCTTCTTTGAGAAAAGATAGAGATCTTCTGTCGTGCGGGCCCGCTGCCTGGCGGCGGCAGCCTGCCGCTGCACGGTCGCGGTCAGATTGCTGGCGATGATGGCGACGCCGAGGAAGAAGAACAGGGCCAGCACGCTTTCTGGATCGCTGATCGTCAGCGTATAGCGCGGCGGCAGGAAGAAGAAGTTGAAGGACAGCGCGCCGAGAATGCAGCTGTAGAGCGCCGGCCGTAACCCATGCAGGACGGCGGAGGTCAGCACCGCCATCAGGAACACGAGGGCAAGGTTACGCACGTCGAGCACCTGATCGAGCACGATGCTGACGCCAAGCGCGACGACGACATAGACGGTCGCCAGCAGATAGGCTCTGAAATCGAATTCAGGGGCCGTGGCCGCCGCCCGGATGCCGCGCGCGGTGGTGCCGTCCTTCTCATTGCCGGAAATGACATGGACGCTGATCTCGCCGGTCTTGCGGATCAGTTCGTCGGTGATTGAACGGCTCCACCAGTCGCGCCATGTCGCCATCTTGGGGGCGCCGATGACGATGTGGGTGACATTGTTCGCTGTGGCGTGACGGACGAGCTCTTCGGCGACCTCGCGGCCCGGAATCGTGATCGCCTCGCCGCCGAGCTGTTCGGCAAGACGCAGCGTTGCGGCAACAGTGTCGCGCTCGGCTTCGGTCAGATTGACCGAACGGCTGGTCTCGACATAGACGGCGGCCCAGGGCGCGCGCAGGCGCGAGGCCATACGAGCTGCATATCGCACCAGCGAGGCGGAGCGCGGGTGATGGTCAATCGAGACGAGGACACGTTCGCCCGCCGCCCAAGGGCCGGAGATCGCGTGAGCCTGCATATGGGTGAGCAACTGATCGTCGACGCGCTGGGCGGTTTTGCGCAGCGCAAGTTCTCTCAGCGCCGTCAGGTTGCCCGGGGTGAAATAGTTGGTCAGCGCCCGCTCGGCGGTGCGGGGCACATAGACCTTGCCGTCATGCAGGCGCTTGATCAGATCGTCCGGCGTCAGATCGATGATCTCGACGTCGTCGGCCAGGTCGATGATCGAATCCGGCACCGTCTCGCGCACACGGATGCGGGTGATCTGCGAGACGACGTCGTTCAGGCTTTCGACATGCTGGATGTTGAGCGTCGTGTAGACGTCGATGCCGCGGCCGAGCAATTCCTTGACGTCGAGGTAGCGCTTCGGATGGCGGCTGCCTTCGGCATTGGTATGGGCGAGTTCGTCGACCAGAACGAGATCGGGCCTGCGGGCGAGGATGCCGTCGAGGTCCATTTCCTCGAGCGGACGGCCCTTATAGTCGATTTTGACGCGAGGAATGATCTCGAAACCGGCGAGCAGTGCCTCGGTCTCCTTGCGGCCGTGAGTCTCGACGACGCCGATGACAACGTCGAGGCCGTCGGCGAGTTTGGCACGGCCGGAGACCAGCATTTCATAGGTCTTGCCGACACCTGGGGCGGCGCCCAGAAAGATCTTCAGACGGCCGCGCATCTCCGCCCGGGCTTTTTCGAGAAGCGCATCGGGCGAGGGCCTGCCGGCCTGGTCGCGGTTGTCGTCTGGCATGCGTGTTGTCTTTCTGCGAATGGCGGCAATCGAGGTTCAGCTGGCGGATGGCATTCCCGATGTTTACGCGGCGAGAAAGCCCCTCATTCGGCTGCCGCCACCTTCTCCCCGTCAGAACGGAGGGAGGGTTAGGGTGAGGGGCAGCCGATAGCGCCAACCGGACATCAGTGAGTCAAGCCCGAGGATGGCGGAGAGTGGGGTTGGCCTTGTCGCCAAACCACAGCATCTAACCTGCCAAACTCACTCAGTCATAGAAGCATCAAGGCTCTGGTTCAACGCCAGAACATTGACGGTAGGTTCTCCCAAAAATCCGAGTTCGCGGTCCCGGACGGCGCCGTCGACCAGCGCCTTGATCTTCGCCTCGTCGATGTTGCGTGCCTTGGCGACGCGCGCCACCTGGAAGTAGGCGGCCTCCGGCGAAATATCAGGATCGAGCCCGCTGCCGGACGCGGTGACGAGGTCGGCCGGCACCTTGGCGTTTGGGTTGGCCGCCTTGGCTGTTTCGTAGTCGCCCTTTACGCGGTCGATCAGTTTCTGGCTGGTCGGGCCGAGGTTCGAGCCGCCGGAGGCGGCGGCATTGTAGCCATCGCCGGCGGCCGAGGGACGGCCGTGGAAATACTTGTCGCTGGTGAACGCCTGGCCGATCAGCCTCGAGCCGATCAGCTGACCGTTCTGCTCGATCAGGCTGCCATTCGCCTGGGTCGGGAAGAGCGCCTGGGCCGCTCCCGTCATGGCGAGCGGATAAAGCAGGCCCGTGATGGCTGTAGTGGCAACGATCATAACGACGGCCGGGCGAAGTTGTTTCAACATTGTTCTTAGCTCCTAGAGATGTCAGGCGAGACGGAGGGCCGCGACGGCCATGTCGATCGCCTTGATGCCGATGAAGGGAACCACAATGCCGCCGAGGCCGTAGATCAGCAGGTTGCGTGACAGAAGCGCGCCAGCGCCGATCGGACGGTAACGCACACCCTTCAGCGACAGCGGGATCAGCGCGATGATGATCAACGCGTTGAAGATGATCGCCGAAAGGATGGCGCTCTGCGGAGTCGAAAGCCCCATGATGTTGAGGATGCCGAGCTGCGGGTAGAAGGTCAGGAACATCGCGGGGATGATGGCGAAATACTTGGCGATGTCGTTGGCGATCGAGAAGGTCGTCAGCGCGCCGCGTGTCATCAACAGTTGCTTGCCGATTTCGACGATCTCGATGAGCTTCGTCGGGTCCGAGTCGAGATCGACCATGTTGCCGGCCTCGCGGGCTGCGACGGTGCCGGTGTTCATAGCAACGCCGACGTCGGCCTGGGCCAGCGCCGGGGCATCGTTGGTTCCGTCGCCGCACATGGCGACGAGCTTGCCCTTGGCCTGTTCCTCGCGCATCAGCGCCAGCTTCATCTCGGGTGTTGCCTGGGCAAGGAAGTCGTCGACGCCGGCTTCGGCGGCGATGGCCGCTGCTGTCAGCGGATTGTCGCCTGTTATCATGACGGTACGGATGCCCATGCGGCGAAGCTCGGTGAAGCGTTCGCGGATGCCGCCCTTGACGATGTCCTTCAGCTGGATGATCCCGAGCAACCTGCCGTCGCGAGCAACGGCGAGCGGCGTGCCGCCTGACTTGGCGACCTCGTCCGATATCGACTGCAGCTCGCGCAACAGCTCGTTGCCATTCTTCGAGGGGGCGTCGCCTTTGACATAGGCGAGCACCGTATCGACCGCGCCTTTGCGGATCGAAGCGCCTTCGAGATCGACGCCGCTCATGCGGGTCTGGGCGGTGAAAGGCACGAAGCTGGCCTTGAGACTCGCCATGTCGCGGCCGCGGATCGCATATTTCTCCTTGGCGAGCACGACGATCGAACGGCCTTCCGGCGTTTCGTCGGCAAGCGAGGCGAGTTGCGCGGCATCAGCGAGCTCCTGCTCGGAGACGCCGCGCACCGGGTGGAAGGCCGTCGCCTGGCGATTGCCGAGCGTGATCGTGCCGGTCTTATCGAGCAGCAGCGTGTCGACGTCGCCGGCCGCTTCCACGGCACGGCCGGACATGGCAAGCACGTTGAAGCGGACGAGCCGGTCCATGCCGGCAATGCCGATCGCCGACAAGAGCGCACCGATCGTCGTCGGGATCAGGGTGACGAAAAGCGCGACGAGCACGATGATCGGGATCGAGCCGCCGGCATAGATGGCAAAGCTCGGGATCGTCGCCGTCGCCAGCACGAAGATCAGCGTCATGCCGGCGAGCAGGATGTTGAGCGCGATCTCGTTCGGCGTCTTCTGGCGCTGCGCGCCTTCGACCAGCGAAATCATCCGGTCGAGGAAGGTGGAGCCGGCCGCCGCTGTGATGCGCACGCGGATCCAGTCGGAGAGCACCTGCGTGCCGCCGGTCACCGCCGAGCGGTCGCCGCCGGATTCACGGATGACGGGAGCGGATTCACCTGTGATCGCCGCTTCGTTGACGGAGGCGACCCCTTCGATGACTTCGCCGTCCGAAGGGATGATGTCGCCGGCTTCGACCAGCACGATATCGCCGACCTTGAGGCTGGTGCCCGGCACCACGCGGTAGCCGCCGCCGTTGGCTGTCAGCAGCTTGGCCTGGGTTTCGGTGCGCGCCTTGCGCAGCGAATCTGCCTGCGCCTTGCCACGGCCTTCGGCGACGGCCTCGGCGAAATTGGCAAAGAGCACGGTGAACCAGAGCCAGAGATTGATCTGGAAAGAGAAACCGAGATTGCCGTTGCCGGTGATGAGGTCGCGCAGGAAGAGCACGGTGGTCAGCACCGAAACAGTGGCCACGACAAACATGACGGGATTTCTGGCAAGGGCGCGCGGGTCGAGCTTCTTGAAGGCGGCGCCGACGGCCGGAATAAGGATGCGAGAATCGATAATGCTCGCGGATTTTGCCTGGCTCATAAGAGGCTCCAGCTTTGAAACGAGGACGACAACGAAACCTGGGGATGTGGGTTACGGCATCGCCTCAGAAGCTCTGTCCGGCGATCGCGACGAGGTGTTCGACGATTGGACCGAGGGCCAGCGCCGGGAAGAAGGTCAGGCCGCCGACGATCAGGATCGTGCCGATCAGCAGGCCGACGAAGAGCGGACCGTCGGTCGGAAAAGTGCCTGCCGAGGCCGGAACCGTCTTCTTGGCGGTGAGCGAACCGGCGATGGCGAGCGCCGGGATCATGACCAGGAACCGGCCGGCAAGCATTCCGATTCCAAGCGTAACATTGTACCAGGGCGTATTGCCTGTGAGACCGCCGAAGGCCGAACCGTTGTTGGCCGCCGCCGAGGTGTAGGCATAGAGGATCTCGGAGAAGCCGTGCGGTCCAGGAGTGCCGACCGAGGCGACAGCGGAGGGCAGCACCGTGGCTATGGCGGTAAAAACAAGCATGGCGAGCGGCAGGCAGAGGATGGCGAGAACGGCCATCTTCATTTCCTTCGCCTCGATCTTCTTGCCGAGATATTCCGGTGTACGCCCGACCATCAGCCCGGCGACGAAGACGGCGACGATGATGAGCAGCAGGATGCCATAGAAGCCGGCGCCGACACCGCCGACAATGATTTCGCCGAGCTGCATGTTGATCAGCGGAATGAGGCCGCCGAGCGCGGTGAAGCTGCCATGCATGGCGTTGACGGCGCCACAGGAGGCGGCGGTGGTGATGACGGCGAAGAGCGAGGACAGCGCGACGCCGAAGCGGACTTCTTTCCCCTCCATATTGCCGTCGGCGAGGCCAAAGCCATGCATCAGCGGATTGCCGGCCGCTTCGGCCCAATAGGTGATTCCGACGCCGACGACGAACAGCGCGCCCATCGAGGCCAGAATCGCCCAGCCCTGGCGCTGGTTGCCAACCATGCGGCCGAAGACGTTGGTCAGAGCCGCACCGATCGCGAAGATCGAAACCATCTGGATGAGGTTGGAAATCGCATCGGGATTTTCGAACGGATGGGCCGAATTGGCGTTGAAGAAGCCGCCGCCATTGGTGCCGAGCATCTTGATGGCGAGCTGCGAGGCGACCGGGCCGAGCGCGATCGTCTGCTTGCCGCCTTCGAGAGTCGTCGCGTCGACATAGGGCCCGAGCGTCTGCGGTACGCCGAGATAGACGAAGACGAGCGTCAGCACGATGCAGATCGGCAGCAGGATGTAGAGCGTGCCGCGGATCATATCGACCCAGAAATTGCCGATCGCCTTGCCAGACGCCCGTGCGAAAGCACGGATGAAGGCGACGGCGATGGCCATGCCGGTGGCGGCGGACAGGAAATTCTGCACCGTGAAGCCGGCCATCTGCGTCAGATACGACATGGTGCTTTCGCCGCCGTAGTTCTGCCAGTTGGTATTGGTGGGAAAGCTGACGGCGGTGTTGAAGGAAAGGTCGGGCGGAACAGCGGCCATGCCGGCCGGATTATAGGGCAGAACGCCCTGCAGGCGCATCAACGCGTAGAGGAGGAGGACGCCGAGAAGGTTGAACATCAGCATCGCCAAGGCATAGGAGGTCCAATGCTGCTCCTCGCCTTCGCCGGTGCCGGCCATACGGTAAAGTCCGCGTTCGATCGGGACGAAGACGGGCGAGAGGAACGTTCGCTCGCCGTTATAGACGCGCGTCATATAGCCGCCGAGCGGTTTGACGAGCAAAAGGACGATCCCGCAATAGAGCAGGATCTGAAGCCATCCGTTGAGGGTCATGGAGCTAAAACTTTCAATACCCGGCTGGTTCTCGGTCGCGCAGCGCGGCCTCGCAAGCGCCGGTTCAGAAGCGTTCTGGGCGTAAGAGAGCGTAGGTGAGGTAAACGGTGAGAAACACGGTTACGGCGCCGCTCAGGACATAATCGAGGGTCATCGTCGCTTCTCCTTAGAGCTTGTCGCAGGCTGCGACATAGGCAAAGCACAGCGCGAAGAATAGGATCGCTGTGCCGAGCAGAATGGTATCCATCATGATCGTGACTCATGTTGTTCTTGTTGGAGTCAGACAAGACAAAGGGCCGCCGCCGTTGGAGACTGCCTTTTATGCTTTCTGGCGTGGAGAGGATCCTTCGATCTCTCGGGCACCAATATGGAGCCGGAGCGCATAAAGGTTCGAGACGGCCGAAACCGCATCAATATAAAAATCTTATAAATGCTTTCAGGCCGCTGCAGCGGGAACGAGAGCAGGGCGCGATCTTGAAATTCAAGGGTCGACCCGGAACTGGTAGCGGCCTTCGGCGCTGCGGCCGTCCATCGAGAGGACGCGCCAGTCGAGGGTATAGAGGCCGGGCGCCATTGCGGGATCGAGAGGGATCTTGAATATGGATCCTTCGGGGCCGGAGAGGAACGGCTTGCCGAGGGGGAGCGCCCTGCCTTGGGCATCGAGCAAGGTGGCGGTCGAGCGGGCAAGATCGACGGGACCGCTGAAGGTAAGCTCGACATTGGCCGGCACGAGCTCTTCTTCCTGCTGCTGCGAGGGCAGAGATGCTTGTTCGAGGGCCGCGGCCGCCTGGTTGCCGGCGAAAAGAAGGGATGCGAACAGGCAGAATGACACGACCGACTTCATGATGGCCTTCCTATATTGCCGAGCCATTGGCGCCGGGAGCCGTCATGCTCCCGCCACGCCGTGCGGGCTGCATGCTATCAACGCTGCCGGGGGCGATTTCGATCCCGCGTCCGCAGAATGACGCCCATTGGCTGCCCCGGGTTGTCTCTGCGAAGGGCGGCGTTCAAATCGGCCACCAGTCTGCGCCAGAATTTTCGAAGCGGTCTAAGCATCCTCTGGGAAAGCCGGCTTCCGCCGACATTGTCGTTATCATGCTTCATCACTTGTCGCCTTCCCGCCTTGCCGTGGCTCACGAGTAAGACTGTACCGCGCGCTGTGCTCTTCCGGAATCATACGGAGGTTTATCGGCGCTTATCTTTCGGGCTACGCACATGAGCATTTCGTCGCGTGATGGGCAAAAGCTTACTCAGGCGGTTGAATCGAAGCGCCCTGCGGTCTTATAGTCGCCTCAACGGCACCTCTGAATCTTCGGGGCCATAGGGAAGGAAACCGACAATGACCAAAGTCCGTGCGCTGGTGCTGGAGCGCCAGCATGAGCTTGCGTTGCGCGATATCGATCTGCCGCTGGAGACAGGGCCAGGGCAGGTGAGGATCAAAATTCATACTGTCGGCGTCTGCGGTTCGGACGTTCATTATTACACCCACGGCAAGATCGGCCCGTTCGTCGTCAACGCGCCGATGGTGCTCGGCCATGTGGCGGTCGGCACGGTGGTCGAGGTCGGGGCCGGTGTGACACATCTGAAAATCGGCGACCGTGTCTGCATGGAGCCCGGCATTCCCGATCCGAACTCGAAGGCGAGCAGGCTCGGCATGTACAATATCGATCCTGCCGTCAGCTTCTGGGCGACACCGCCAATCCATGGCGTACTGACGCCCGAAGTGGTGCATCCGGCCAACTATACTTTCAAGCTGCCCGACAATGTCAGCTTCGCGGAAGGCGCGATGGTGGAACCCTTTGCCGTCGGCATGCAGGCGGCAGCCAAGGCGAAGATCGCGCCCGGCGATACTGCCGTCGTGCTCGGCGCCGGGCCGATCGGCACGATGGTCGCGATTGCCGCTCTTGCCGGCGGCTGCGCTCGCGCGATCGTTGCCGATCTCGCCCAGCCGAAGCTCGATATATCCGCGCAATATCAGGGTGTCATCCCGGTCAACATCCGCGAGAAGAACCTGGCCGAAGAGGTCGTCGGCTGACCGACGGCTGGGGTGCGGATGTCGTCTTCGAATGCTCCGGGTCGCCGAAGGCCTGGGAGACGATCGTGGCGCTGCCGCGCCCGGGCGGTGTCATCGTCGCCGTCGGCCTGCCGGTGAACCCGATCGGCTTCGACGTCTCGATGGCCTCCACCAAGGAAATCCGCATCGAAACGGTGTTCCGCTATGCTCACCAATATGAGCGGTCGATCGCATTGCTCGGTTCGGGCCGGGTCGATCTGAAGCCGCTGATCTCCGAGACGTTCAAGTTCGAAGATTCGGTCAAGGCATTCGACCGCGCCGTCGAGGCCGGCCGAGCGACGTGAAGCTGCAGATCGTGATGGAATAGGCGCCGCAGAGCCTTTACGGATGCCTGCTGCTTGGTTTCATCCTGCGAAAGAGTAGAGCCGCGGCTGCGACGACAGCGGCGGCCGCGACGGCGATCAGCAGATGCCGATGCAGCGGAAGGTGGCCCAGTATCTGCTGGATGCCGTTGCCGAACAGATAACCAAGTGCTGTGAAGAGCTGCCCCCACACCAGAGCGGCTACCGCATTCAGGATGACGAATTTACCGGTCGTTATCCGCGTCGTGCCAATGACGATCGGGCTGATCGTGCGCAAGCCGACGAGAAAACGGAACGCCAGGATGAAGCCGGTCTGATATTCTTCCAGCAGCCGTGTCGCACGGGCGAGCGCGGGTCGTTCCATCAGCCGGCGGACGGGAGCCCATTGCCCAGCATAGCGGCCGGCGAAGAACCAGAACTGATCGCCGGCGAAGGAGCCTGCGACGGCCGCGAGCGACGCCGACCAATAGGACAGCAGCCCCCGGTGGGAAATCACGCCACCGAGAAAAGCCGCCGTTTCGCCCTCGAAGGCGGCGCCCAGAAAGATCGCCAGCAGCCCATAATTTTCGATCAGCAGTTCGATGGACACGCGTTCCTGGCCTTAAACCGGCTTCAAATCCCCAAGCAGTGTCGGAATCAGCTCCGACACTGTCGGATGGATCGGCACCGACCATTTCAGTGCGGGATAGGTGGTTCCGGCATTCATCGCATCGATCAGGCCATGGATCACCTCGTCGCCTTCGATGCCGAGGATCGCCGCGCCGAGGATCTCTTTGGTCTCGGCATCGGCAATCACCTTCATGAAGCCGTTGGTCTCGCCGCGTTCATTGGCGCGGCCGACGCGGCTCATCGGCCGGGTCGAGACCATGATCCTGCGGCCGGATGCACGCGCCTGCTTCTCCGTCATGCCGACGCGACCGAGCGGCGGGTCGATATAGAGCGCATAGGCCGGGATGCGGCTCGAGACCTTGCGGTCGTCGCCATCGAGGAGGTTGGCGGCGGCGATCTCGAAATCATTGTAGGAGGTATGGGTGAAGGCGCCGCGGCCGTTGCAGTCGCCGAGCGCAAAGATGCCCTCGACATTGGTGGCAAGCTTGTCGTCGACGGTGATGTAGCCGCGCTTGTCGGTCGCCACGCCGGCGGCACCGAGGCCGAGGTCGTCGGTATTCGGTTGGCGGCCGGTGGCGATCAGAACATGGCTTGCTTCAATCTTCGCCGCGCCGGCGGTGACGCTCACTACGCTTCCGTTTCGGACAAAGGCGATGTCGCCGGCATCGGTATGAACCTCGATGCCTTCTGAGCGCAATATATCGGCGATCGCGTCCGATATATCCTCGTCCTCGCGTGAAGCGAGCTTCGGGCCGTGCTCGATGACGCTGACTTCGGCGCCGAAGCGGCGATACATCTGCGCGAATTCCAGCCCGATATAGCTGCCGCCGATCACCGCAAGGTGCCGCGGCAGCGTGTCAAGATGAATGATCGACGTGCTGGTGAGGTAATCGATATCGTCGATACCCGGCAGTTCGGGGATGACGGGCCGCGCGCCGACATTGAGGAAAATGCGCGGCGCCGTCAGTGTCTCGCCATTGACGCGGATGGTTTTCGCATCCTCGAAACGGGCATGGCCGTAGATCACGCTCATGCCCTCCATGCTGCCAAACCAGCCGATCAGGCCGTTGCGGGCATTCATCGTCACGGTTTCCGCCCGGGCTCTCACCACCTTCATGTCGATAGCGATTTCGCCGGGGATATTGACACCGTAGGCGGCACCACTTCTTGCGACATGGGCAGCGCGGGCGCTGGCGACCAGCGTCTTGGTCGGCATGCAGCCGGCATTGACGCAGGTGCCGCCCAGAAATTTGCGTTCGATCAGCGCTACCTTCATGCCCTTTTCGACCATGCGGGCGGCGAGGAACGGGCCGGCCTGGCCGGCGCCGATAACGATGGCGTCGAAGCTCTTCATGATACGGCTCCCACGATTAATAGAGCGCCGACAACGGCAACGGCATCCTCGATGAGGGCGGCCGGCAGATCCTTGCCGAAGGCGGCGGCAAGCCTTGTGCGCAGGGCGGCGCCGCCATAGGTGCCGATGACGGCGCCGATCACCCCGGCGATCAGCCCGCCGAAAAGCAGGCTGCTGGCTGCGCCGATCGTGGCGCCGGCAAGTGCTCCCGTGACGATGCGGGCGCCGAACTGCATCGGCACCTTGCGTGACGGCGTCGACGGCAGCTGGTCGGTGATGAGTTCAACGATCGCGAGAAGGGTGAAAATCCAAGGCGTCCACCGGTAGCCCATGAAGGCAAGCGGCGTCTGCGACACGTCGAACCAGCCGAGCGCGGCGCCCCAGGCGACGGCGGCCGGCGCCGTCATGGCGCGAAGGCCAGAGATGACACCGATCACCAATGCAAGAAGCAGAAACATGCGCGATCCCCTCATTGCCGGCCGTGTGCCGCAGCCAGGGAAGGTCGCACATTGTCAGGCGCGTGGCAATTCGCCAGCGCTGACCGGCGCCGGGCAACTTAGTTCGCAAAGGCGGCGATGCCGGTAATTGCCCGACCAATGATCAGCGCGTGGATGTCGTGCGTGCCCTCATAGGTGTTGACCACTTCGAGGTTGACGAGATGGCGGGCGATGCCGAATTCGTCGGAGATGCCGTTGCCGCCGAGCATGTCGCGGGAAGCACGCGCGATCTCCAGCGCCTTGCCGCAGCTGTTGCGCTTGAGGATCGAGGTCAGCTCCACCGGCGGATGGCCTTCCTCCTTCATCCGGCCCAGCCGCAGGCAGCCCTGAAGGCCGAGCGCGATTTCCGCCGCCATGTCGGCGAGTTTCCTCTGGATCAGCTGGTTGGCGGCGAGCGGCCGGCCGAACTGCATGCGCTCCAGCGTATATTGCCGGGCCCTCGCATAACAATCCTCGGCCGCACCAAGTGCGCCCCAGGCAATGCCGAAGCGGGCCGAGTTGAGGCAGGTGAACGGCCCCTTGAGGCCGGTGACGCCGGGAAGCAGGTTTTCCTCGGGCACGAAGACCCCATCCATCACCACTTCGCCCGTGATCGAGGCGCGCAAGCCGACCTTGCCATGGATGGCCGGCGCGGAAAGCCCTTTCCAGCCCCTTTCGAGGATGAAGCCACGGATGAGGCCGTCCTCGGTCTTTGCCCAGACGACGAAGACATCGGCGATCGGCGCATTCGAGATCCAGGTCTTCGAGCCGGTGAGGCTATAGCCGCCGTCGACCTTCTTGGCGCGTGTCGCCATCGAGCCGGGGTCGGAGCCATGATCCGGCTCGGTCAAGCCGAAGCAGCCGATCCATTCGCCGGTCGCTAGCTTCGGCAGGTATTTTAGTTTCTGTGCCTCTGAGCCGAAGGTTTCGATCGGCACCATGACCAGCGAGGACTGCACGCTCATCATCGAACGGTAGCCGCTGTCGACCCGTTCGACCTCGCGAGCGATCAGGCCGTAGGCGACATAACCGAGGCCGGCGCCGCCATAATCGGGCGAAATCGTCGGGCCGAGCAGGCCGAGTTCGCCCATTTCGCGGAAGATGGCTGGATCGGTCTTTTCATTTCGAAAGGCGTCGAGGACGCGAGGAGCGAGTTTTTGCTGCGCATAGGCATGGGCGGTATCCTGCACCATGCGCTCCTCATTGGTCAGCTGCTCCACCAGGCGGAATGGGTCGGCCCAGTCGAAAACCTCGCGCGTATGCTGCATGGCGGCGTCTCCTCACCATTCATCAGGCTTGCCTTCAAACTGGCCATAGACCCCCCGGCCGATGGCGTCAACAGCGGGCGCTCGCGTCTAAAAGACGAGCCGCACCATCTTTTCAAACGCCGCGGCATGATCCACTTTGCCCGCGTTCGATTCTGGAATGAGGAGGCGGAAATGTCGTCAAGCGATCTGTTCGTATCGGCCGAAGGTGCCCAATGGGTCAATCCGGAGCCGGGCGTCACCAGGCGCATCATGACCTATCTGCCCGAGATGATGATGGTGGAAGTGGCGTTCGAAAGCGGCGCCGTGGGTGCAGCCCATTCGCATCCGCACATCCAGGCAAGCTATGTCGCCGAAGGCAGCTTCGAGGTGACGATTGATGGGCGCACTGAACTGCTGCGGCAGGGTGGCAGCTTCATCGTGCCGCCCAATCTCGTCCATGGCGTCAGGGCACTGGAAAGGGGCCGGCTGATCGATACCTTCACGCCGCACCGGGCAGAGTTTCTCAAGTAATCACGTTTCGGATTCTAGTTGGCGCTGGGCGTTGGCGACAAAAGGCGGCACGAAGCGCGCATCTTCGCCGCGCACGGCCTCGCGCAGAAAGTCGATAACGGCCCGCACACGCGGCGCCTGTTTCAGGTCGCGATGGCAGGTAATCCAGTAATGGCGCTTGAGGTCGATCTCCTCGGGCAGCACGCGCACGAGTTCGGGATAACGGCTGGCGAAGAAATAGGGCAGGATGCACAGGCCGAGGCCGTTTCGGGTGGCGGTGAGCTGCGCGAAAATGCTGGAGCTCTGGAACTGCGGTTTGATGCGCGGATGCACATCGCTGAGATAATCCAGCCCCGGCGCAAAAATCATTTCCTCGATATAGCTAACGAAGGGATGCTGAAGCAGATCTTCGCGGCTGGTGATATCAGGCGCCTTTGCCAGATAGTCGCGCGAGCCGTAGATCTGCAGGTGATAGTCGGTCAGCTTTTCAGCGTAATAAGGCCCGCCTTTCGGCTCGTCGAGCACAACGGAAAGATCGGCCTCCTTGCGCGACAGCGACATGATCTGCTGGATTGTCACCAGCTCGAGCGAAAGATGCGGATGCTGGGCGGCAAAGCGCGGCAGCACGGTGGCGAAGAAGAAATTGGCAAAGCCCTCGGGCGCGCTGAGGCGCACCAGGCCGCGCTGCGCCATCGAGCCATCGGCAAGGTCGGCGCGCAGCCGCTCGGTCTCCTGCTCCATCCGCTCGGCCGTCTCGATGAAACGCGTGCCCATGACAGTCAGCACGTAACCGCGCGGATTGCGCTCGAACAGCTTGACCTTGAGGGTAAATTCCAGCCGGTCGATACGTCGCGAAACGGTGGCATGGCTGGAGCGCAACTGCCGGGCCGCCGTCGAGAGCTGTCCGGTACGGGCGACCGCTAGAAAAAACTGAAGATCATCCCAAGTAAACTGCGGTGGATTGGTCATCGCCGTCCCTATCTGTTCAAAAACGAACAGATACTGTTTGGAATTAGTTGTAAACCACCCGTTGCTTCAATGCGGAATTTCCGTGATCGTAGGCCAAGGCTCGGCCGCTCTGAGGAGTGCGGCTGGCCAAATCTGAACAGACCCGCAATCTGGCTCATCTCTGGGAGGAGAGAATATGCGTAAGAATCTCGTTGCATCAGTTGCATTTCTGCTTGCGAGCAGCACAGCGGTGCTCGCGCAGAGCGCGACCGATGGCAAGGTCAAGATCGGCATCCTGAACGACCAATCGGGCGTCTATGCCGACTTCGGCGGCAAGTCTTCCGTCGAGGCGGCCAAGATGGCGGTCGAGGATTTCGGCGGCAAGGTGCTCGGCGTTCCGGTCGAGATCGTCGATGCCGACCACCAGAACAAGCCGGATATCGCCTCCAACATCGCCCGCCAATGGTATGACACCGAGCAGGTGGATGCGATCATGGAACTGACGACCTCGTCCGTAGCGCTCGCCGTGCAGGCGATCGCCAAGGAGAAGAAGAAGATCGATATCGTCACCGGTGCTGCGACGACGGATCTCACCGGCAAGGCCTGTTCGCCCTACGGCTTCCACTGGGCGTATGACACCCACGCGCTCGCTGTCGGCACCGGCGGTGCGCTCGTCAAGCAGGGCGGCGACAGCTGGTTCTTCCTGACCGCCGACTACGCCTTCGGTTACTCGCTGGAGCAGCAGACCAGTGAGTATGTCAAGGCGAGTGGCGGTACGGTCGTCGGCGCCGTCCGCCATCCGCTGTCGACCCAGGACTTCTCCTCCTTCCTGTTACAGGCGCAATCATCCGGCGCCAAGGTGATCGGCCTTGCCAATGCGGGCCTCGATACCTCGAACGCCATCAAGCAGGCAGCCGAATTCGGGATTACCCAAGGTGGCCAGCATCTGGCGGCGCTGCTCTTCACGCTGGCCGAAGTCCATGGGCTCGGTCTCGAAGCGGCTCAAGGCCTGACGTTGACCGAGGGCTACTATTGGAACCGCGACGACGAAAG
This sequence comes from Rhizobium sp. NXC14, assembly GCF_002117485.1. NCBI lineage: Bacteria > Pseudomonadati > Pseudomonadota > Alphaproteobacteria > Hyphomicrobiales > Rhizobiaceae > Rhizobium > Rhizobium sp. NXC14. The sequence continues at coordinate 580,688 of NZ_CP021032.1, forward strand.
CCGCGCCTTCGCCAAGAAGTTCTTTGACCGCACCGGCAAGATGCCGAATATGATCCATACCGGCACCTATTCCGCGGTGACGCAATATCTGAAGGCGGTGCAGAAAGCCGGCACCGACGAGACAGAAGCCGTCGCCAAGCAGTTGCATGAGATGCCTGTTGACGACGTCTTCGGCCGCGGCGGCACGGTCGGCGCCAACGGCCGCATGATCCATGACATGTATCTGCTGCAGGTCAAGAAGCCGGCCGACAGCAAGGAGCCGTGGGATTACTTCAACGTTCTCGCGACCATTCCCGGCAAGGACGCCTATATCGATCCCGCCAAGAGCGGCTGCGATCTGGTGAAGTAAGCACGATGGCGGTTTCCGCGATTGAAACTCAGGAAAAGCCGCGGGTGGTATTGTCCGCCCGCGGCCTGCGCCGCGATTTCGGCGGCTTCACCGCCGTCAAGAATGTCGATCTCGACGTGCACGACGCAAGCGTGCATGCACTGATCGGCCCGAACGGCGCCGGCAAGACCACGGTCTTCAACCTGCTGACGAAGTTCCTGCAGCCGACGGCTGGCACCATCACCCTGTTGGGCACCGATATCACCGACACGCCGCCCGACAGGGTGGCGCGCATGGGGCTGGTGCGCTCCTTCCAGATCTCGGCGGTCTTCCCGCATCTCTCGGTCCTCGACAATGTGCGCGTGGCGCTGCAGCGGCCGAACCATCTGTCGACGCAGTTCTGGCGGCCACTGTCGGCGCTCGACCGGCTGAACGAGCGCGCCGAACAGCTGCTTGCGAGCGTCGGCCTTTCCAAGGAGCGCGACCATTTCGCCGCCGATCTTTCCTATGGCCGCAAGCGCGTGCTGGAGATCGCCACGACGCTGGCGCTGGAGCCGAAAGTGCTGCTACTCGACGAGCCGATGGCCGGCATGGGGCATGAGGATGTCGGCGTCGTCTCGGCGATCATCCGCGATGTTGCCCGCGATCGGGCGGTGCTGATGGTCGAGCACAATCTTTCCGTCGTCGCCAATATCTGCCAGCAAGTCACCGTGCTGCAGCGCGGCGAGATCCTTGCCGAGGGCGACTATGCCACGGTCAGTCAGGATGAGCGCGTGCGCGAGGCCTACATGGGCACGGAGGAGCACTGATGGCCGCTCTCCTCGAGGTTCAGGGCCTCAACGCCTGGTACGGCGAAAGCCATATATTGCACGGCGTCGACATGCATGTCGGCGAGGGCGAGACGATCACCATTCTCGGCCGCAACGGCGTCGGCAAGACGACGACGCTGCGCACCATCACCGGTATCGTGCGAACCCGCAAGGGAAGGATCAGCTTTGCCGGCAGCGACATGATGCATGTGCCGCTGCACAAGACGGCGCACCGCGGCATAGGCTTCGTGCCGGAGGAGCGCGGTATCTTTTCGACGCTCACCGTTTCGGAAAATCTGCTGCTGCCGCCGGTCGTTGCCAGCGGTGGCATGACGCTCGAGGAGATCTACGAGCTCTTCCCCAATCTCTACGAGCGCCGCGGCAGCCCGGGCACTAAACTATCAGGCGGCGAGCAGCAGATGCTGGCGATCGCGCGTATCCTGCGCACCGGTGTGCGGCTGCTGATCCTCGACGAACCGACGGAAGGGCTTGCTCCGGTCATCGTCCAGCGCATCGGCGAGGTGCTGAAGAAACTCAAGGAGCGCGGCATGACGATCCTGCTGGTCGAGCAGAACTTCCGCTTCGCCAGCCGTATTGCCGATCGCTTCTATCTGATGGATCATGGGCAGATGGTGTCGGAATTCCCGGTCGGCGAACTGCCGCAGCGCATGGATACGCTGCACAAGGTTCTGGGAGTGTGACCAGATGACGATGATCTTCGGCATTCCCCTGCAGGCGCTGCTCGGCCAGCTTCTGATCGGCCTGATCAACGGCTCCTTCTATGCGCTGCTCAGCCTCGGCCTCGCGATCATTTTCGGCCTTCTAAGGGTGATCAACTTCGCCCATGGCGCCCAATATATGCTCGGCGCCTTCGTCGCCTATCTGTTGTTGACCTATGCCGGCATCGGCTACTGGCCGTCGCTGATCCTGGCGCCCATCATCGTCGGACTCGCCGGCGCGATCATCGAGCGGCTGTTCCTGCGCCGGCTCTACGATCTCGATCCGCTCTACGGCCTGCTTTTCACTTTCGGGCTGGCGCTCGCCGTCGAGGGCACCTTCCGCTATCTCTATGGCTCGTCCGGCCAGCCCTATGCGACGCCCCCAGCCCTTGCCGGCGGCGCCAATCTCGGCTTCATGTTCCTGCCGATCTATCGCGGCTGGGTGGTCGTCGTCTCGCTCGTCGCCTGTCTCGGCACATGGCTTCTGATCGAGAAGACCAAACTCGGGGCCTATCTTCGCGCCGCCACCGAAAATTCCGTCCTGGTGCAGGTCTTCGGTGTGAACGTGCCAGTGCTCCTGACGCTCACTTATGCGCTTGGCGCCGGACTTGCAGCCTTTGCGGGCGTGCTGGCCGCACCGATCTACCAGGTCTCGCCGCTGATGGGCTCGAACATGATCATCGTCGTCTTCGCCGTGGTCGTCGTCGGCGGCATGGGATCGATCATGGGCGCGATCATCACCGGTTATGTGCTTGGCATCGCCGAGGGCCTAACCAAGGTCTTCTATCCCGAGGCTTCCAACATCGTGATCTTCGTCATCATGGCGATCGTGCTTCTCATCAGGCCCGCGGGCCTCTTCGGCCGGGATGCTTGACATGGCTGACATCACCGAAACCATCCGAACGGAAAAAAGCCGGACCGCCCTTTCGGTCCAGGCCGGCTTCCTTCTCGTGGGACTGCTGCTCCTGCTGCTGGCGCCGTTCTTCTTCTATCCGATCTTCCTGATGAAGCTCCTGTGCTTCGCGCTGTTTGCCTGCGCCTTCAACCTGCTGCTCGGCTATACCGGCCTACTCTCCTTCGGCCATGCCACCTTCTTCGGAGGGGCGGCCTATTTCACCGCCTATACGGTGAAATCATGGGGGCTGCCGCCGGAGCTCGGCATTCTGATCGGAGTAGCGGGGGCGGCCTTTCTCGGCCTCGTCATGGGTTTCTTCGCCATCCGCCGCCAGGGCATCTATTTCGCGATGATCACGCTGGCGCTGTCGCAGATGTTCTTCTTCTTCTGCCTGCAGGCGAAGTTCACCGAGGGCGAAGACGGCATCCAGTCGGTGCCGCGCGGCCATCTCTTCGGCGTCATCGATCTCAACAGCTCGACCAACATGTATTATTTCGTGCTCGCCGTGTTCATTATCGGCGTGCTGATTATCTGGCGTTTCATCAATTCGCCCTTCGGCATGATCCTGAAATCGATCCGCGAAAACGAGCAAAGGGCGATCTCGCTCGGCTATTCGGTTGCGCGCTACAAGCTCGGCGCTTTCGTCATGTCGGCGGCGCTGGCCGGGCTGGCGGGCGCGGTGAAATCGATCGTCTTCCAGTTCGCGACGCTCACCGACGTCGCCTGGCAGATGTCGGGCGAGGTGATCCTGATGACACTGCTCGGCGGTATCGGCACGTTGATCGGCCCGCTTTTCGGTGCTGGGTTGGTGGTGGCGCTGGAAAACTACCTCGCCACCTCGGAATTCCCGGTGACGATCATCACCGGCGTCGTCTTCATGGTCTGCGTGCTGATCTTCCGCCGCGGCATTATCGGCGAATTCTACGCTTCGCGACTGGGGCGGAAGCTGGGCTTCGTCTATCGCCGCTGACCTCTCCTCTCCCGCAGCGCGGGCAGAGGCAGGCGTCAAGCATCTGGAGTTTCGTGAGGGGCATGGACCGCTACGACTACATCATCATCGGGGCAGGCAGTGCCGGTTGCGTGCTCGCCAACCGGCTATCCGCCGATGGCAGGAGCCGCGTGCTGTTGCTGGAAGCGGGCGGCAGCGATAACTACCATTGGATCCACATCCCGGTCGGCTATCTCTATTGCATCAACAATCCACGCACCGACTGGTGCTTCACCACCGCGCCGGAAGCCGGGCTGAACGGCCGGGCGCTGAGCTACCCCCGCGGCAAGGTGCTCGGCGGCTGCTCGTCGATCAATGGCATGATCTATATGCGCGGGCAGGCGCGCGATTACGATCTCTGGCGGCAGATGGGCTGCACCGGCTGGGGATGGGACGATGTTCTGCCCTTCTTCCGCAAGTCAGAGGATTTTTACCGCGGCGAAGACGAGATGCATGGGGCCGGCGGCGAATGGCGCATCGAGAAGGCGCGTGTGCGCTGGGCCGTGCTGGACGCTTTCCAGCAGGCGGCGAGGGAAGCCGGCATTCCGGAGACAGAGGATTTCAACCGCGGCAGCAACGAAGGCTCCGGCTATTTCGACGTCAACCAGCGCTCCGGCATTCGCTGGAATACGTCGAAGGCATTTCTGCGCCCGGCAATGCGGCGCTCGAACCTGACCGTGCTCACCAAGGCGCAGGTCCGACGGCTGCTGGTGGAGGACGGCGCCGTTGTCGGCGTCGAATTCCAGCACCAGGGCACCGCGAAGCGCACCTATGCAGCGAGGGAAACGGTCCTTTCCGCAGGTTCGATCGGCTCACCGCATATTCTCGAATTGTCGGGCATTGGCAGGGGCGAAGTTCTGCGGCAGGCGGGTGTCGATGTGGTCACCGAGGTGAAAGCTGTCGGCGAGAACCTGCAGGACCATCTGCAGCTGCGCCTCGCCTACAAGGTGACGGGCGTCCCGACGCTGAACGAGAAGGCGACGAAGCTGATCGGCAAGGCGGCGATCGGGCTCGAATATCTTGTCCGCCGCTCCGGCCCGATGGCGATGGCGCCTAGCCAGCTCGGCATCTTCACCCGGTCAGGCCCGGACCGGGAAACGCCGGATCTGCAATATCATGTGCAGCCGGTGTCGCTGGAGAAGTTCGGCGATCCGGTCCATCCTTTCCCGGCGATCACCGCCAGCGTCTGCAATCTGAGGCCCGAAAGCCGCGGTTCGGTGCACCTGTCGAGCCCGGATTTCGCCGCCCAGCCGACCATCAGCCCGAAGTACCTCTCGACGCAGCGCGACCGTGACATAGCTGTCCGTTCAATACGGTTGACGCGCAGGATCGTGGCGCAGCCGTCCTTCGCCCGTTTCAAGCCGGAGGAATTCAAACCCGGCCCCAGCTATCAGACGGAGGCCGATCTGGAGCGGGCGGCGGGCGATATCGGCACGACGATCTTTCATCCGGTTGGTACCTGCCGTATGGGCGCCGACGGGGACAGCGTCGTCGATCCCAGGCTGAAACTAAGGGCGCTCGGCAAGCTCAGGATCGCGGACGCCTCGGTGATGCCGTCGATCACCTCGGGCAACACCAATTCGCCGACCATCATGATCGCCGAAAAGGCGGCGGCGATGATCCTCGAAGACAATCGATAGGAGAAGACCATGGCAAAGATTGCATTCATCGGCCTCGGCAATATGGGCGGCCCGATGGCGGCCAATCTCGTCAAGGCAGGCCACGGGGTCCTTGGCTTCGATCTCGCTGCGTCGGTGCTGAAGGCGGCCGAGGCAAGCGGCGTCAAGCCGGCAAGCCATGCCAGCCAAGCGGTCAAGGACGCGGAGACCATCGTCACGATGCTGCCGCAGGGCCGGCATGTGCTGACGGCTTGGACCGATATCCTGCAGACCGCCGCGCAGGGCACGCTGGTCATCGATTGCTCCACAATCGATGTGGAAAGCAGCCGCAAGGCGCATGAAATGGCCAAGGCCGCAGGCTGCCTGTCGCTCGACGCGCCCGTCTCCGGCGGTACGGGTGGGGCGAGCGCGGGCACGCTGACGTTCATGGCGGGCGGCTCGGACGAAGCCTTCGCCAAGGCAAAGCCGATCCTCGAGGCGATGGGGAAGAGGATCGTCCATTGCGGCGAGGCCGGCGCTGGCCAGGCGGCGAAGATCTGCAACAATATGATCCTCGGCATCTCGATGGTTGGCGTCTGCGAGGCCTTCGTGCTGGCCGAAAAACTCGGCCTCTCGCATCAGGCTCTGTTCGACGTCGCCTCGACCTCATCAGGCCAGTGCTGGTCGATCAATACCTATTGCCCGGTGCCGGGGCCGGTGCCGACTTCGCCCGCCAACAACGGCTACAAGCCGGGTTTCGCCGCGGCGCTGATGCTAAAGGATCTCAAGCTCTCGCAGGAGGCGGCGCTGGCAAGCGGCGCCTCGACGCCTCTCGGCGCGGAGGCAGCGCAGCTTTATTCGCTCTTCGAAAAGCAGGGTAACGGCGGTCGGGATTTCTCCGCCATCATCGAGATGTTCCGCGAAAAGGTGTGAGGCGGCGGCCTATAAGAGATAGCTGACCGGCTCGTTTCGCACCGGATGCGCGAAGACGCCCATGCCGACGCCGAAAATCGAATGCAGCTTCTCGGCCTGCATGATCTCGCCGGGCGTGCCTTCGGCCGTGATCCGGCCGCGGTTCAGTGCGACGATCGCGTCGCAGTAGCGGGCGGCGAGATTGATTTCGTGCAACACGATGATGACGGTCAGCCCGCGTTCATGGCTGAGTTGCTGTACAAGGGAGAGGACGCTGGCCTGATGGGCGAGGTCGAGCGCCGATGTCGGTTCATCGAGCAGCAGGCAGCGGGCATCCTGGGCGAGCATCAGGGCAATCCAGGCGCGCTGGCGTTCGCCGCCGGACATGTCGGCAACGAGGCGATCGGCAAAATCCTCAAGACGGGTGCGGGCAATTGCCTCCTCGACCTTGCCACGGTCCGCTGCGGTGAAGCGGCCGAGCGTGCCGTGCCAGGGAAAACGGCCAAGCGCCACCAGTTCCCGCACAGACATCCCGTCGGTCGCCGGCGTGAATTGCGGCATATAGGCCACGTGCCGGGCAAATTCCCGCGCCCCCCAGTCAGCCGCCGCCCTGCCGCCGAAGGTAATGGTGCCGGATTGCGGCCCGATCTGGCGGGCGATGATCTTCAAAAGCGTGCTCTTGCCGGACCCGTTCGGCCCCACCAGCCCGTAGATACGGCCTGCTTCAAGGGTCAGGTCGATGCCGCAGAGGATTGGCTTCGGGCCGATGGCATAGGTGATTCCCGACAGGGCAAGGAAAGACGACGGCATGGTCTGCTCCGGGTTCGGCGCTGCAGGTTGGGGAGTGCCTCTGACATGCATCGGCCTCCCATCCACACCCGGTTCCTGCAAAACTAAACCTGGATTGTCAACTTACCTTTTCTCTGGAGAAGGTGAGACCGCGGGGAATTGCCGCGGCCGCGGGTATAATCAACGTTCATCATGTCTTCGATACCGAAAAACTTAGCCTGGCATCGCCGAAAAGGATGTCGATCTCGCCGGGTTCGGCCAGTTCGATCGCGCCGCTCAACGTGCCCGTTGTGATCAGCGCGCCTGCCTTAATCGATGTTTGCGGACGCAAGCCGTCATTGGCGTAGTCGACGAGCCAAGTGAGAACGTCGCCCTTCGGATGCTGGGCAGGGCCGTCATAAATGGTGCGTCCGGCATGCGTGACCTTGAGCGGGGTGCCGCCGGCGGTATCAACAAGGCTGTCGTCGAGCCTCGGGCCGAGCACATAGCCGCTGTTGCCGAGGCGGTCGGCGGCAAACAGCAGGAAGGAAACGCTGCCGCTTTCCCTGACGGCGCTGATCAGCAGTTCGGCGCCGAGATGGACGGCGGAGATCGCCTCGACCACGTCGGCGCGGCTGTACGGCTTGCCCGCGCGGATCGGCAGGTCCTTGCCGAGGCGCACGGCGATCTCGGTTTCGAATTTCAGCCCTGGATACCAGGGGATTTCAGCACCTGAGACGGCTTCGGCATAGGGATGCAGCGGACCGCTGACGGCGTGGCCCTGCGGCGAAACCGTCACCTTCCATGCATTGCCGGAAATGCCGTCGGCCGCGGCGAGAAAGTGCTGCGCTTCCATCGCCTGACGTAGATTGGCCGGCGACAGGAAGGCGCTGGTCGCCTCCTGTCTGCCGGCCCGCCGCAGACTGTAAAGCCTGGCTGCGAGGGCGCGCGGATCGAATGCTTCTGTCATGCTGTCTCCCCGACCTGAGTTTCGAGGCGTAACAGTAACCGCAAGCCGGTGAGGAACAAGGGGGCGTTACAGGAAAAGCTCCTATTCGATTTCCGCGAACCAGCGATCCCGATAGACCTTCAACCCGGCAATTTCGGACGGCGGAACATGTGTCTCTGCACCGGAGACTGGCCGGATGCCAGTCAGAAGTGCAGCCCCCTGGCTGGTGCCGGTGGAGCCTGGATGGGCGACGACAACACGGCCGGTGAGGGCGGCGAGCAGCTTAAGATAGGTGTTGTTCAGGGCAAACGGCCCTTCAACGATGACAGGACCCTTGGCGCCGATCAGTCCGAGGCATGCGTCGGTCATCAGTGCGAGATAGAGGCAGACGGCGGCAAAACGCTTCTCGCGGCTCGCCGCCTCGGCGCCGACCCAGCGGCTCGCCTTTCCCGGGAAGGGTCCGGAGCCTGGGGCGACGTTGGGCAGCAGCATCATGCCCTTGCCGATCACCGCACCGATCGCAGCCCAGGCGGCCTCGTCATCCACCGGACCGATCTCGGCCGAAAGAATTTCGAATTCCCGCCCGCCCATGAAACGCGAGGAGGGAACGGCGCGGCCATAGGCGTCAACGTTGGCAAGCGCATCGCGGCTCGGATCAAGATGGTCGAGATCGCCGCCGACGCCGAAATTGATCACCCACGTGCCAGTGGAGACGACGGCGAAGGGCGCTTCGCGATGAACCAGATGCGGCAGCAGCGAGGCGTTGGAATCGTGGACGCCGCAATAGACCGGCACCGGCGCTGAAAGCCCGAGCGCGGCGGCAATCTCGGGCAGGACCGGGCCGAGCGCGTCGAAGGCCGAGCGGATCGGCGCCATCAGCGCGCGGATGCCGAGCCGGTCGACGAGCGAAGAGTAGGTGCCGCTTCTCGGATTCCAGAGATCGGTATGGCAGCCGAGCGACGTCACTTCATTTGCGGCGACACCCGTCAAGCGCGCCGCCCAATATTGCGCATAGGTGAGAATTGTCTCGACCGCGGCAAACTGCTGCGGAAAGACGCTCTTCTGATAGTGCAACTGCGCGCCGACATTGAGGCCCATCGCCAGGCGCGGCGAGAAGGTTTCGGCGAAGGAGGGACGCAAAGCGGTATAGGAATCGCGGATCGCCTCAGGATATTCGTGTTCGTAATCGATCACAGGCATGGCGAGCGCGCCATTGCGGTCGAGCAGTGCGGCTGCGGCGCCGTGGGTGGTAATCGAAATGGCATCGAAACCCGGTTCCCGCGCCAGGCTCTTCAGCGCATCGAGAGCGAAGGCCCAGAGCGCCTCTATGTCGTAATGCGGGTAGGGACCTTTCTTGATCGCAATGTTCGGCCGCTTCAGGACGGCAATTTCGGCACCGGTCGCGCTGTCGAGCACCACGACTTTGGCATTGGTCTTGCCGATGTCGAGGACGGCGATGCGGCGGTAGGAGCTGGCGGTCATGGCATATAGAAGAGGGTGACGAGGTCGCTTTGAACGGGCGAATTATCCGGATTGGTCGCCATGATATCGGCCATATGAGCCCACCATTTCTTCATGACAGGATGGTCCGGCAAGCTCGCCATCGTGTGATCGGTTGGCCGCGTGAGAACGCCGAACAGCGTATTGGTCTCGCGGTCGAGATGGATGGAATAGTCGCTGGCGCCCGACTGATGCAGGAGATCGACCAGTTCCGGCCAGATCTCGTCATGCCGCTTGCTGTATTCGGCTTCCATTCCGGGATTGAGCTGCATCTTGAAGGCGTGTTTTTCCAGGGTCATCGGGAGCTCATGAGCTTGATGCGGCGGGCGAGGATCGGGATGGCGATGGTGATGATCAGAAGCAGGCCGATGAAAATCGACATGACGATGCCGGGCACGTTCAAGAGGCCGAGGCCGAAGGTGACGAGGCCCATGACGAAGGCGGCGATGACGACGCCGCCGATCGTGCCGGAGCCGCCGAGGATCGAGATGCCGCCGAGAACGACCATGGTGACGACTTCGAGTTCCCAGCCCTGCGCGATCGACGGCCGGGTCGAGCCGAGGCGCGAGGTCAGGCAAACGGCAGCAATGCCGCTCATGATGCCGGTCAGCAGGAAGAGAATGAATTTGACGCGTTCGACCGGAATGCCGGAGAAGCGGGCGGCGAAATCGTTGTTGCCGATCGCATAGACCTGCCGGCCGAAATTCGTCGCATGCAGCAGGATGGCGAAGAGGATCGCCAGCACGATGAACAGCACGAATTCGAACGAGAACACCCAGACGACATAACCCTGGCCGAAATAGGCGAAGTCGGCCGGATACTTGCCATAGGCCTGGTCGCCGAGCACGATATAGGAAATGCCGCGGAACAGGCTCATCGTGCCGATGGTGACGACGATCGACGGCAGCTTCAGCACCGAAACAAGCACGCCGTTGAAGATGCCGCAGGCAAGGCCGGTGCCGATTCCGATCAGCACCAGGCCCGGCGTGCCGATGCCGGCCTGTGCTGCCGCGCCCATCGCCGTCGAGGCGAGCGCGATGATGGCGGCCACCGAGAGGTCGATCTCGCCTGAGATGACGAGCAGCGCCATGGCGAAGGCGATCATCGCCTTTTCGGTGAAGTTGAAGGTGGCGTCCGACAGGTTCCAGGCATCGAGGAAATAGGGCGAGGCCAGGGAATTGAAGATGAAGATCAGGACGGCGACGCCAAAGAGCAGCACTTCCCAGCTTGCGATGATGCGGCGGAAGGGCGTGCCGAGGCGGTCGGGGATGACGCGCTTTTCGTGGGTGGATACGGTGCTCATGCTGCGGCCTCCGTTCTGATTTCGGCTGCGGCGCGGTCGCGCAGGATGATGCGGCCCCGGTTGCGCTCACGCCGGGCGTTGAAGGCGACGGCGAGAATGATGACGGTTCCGGAGATCGCCATCTGCGTGAAAGGGGAAATGCCGATGACCGGCAGGGCGTTCTTGATGACGCCGAGGAACAGCGCGCCGAGCACGGTGCCGGCGACCGAGCCGACGCCACCGGCAATCGAGATGCCGCCGATGACGCAGGCGGCAACGCTGTCGAGCTCGAAGCCGTTGGCGATATCGACATAGGCGACCGCGTAACGCGACACCCAGAGATAGCTGGAGAGGCCGGCAAGCGCGCCCGACAGCACGAAGGCAAGGAACTTGGTCCGGCCGGTATCGATGCCGGCATAGACGGCCGCTGTTGGATTGCCGCCGGTCGCATAGGCCGCGCGGCCGAATTGGCTGTAGCGCAGCAGCATATACATCAGCGCGACGATGACGATCGCAGCCCAGCTCAGCACCGGCAGGCCGAGGATCGGCGTGCGGGGAACGGCGAGGAAGGTCGGCGTCATCTGGTGGGCGTTCACCCAGGCGCCGCCCGACAGCACGAAGGCCATGCCGCGATAGATGGTGAGGGTGCCGAGGGTGACGACGATCGGCGGGATTTCGAGGCGCCAGACTAGGAAGCCGTTGATAGTGCCGAGGGCGGCGCCGATTGCGATCGCAGCAAGAATCAGCACGATCAGCGGCAGGCCCGGAAAGGCGGCGTTCATCATCGCAATGGCCATGCCGGTGAAGGCGAGATTGGCGGCAACCGAGAGATCGATTGATTTCGTCAGGATCACCGTCATCTGGGCAAGCGCCAGGATAATGAGGATCGCGGTGTCGTTGAAGATCCCGGCGAGATTGTCCGGTGTGGCGAAGTCGGCGGCCCGCGCCGAGAAGACGGCAATCATTACCACGATGATGGCAAAGAGCAGGTTTTCGCGTTTTTTGATTAGTTTGGCCATGCTCATCACCTCATGCATTTCCGGTCGCCGCGCGCACCAGCGCTTCCGGCGAAAGCTGATCGCGCTCGAAGAGCCCGGCGGACAGACCTTCCTTCATGACAAGCACCCGGTCCGACATGCCGATGATCTCGGGCAGTTCGGAAGAGATCATGATGATCGAGAGGCCCTCTGCGGCAAGCTCGCTGATGAAGCCGTGCACGGCAGCCTTCGAGCCGATGTCGATACCCTTTGTGGGTTCATCGAGGATGATGACCTTGGGCATGGTGGCGAGCCACTTGCCGATGACGACCTTCTGCTGATTGCCGCCTGACAGGGTGCCGACCGGGACGGAGAGGGCTGCGGCGCGCAGATCCAGCCGCTCGGCATATTTGCGGGCGAGCGCGAGTTCTTCCGCCGCCTGCAGGAAACCTTTGCGCGAGGTCCGTGTCAGCGACGGCAGCGTCATGTTCTGGTAGATCGGCATCGGCAGCGCCAGGCCGTGGCGGCCGCGCTCCTCCGGCACATAGACGATGCCGGCCTTGATGGCATCATGCGGCGAATTGATCGAAATTTCCCGGCCCTCGAGCGTCAGCCGCCCCGAGAGCGGCTTGGTGATGCCGAAGAGCGATTGCGCCAATTCCGAGCGGCCGGCGCCGATCAGGCCGTAAATGCCGAGGATCTCGCCCTTGCGCAGCGTCAGCGAAATGTCGCGGAACTCGGTGCGGTGGCTGTATTTTTCGACTTCGAGCACCGGGCCGCCGATGGCAACCTCGATCTTCGGAAAAACGTTATCGACGTCACGGCCGACCATCATGCGGACGATTTCGTCCTGCGGCGTTTCCTTCAGCCGCCCCTGGCCGACGGCGCGGCCGTCGCGGAAGACAACGAAATCGTCGGCGATTTCGTAAAGCTCGTCGAACTTATGGCTGATGAACAGGATCGCTTTGCCCTGCTCCTTCAGGCCCTTGATGATGCGGAAGAGGTCGTCGATCTCCTTGCGGGAAAGGGCGGCCGTCGGCTCGTCCATGATGACGATGCGGGCCTCGATCGACAAAGCGCGGGCAATCGCTACCAGGTGGCGCTGCGCGATCGAGAGGTCCTTCAGCCGGATCGTCGGGTCGATATTGCTTTCAAGTGCGGTCAGCAGCGTCGTCGAGCGGCTGTTCATCACCTGCCAGTCGATGGTGCGAAAGCGCGTGCGCGGCGCATGGCCGAGGAAGATGTTTTCGGCAACCGTCAGCTCGTCGAACAGCACGGTTTCCTGATGGATGGCGGTGACTCCGGCGTCGATCGCGGCCTGGGCGCTGGCGAAGCTCGTCGGCTGGCCATCGACGAGAATCTCGCCTTCGTTCGGCCTGTAGATGCCGGTCAGGATCTTGACGAGCGTCGATTTGCCGGCGCCGTTTTCGCCGATCAGCGCCGTCACCGTACCGGGATGGAGCGCGATGCTGACATTGTCGAGCGCCTTCACCCCGGGAAAGATCTGGGAGATGCCGCGCATTTCCAGAATGGCGGGCGCTTCGCCGGTTTTGCTGTCCGTGGCAGTGGCGGGTTGTTGAAAGGCAGCGTTCATCAGCTTCTACCAGTGTCGAATGAGAAATCCCGGCGGCTATCAGGCCGCCGGGCTTTATACGGCTGCTTCGGATCAGAAGACCTTGGAGAACTGGTCGATGTTCGAGGCATTATAGACGAAGGGATCGGCCATGGCGGCTTCGCCGTTGTCGCCAACCTTGATCTTGCCCATGCGGCCGGCTTCGATTTCGCTGCCCGGCTTGCCGTCGGTTTCACCCTTGACGAGGCGATAGGCGATCTGGGTGGCGGAGTAGCCGAGGTCGATCGGGTTCCAGATGGCGAATTCCTTCGTGGCGCCCGACTTGATGGCGCCGGCCATTTCGGACGGCAGGCCGAGACCGGTGACGTAGACCTTGCCGACAAGGCCCTTGTCTTCGACGACCTTGGAAGCAGCGAGAACGCCGACCGTCGTCGGAGCGACGATGACCTTGACGTTCGGGTACGACTTCAGCAGGCCTTCGGCTTCACGATAGGACTTGTCCGAGAGGTCGTCGCCGTAAACCGTGGTGACGAGGTTGAGGCCCGGGAAATCCTTGAGCTGCCTCTTCATCTGGTCGATCCAGATATTCTGGTTGGTCGAGGTGGTCGTCGCCGACAGGATGGCGAAGTCGCCCTTGCCCCCTTCCAGATGATCCTTGGCGAGCGTCAGGCACATCTTGCCGATCAGCTCGTTGGACGACGGGTTGAGCTGCAGGATGCGGCCTTCGGGTGCAACACCGGAATCCCAGGAAATGACCTTGATGCCGCGCTGGGTAGCCTTCTTCAGCGCCGGAACGAGCGCGTCCGGATCGTTGGCCGACACGGCGATGGCGTCGACGCCCTGAGCGATCAGCGAATTGATGACTTCGATCTGGCCCTCGGCCGTCGTCGAGGTCGGGCCGGTGTAGATAACCTCCACGCCGCCGAGTTCCTTGGCTGCTTCTTGCGCGCCCTTGTTGGCGGCGTCGAAGAAGCCGTTGCCGAGCGACTTGACGACGAGGCCGATCTTGATGTCCTTGGCGCTGGCGGTGCCGGCCATCATGGCGACGGCGAGCGCTACGCCGAGCGCCAGTGTCTTTGCGAATTTCATGTCACTTTCCTCCCATTAAGATTAGACTTCCACACCTCGGCGGCGCCTCACGCGACCGACGAGGAATCCTCCTTCACAAGCTGGGTCACCGGGCTGGCGACGACGAGCCGAACGCCGGCATTCTCGACCATGCGAGCTGCCTCGTCGGTAATCCCGTCATCGGTGATGACGACAGAGACGCGGTCGAGCGCGCAGAGAATGAGGCTCGACCGGCGATTGAATTTGCTTGAATCGACCATGACGATGAGTTCGTCGGCCTGGTGCATCAGCTTCTGCTCGCTCTGGATGATGAGGGCATCCGCCTCCATGATGCCGAGCGGGCCGACGCCCTGCGCGCCGATGAACATGCGTCGCGCATAAAAATTGCGGATAGCGTCATTGTCGAACGGCGACAGGATGAGGCTCTGTTCACGATAGATCGCGCCGCCCGGCACCGTCACCGTGTTCTTGGAATGCTTCACCAGATGTTCGGCGATGGCAAAAGAGTTGGTCATCACCTGCATGCGATGGCCGGCCATGTAATGCACCATCTGGAAGGTCGTGGTGCCGCCATTGATAATGATGGCGTCGCCGGCCTCGCAGAGATCGACCGCGGCGCGTGCAATTGCGCGTTTTTTATCGATGTTGACCGATTCTGAAACCCGGAATGGGCGGCCGGCGAGATTGCCGAGCTGCGGCGGGTGCACCGCCTCCGCTCCGCCGCGGACACGACGGATCTTGCCCTGCACATGAAGAGCCGCAATGTCGCGCCGGATTGTCGCTTCAGAAGCTTCCGTCAATTCGGAAATGTCCTGGATCGTGACGACGGATTTTTCCTGAACGGCGCTCAAGATGATGCGATGACGTTCGCGTTCGTGCATTGGGCTCCTCCTCTTGTCGTATTTATTTCGTATCCGTTAAAACCTGTCAATCATAAACGATCATAAATTTTCATATTGCGCTGCACAATAATCGAATTTGATCGTTTTCGATTGACAAACTCCATTTTCATGAGCGATACCGGTCAGCGAAGAGGAGCGCGAACCATCGCGTCCCGATAATGATTTCATATGGGAGGATGACATGGCGGCGAACGTCCGGCTTCTGGAAAACCGGTGGGATGAGGGTTACGCGGCAGGCCTCGACGAACCCGGCAAGCTTCTCTATCGCTCAAATCTGCTCGGCGCCGACAAGCGCATCACCAATTACGGTGGCGGCAATACCTCGGCCAAGGTCATGGAGACCGATCCGCTGACCGGCGAGAAGGTCAAGGTTCTCTGGGTCAAGGGCTCGGGCGGCGATGTCGGCACCATCAAGCTCGACGGCTTCGCCACACTCTACCAGGACAAGCTGGAATCGCTGAAGGGCATCTACAAAGGTGTCGAGGACGAGGACCGCATGGTCGGCTTCCTGCCGCACTGCACCTTTAACCTCAATGGCCGCGCCGCCTCGATTGATACGCCGCTGCACGGCTTCGTGCCTTTCACCCATGTCGATCACATGCATCCCGATGCGATCATTGCGATCGCCGCCTCGAAAAACTCCCGCGAGCTGACTCAGCGGATCTTCGGCGACGAGATCGGCTGGCTGCCCTGGCGCCGTCCGGGCTTCCAGCTCGGCCTCGATCTCGAAGCCTTCGTCAAGGCGAACCCGAACGCCAAGGGCGTCGTGCTCGAAAGCCATGGTCTCTTCACCTGGGCAAACGACGCCAAGGCCTGCTACGAGCTGACGCTCGATATCATCAACAAGGCGATTGAATGGTTCGCCGCTCAAACCGAGGGCAAGACGATCTTCGGCGGCGCGGTCGTGCAGAGTCTGCCGGTTGCCGAACGCCGGGCTATCGCCGCTCGCCTGATGCCCGAAATTCGCGGTCGCATCGGCAAGCAGGAGCGCAAGCTCGGCCATTTCGACGATCAGGACGCCGTGCTCGAATTCGTCAACTCCCGCGACCTGCGGCCGCTCGGCGCGCTCGGCACCAGCTGCCCCGATCATTTCCTGCGCACCAAGATCCGGCCGCTGATCATCGATTTCGACCCGGCCAAACCGGATGTCGACGCGATCGTCGCGGGTCTCGACAAGGCGCTGGAGGATTACCGCGCCGACTACGCCCGCTATTACAACGACTGCAAACATGACAATTCGCCCGCCATGCGCGACGCCAATCCCGTCATCTTCCTGGTGCCGGGTGTCGGCATGTTGTCCTTCGCCCGCGACAAGGCGACGGCCCGCATCGCCAGCGAATTCTACGTCAACGCCATCAACGTCATGCGCGGCGCCTCGACGGTCTCGGAATATCAGGGACTGCCGGAGCAGGAAGCCTTTGACATCGAATATTGGCTACTCGAAGAGGCCAAGCTGCAGCGCATGCCGAAGCCGAAGAGCCTTGCCGGCAAGGTCGCCTTCGTCACCGGCGGTGCCGGCGGCATCGGCCGGGCGACGGCGGCGCGCCTCGTCGGCGAGGGCGCCTGTGTGGTGCTCGCCGATATCGATCAGGCGGCACTTGAATCGACTGAAGCCGAGTTCGTGAAGAAGTACGGCTCGGACGCCGTGCGCACCACCAAGCTCGACGTCACCAAGGAAGATGCCGTTATCGCGTCCTTCGCCGAATCCTGCGTGGAATTCGGCGGCATCGACATCCTCATTTCGAATGCCGGTATCGCCTCGTCGGCGCCGATTGAAACGACGGAACTTTCGACGTGGAACCGCAATATCGACATTCTGGCGACCGGTTATTTCCTCGTTTCGCGTGAGGCCTTCCGGCTGTTCCGCCGTCAGGCGCTCGGCGGCAATATCGTCTTCATTGCATCGAAGAACGGTCTTGCCGCTTCGCCGAACGCGTCCGCCTATTGCACGGCGAAGGCGGCTGAAATCCATCTCGCCCGCTGCCTGGCGCTGGAAGGCGCCGATGCCGGCATCCGCGTCAACACCGTCAATCCCGATGCAGTCCTGCGTGGCTCGAAGATCTGGAGCGGCGAGTGGCGCGAGCAGCGTGCGGCCTCCTCGAAGATCGAGGTCGACGAGCTGGAGGAACATTACCGCAAGCGGTCGATGCTGAAGCTCAACGTCTTCCCGGAAGATATCGCCGAGGCGGTCTACTTCCTGGCGTCAGATCTATCGGCGAAATCGACCGGCAACATCATCAACGTCGACGCCGGCAACGTTCAGAGTTTTACGCGCTGATTTTTGACTGGGGGCGGATGCGTCTGCCCCTCACCCTAACCCTCTCCCCGTTCAGACGGGGAGAGGGGACTTGCCCAACGAAATGTTGGAGTGAGACGGAGACGGCGCGGCATATCACCTTCTCCCCGTCTGAACGGGGAGAAGGTGCCGGCAGGCGGATGGGGGGCGGCCGTACGGCAGTTCCAATGTAGAAATTGCAGAACCGGGAGGAAAAAATGGCCGAGTTCAGGATCGCGCAGGATCTGGTTGCGAGCGAAAACGACAAGCGGGCAGCCGCGCTGAAAGCCGATTACGAGGCGCTGGGGGCGACGCTTGATCGCCGCGGCGTCGATATAGAGGCGGTGACACGCAAGGTGGCGGAGTTCTTCGTCGCCGTTCCTTCCTGGGGCGTGGGCACCGGCGGCACGCGTTTCGCCCGCTTTCCCGGCACCGGCGAACCGCGCGGCATCTTCGACAAGCTCGACGATTGCGCCGTCATCAATCAGCTGACGCAGGCAACGCCGAATGTGTCGCTGCATATTCCCTGGGACAAAGCGGATGCACGGGAGTTGAAGGCCAAGGGTGATGCGCTCGGCCTCGGCTTCGACGCAATGAATTCGAACACCTTTTCCGACGCGCCGGGGCAGGCTTATTCCTACAAATACGGTTCGCTTAGCCACACCGACGCGGCAACACGCGCCCAGGCGGTCGAGCATAATCTCGAATGCATCGAGATCGGCAAAGCGATCGGCTCCAAGGCGCTGACCGTCTGGATCGGCGATGGGTCGAACTTCCCCGGCCAGAGCAATTTCACCAAGGCATTCGAGCGTTATCTTGCCTCGATGGCCGACATTTACAAGGCGCTGCCCGACGACTGGAAGCTGTTCTCCGAGCACAAAATGTACGAGCCGGCCTTCTATTCGACGATCGTTCAGGACTGGGGCACCAATTATCTGATCGCCCAGACCCTCGGCCCGAAAGCCCAGTGCCTCGTCGATCTCGGCCACCATGCGCCGAACACCAATATCGAGATGATCGTCGCCCGGCTGATCCAGTTCGGGAAGCTCGGCGGCTTCCACTTCAACGATTCGAAATATGGCGACGATGATCTCGATGCCGGCGTGATCGATCCCTACCGGCTGTTCCTGGTTTTCAACGAGCTGGTGGATGCCGAGCAGCGCGGCGTCAACGATTTCAATCCGGCCCACATGATCGACCAGTCGCACAATGTCACCGATCCGATCGAGAGCCTGATCAACAGCGCCAACGAAATCCGCCGCGCCTATGCGCAGGCGCTCCTCGTCGACCGGAAGGCCCTCGTGGGCTACCAAGAGGACAATGACGCGCTGATGGCGTCAGAAACGCTGAAGCGCGCCTATCGCGCCGATGTCGAGCCGATCCTTGCCGAGGCCCGCCGCCGGGCCGGCGGCGCGATCGACCCGATCGCGGCCTATCGCGCCAGCGGCTACCGCAACAAGGTGGCAGCCGAACGTCCGGCTTCCGTTGCCGGTGGCGGCGGTATCATTTGAGCTGCCGGGCCGAATAAAGGCGTGATCGCCGGCAGCATCGTTGAAACGCCGCCGGCAATCGCCGCTCACGGTTTCCAGGCGCCGGCGATCTGGCGGGTGGCGATGTTCAGCCGGTTCCAGACATTGATATTGGCGATGGCGATGACAAGCGCGGCAAGGCTGCGGCCGTCATAATGCCGGGTCGCCTCGTCCCAGATCTCGTCAGGCACCGGGTCGGCGCGGTCGCTGGTGCGGGTCACCGCCTCGGTCAAGGCGAGAG